>CAZXVU010000017.1:0-25776 GCA_964644465.1 uncultured bacterium
ATGACCGTACAGACAATCAGCTTTCCATCTTGATCGAAGACTTGCGCCATTCCTTTTTTCTGGCCAATCAATGTCAGCGACATAGGGTTTTCCTTTTCCATCTCAGAATTTCCATTCAGGTCCGCAAGCCTATTAGGCCCAAATTTAGGTTTGATAAGGTCTTGCGCAGATAGTCAACCGTTTCCACTTTTGGAAACAGCTCTAAAGAGAGCAAGCAAAGAGATTAGCAAAAAGAGTTCTTTTCGCTCAATTTAATTCTCTGCTCATTTCTACCGCGCTTAACCCGCAAACCTTTCGCCTGGGGTGGCATGCGTGAACTGGATTCGTTCGCAAGAACGACAATTAATATGCTGTAGGATCATAAAGAGTCGTCGGATTCTACTCAACCGATTTTTTGGGAATCGTGATTTTCTCTCCATCCTTGAGAATTCTGCGCCGTTTAAAAAAGCGGCGATCGGCCTCTTCTGTCAATCGAATCTTTGATTTTAGATCGCAGATCCGAGCCCCCGGCTCTAACCGCAGTTCGACGGCCTCTTCAACAGCGCCTTCTATAGTCACAACAATCTCAGAAAGCTCCTCGAGGACCACTTGCAAAGGGGTTTCTACCTTTTGTTCTAGATCCAGTTTTTTCAAGCATGCGTTCTTCTTAGGACGGGCTTTTTTCAATGCCTTCTCTAAAGGCATTCCTTGGGAAATCTGATATATGCCTGGCTTATGGACAGCTCCGGAGATGGATATTTCAATCAGTTTTTCGGGTTCTAAATGAAAATTTGAAAGCGTTTCTGAAGATAGGTAGAGATTGATTTTTGCAACTAGAACAAGAGAGGCGAGAATTGCAAGGAGGCTACCTACAAGGAGCCATTCAGAAGATTGTAAGGACTTTTTTACCATATTACGAAAGGAGGGCGCCGCAGGGCGCCCTTAAAGAATAGATTATGCTTGTGTTGGAGCAAGCTGAACATGTTCTCTGTTGAAGAATTCGACCATTTTGTATTGGTTCGTAGACTTGTAGAAGTTGGCCATGACTGCAAATACAGTGCTTGCCAAAGAGACGGCAATCAAAGCAATTGCAGGAAGAATTGGGCCTCCTAACGCGAGAAGAGCCAGTCCTAGCACACCGCTTGCAACTGAGCAGACGGCTTTCATCAACTTGAGGAAAGAGTAGCGCTGAGTATGGACCAAAGCATTGTGAATATCGGCATCCATATTTTTCGCTTCCACTGCCTGAATATGCTTCCGAGCCAACAACATGTCTTGAGCGGACAATTGCGCATCTGCGACGTTGTTGATAAGGTCGGGAACATCCCCAGCATTTTTCCAAGCCATGTTTCCTGCAAATAAGGAAATGGTATATAGATACATCGCCAAAGCATCAGCTGTATTTTTAACAGCTTCAACTACCTTTCGACTTACAGATCCAGGAAGCGGATTCGCTTCGTTAGGTGCACTCACTTTTTTAAGAGACGCCAACGCGTCTTTTGTAACAGATGGAAGACGCGGAATGGTCAAGAATGTCCAAGCAATGAGGAATTTACCGGCAACATCTTTAAAGAAGCCTGCCATTGAACTTCCCATTTTAACCAAAATCTCTACAACGATTTTGGTGGTTCGTTCGCAGAATTGAAATATGCGAAAGGCAATGTCTGTTCCACTACACATATCAATAATGTGGTCCATGGTTTTTTTGACTGTGCCATCTTTATTTAGATATTTATCGCTTTTAGAAATATTGATGCGAAGTCCGTTAACTTCGGCTACTTTTGGCCACTGTTGTAGTTGTTGTGGTTGTAGAACTGCTGCTGCCATAGATACCTCGTTGTTTTATAAGGAAAATTGAGGGCAGCATGATAAATTTCGATTGCATAAAAGACAATCGATTTTTTTTCTAAAGAAAAAATCTTGTTTTAGGTAGCAGCAACAAGCGGCGGATGCGCGTACGCATCGATCATTTTGTTAGGCCGCGTCTCTTTGTAGAAATGGCCGTAGATTGCAAAAATTGTCGAAGCGAGTGCAATCACAACAAGAATGATTCCAGGAACTATAGGCCCGCCTAAAGCGAGAATCAGAAGTCCTAGGATTCCCCCAACAACCGAGCAAACAGCTTTGGCGATTCGGATCATCGCATGCTTTCTTGAATGTTCGACGTTTTGACGCACATCTGATTTGACATCTAATACTTCGACTGATTTTTGCATCTTAGACATCTTACTGAAATCATCAGCAGCCAAAGTGAGATCTGCAGCATCTGCCATCAGATCGGTCACAGCCGCTAAAGGCGCTAACACTCTAGATTTTGTGAGAAGGCCAAAAACGTTGGCAGTAAGAGCAATGGGTTCGCAAACCGCGTTTACAGTCTTCACAGCTTTTCTGGCGAGTTCTCCTGGAACAACATTTGGCTCCTGGAGTTCTTTAACTGTTTTTACTGCATTCATATACATGGCAGGGAGGCGGTATACCCCGAGCATTGCCCAACCATAGAAGAATTTACTATCGAGATCTGAAAGAACGGGTGAGTATCCTGCGCCTGCTTCATAACGAACCTCATTGGCAAGCTTGATGGTTCTCTGCGCTAATCGGGAACTTTGAAAGATCCCAGCTGCAGATCCAATGAATTCAAGCACATGTTCGTGCGGCTTTCTGCCTGCATTCGGATTTGGTTGTATTTGTACTAGCGCTGACATAATAATCACCTTTCTAATTTTTCAGGCTTATAATAAACATACTGATTATTAATGAACAGATGCGATTATTATTTTAATAAGAATGTAATTTAAATTATAAATTGGGAGGGAATCTTTTGACCGCGGAGCCAGTCGGGTCCGCTCATTGCTTTTTTCCCTTCAGGCTGGACCTCAAGAAGCTTTAAAGCGCCCTGGCCGCAGGCTACGATCGCATCGGGGAGAGAAATCCATTCGCCTGATTCACCCTCTTTTGTGAGAAATTCAGAACGGAGGATTTTCAATCTTTTTTTATCATGATTTGACTGTACCCAGCACCAGGCGCCTGGACGGGGCGAAAAGGCGCGTATGAGATTATGGAGTTCTTGAGCGGGCCTTTTCCAATCGATCTCCCCTTGTTCCAATTCAATTTTTGTACAATAGGTAGCCAAATTAGGGTCTTGGGGAGTTCCGGGAGGAATTCCTTTTTCATAGGAATGGATGACAGAAAGTAGAAGAGGTTTAGAAAGGTCGCAAAGTTTTTTCTCTAATTCACCAAAAGTCATGGAGGAAGGAATATCTATTTTCGTTGTGGCTATGACATCTCCCACATCCATTTTTAAAGCCATTTTTTGAATGGAGACACCGGTTCCTTTGGCTCCATCCAACAGGGAACTTTGTATAGGAGTGGCGCCCCTATATTTAGGCAAGAGGCTAGGATGGACATTGATCGACCCAAGTGGGGGAATATCAAGGAGTTTTTGAGGGAGGATCTGCCCGAAAGCGGCAACGACAAATAGATCTGCTTTCAAGGCGGCAAGATCGTTTAAAAAAGGTTCTTGGGAAGCTTTTTCAGGCTGGAAAATAGGGATCGTTGGGACGAGTTCTTGGGCTACCAACTTGACTGCGGATGGAGAGAGCTGCAGAGATCTCCCTTTAGGCCGGTCTGGCTGGGTAACTATTGCAACTATAGGAACGTTGTTTTCCAGAAGGTAGCGGAGGATATCCGCTGCAAAAAAGGGGGTGCCGAAAAAGACGATTTTGCGTTTCACTCTTCAAAATATTGTTCTTCTGATTCTCCCTCGACAGACCCATTTCGGGTGATTCCTTCAAGCCCGATAAGTCCTCTTTTCGAGGTTTTGCAAAAATCGATCCAATGACGCACTTCTTTGTGAGATTCGACTTCATTTTCGATTTGCGCAATGGCTTCTTCCAATCGAAGGCCGGAACGATAGGTAATCTTGAAGGCTTTGCTCAAAGCAATGCGTACTTCTAAGGGGAATTTGTGCCGTTTTAGCCCGATGATATTCACGCCACCGAATTTATAAGGAAATCCGCCGCCTACCGTATAGGGGGGAATATCGCGAGGAACGCGGCTAAAACCGCCTACCATTGCGTAACATCCGATACGGGAAAATTGGTGCACAGGCGTCATTCCGCCGATAATTGCGCAATCTTCCACGATCACATGACCAGCCAGCATAGCGCTATTCGACATGACAACGCGGTTTCCGATTTCGCAATTATGCGCTACATGGCAATAAGCCATAATCAGGCAATTGTCGCCAATCTTAACAGTGGAATTTTCCTGACAGGAAGAATTGATCGTGACAAACTCTCGTATTTCGCATCCCTTCCCGATAGTCACATACGTTTTTTCGCCGCGGAACTTCAGATCTTGCGTTTTTGTTCCGATGCTTGCACTGGGCCAGATGATAGTGCCTTCCCCAATCGTTGTATTCCCATCGATATATGCATGAGATTTGATGACGACATTGTCTTCCAGAGCCACCGTCTTTTTAACAACGGCGAAAGCTTCGATAGTGACATTATTGCCGATTTTGGCTCCGGGCTCAACAACGGCTTGAGGATGTATATTAGACATGAAAATCCGATTCTAAAGGCTTTACAATTGGTCTTTATCTACAAGGGCAAAACTGAGCTCTGCTTCAACCGCTAGCAGCTCTCCTCCAATCAAGGCTTTAGCCTTGATTTTTCCTCCATTCCCGCTGATGTGGATCCCCTTTGCATGCAAATGAAGAACGTCACCAGGCAACACAGGTTTTCGGAATTTTGCGTTGGCTACATTCAAGAGAACCGCGATTTTTTTGTCATATCCTTTCTGATGGACTAACACTCCGCCCGTCTGGGCAAGCGCTTCCAAAATCAATACACCGGGCATGATAGGAACGCCAGGAAAATGGCCTTGGAAAAAAGGTTCGTTCACAGTCACATTTTTTAATCCGACAATTTCATTTTCTTCGAGATTGATTTTGATAATACGATCCACGAGAAGGAAGGGATAGCGGTGAGGTAAAATTTTTTCGATTTCCTTTGCATTGAAAATATAAGGCCGGTCTGCCATCAAGGGCTCTCCAAGTTTGCGGATTTTGAGAAGATCTTTGCAAAGGCGACATTGCTCGCATGTCCCGAGCGGACAGCGATGATATGC
Source organism: uncultured bacterium (assembly GCA_964644465.1). GTDB lineage: Bacteria > Chlamydiota > Chlamydiia > Chlamydiales > SM23-39 > CAZXVU01. Next base: position 5,110 of record CAZXVU010000017.1, read on the forward strand.
GCGAGAATAGGGGCTCCGATCAAAGCGAGATCCCCGATTAAATCTAAAACTTTATGCCGAACCATCTCATCAGAAAAACGGGCCCCTTCAGGATTTAAAATCTGGTCCCCTTTAATGACGAGTGCGTTTTCGAGTCCCCCGCCTTTAATCAGTCCTTTTTCAATGAACGGAAGAATTTCTTCATAAAGAGAAAAGGTGCGGCAAGGAGCGATCTCCGTTTTAAAACGCTCAGCGTTCAATGAGAAACTATAATACTGAGAGCGTAAGATGGGAGAATGAGGGTAATGGAGCGTGTAGCTCAATCTGAATTCGTTCGATGGAAGAGCAATGAGATGCACTTCGCCTTCAGACCAGAATATAGGAGTTGTAATTCGCGCTATTCGGCGAGGCGCTTTTTGTTCTTGGAGTTGCACTTTATCGAGCAGATCGACAAAGATTTTTGCGCTTCCGTCTCCTGCAGGAATTTCAGGCCCTTCCACTTCAATATGAGCATTGTCGATCCCAAGAGCATAAAGAGCTGACAGGAGATGTTCAACCATGAGAATGCTTGCTTTTTCCGATGCCAACCGGGTACAGCGAGGAGCCTCCCTGACAAAAGAAAGGCGAGCGGGAATTTCAGGTTTTCCTGGCAAATCCACTCTTTGAAAGATGATTCCGTGATTGATAGGAGCGGGAGAAATTTTTAAAGAAACTTTATCGCCTGTAAATAGGCCGATGCCAGAAACAGAAGCTTCTTTTTTAAGGGTTTTCTGCATCTGTGCAGGATCGGAACCGGTCAATTAGTACCTCTCATCAGTCGGCGAAAGAAATTCAAAAAACCTATCTGTGGCAGAATATTACTAGCTAGAAAGTTAACGCAGCGCTCCCATTTAGGGCAACTTTTTCTTCCAGCGAAGGAGGCCAAATATTGCAAATCCCAAGCTCATTCCCAAAATTGCTCCGTCGCCCCACAAAGTATATAAAGTTTTATAAGATCGGACAGGCAAGGAAAGGTAGAGAGCCCCGCCGTCAGTTTCGGAAGGCTCCAGCTGTTTAATGAGACGCCCGAAACAATCCACTGCGCCAGTGACGCCTGTGTTGCAGGAACGGACGCTGCAAACTCCATTCTCAACAGCGCGGACCCTTCCATGATCGAAATGCTGTTGAGGAAGCCGAGATGCAGGAAACCAAACATCATTCGAAATATTGACAAACAGCTCAGCGCCTTTCAATCGCAAATCGCGGATTAAATTGCTGAACGTTTCTTCAATACATATGGAGACGCCAATGGGTATTGCGGCATGAAAGATTTTCGCTTCAGTTCCTGGATCAAATGATTCCCCAATGCCAAAATTGTCGAGAAGAAAACTCGATATCCAGTTCCAATTTTGCAAAGGAACATATTCTGAGACAGGGACCAAAACCCTCTTTTCATACCTTTGAGGGGCTGTTTGTTGAGGCTGAAAGTGAAACGCGGCATTGTATTTTGCATTTTGCTCAATATCATGATCATCAAGACCAATAATGACATGAGCATTGAAGTGATTTGCAAAAGCTTGGCAAAGAAAGGCGTTATTCACTTTCCAATCGTGAGCCCCTCGTTGCCAATTAGAAACTGCAAAAGGAGGCTGCAAAGGAGGAAGATCTTCCAGCGCTTTTGCCCCGAACCAAGTCTGCCAATGAAACTTCACTAACTCTAAAGGATAGATCTCCCGGTGTGCTCCTAAAGGAAGTGCCGCTTCAGGAAGGACGATCAAGTCGATCTTTTCTTCTTTTTCAAGATAGCTGAAAATCCTCTCCCATTGGTCCAATGCGGGCACATGGGAATCTCTGCGGCTTTTCCAATAATCTTTTTGCTCAGGAAACAAGCTCGTTTGCACTAAAACAACAGAGATCGTCTTAGCCTGAGTCATTTTTCCTTCTGCCCACATTTGGTGGCAGAAACCAAAAACATAGGGGAAAATTGCAAGGCAGACCCAAATTGCCAAACTCTTTTTTGTTTTTTCTAAAAATAAAGCCTTTAAACCTGCTGCATTAACTAGGATGACCCAAAAGGAAAGGCCAAATACACCCCAAATAGTTGCAAGCTGCAGAGAATAGCTCGAATCAGATAAAGCAAGGCCGACTGGATTCCAAGTATATCCTGTCAGGAAAAAGATCCGGCTCCATTCCATGATCGCCCAAGTTCCTGCAATTCCAAGTGAGGTGCGATACGAAAGGGGTTCTCCAGGTTTAAAAAAGAAAGAGAGTAGCCCAAACTGAATCCCACAGCCAAGGACCAGGAAAAGAAAAACCAAGAAAATATAGGGGCCCATGTAGTGAGAAGAAGTCATCCAAGAGAGCTGGATTCCCTGAACCGTTGTATACCAAATGACAGAAAGGATAAATCGATCTCTTGTTCGAGGCACTAACAACATGGCCCGCCAAAAACAAGCAAAACCGATACAGGCGGCGATGATGCCAAGACCTGGGACCCAAGCTGGCTGTCCGAAAGCTACCACAAGTAAGCTACTAATGAAGGCGATCCAAAACACTCATTATCCAAATTTCATTGGAGGAAAAGAGTCGCCTCCTCCGCCTGATTTTGCTTGCGCACCATGTAAAACAATCATGATGAGGCCGCCTATAATAGCGAGATTCTTTAAGAACATGATCGTCTGCAATTCCCGAGCGCTTCCATCAACAAACCAGAACTGATGCATGAGGATCGTGACAGGGATTAAAACGAGGATGAGCAGGCCAGCCCCTAATTTTTCTTTAATTCCCAACAACACCAGTAAGCCGCCGATCAGTTCACAAAGAGTGGCCACAATCAAAAGAAGCGGGGTCCAAGGGGTTATTGTCGCTATGCAGCCTTGCGCTGATTCGGAAAATCCGATGTAGCCTTGCCAATCGCACAAGGTGTTCATCAAATTTTTTTCCGTATCATGCCAATTTAAAATTTTACCCACTGCGCCAGCAAGAAAGACCGCGCTGATGAAAAACCGCGCAAGTACAATCGCGCACATTCTAAAAAATCTCATAAGACCCTCACCTTGAACCTATCCTAATAAAATATTTCGTCGAGTTTTTGGATTATTTTGGCCGCTTTTCGACTTCAAACTTGGGGGGCTATATACACTGTCGATATTGCCCCCCACGTCTTGAATCGAAAATCGGCTCAAAAGAACCGAAAAATCGACGGAAACTTTTTATTAGGATAGGTTCCTCCCATTACAATCTCAAAACGCTGCATATTTTACTAGAATGGCTTAGAGCCCCGGGAATCCGGGGCTAGATTGTATTACCCTCTTTGGGCGATCGTTTGATCGACAGCTTCTTTGAGAGGAGAATTTACAAGGGGAAGTCCATCGACCACTTTTTTAGCCCAAACAAAATAGGCTTCCACTCGCTCTTGAGACCAGTCAGCGGGTGGATTTCTACCTAAATCGGTCAAATTGTTGAGTTTATCTGCCAATTTGACAATCGCAGCCCCAACCGACTTATGAGATGCATTGTCAATTTGCAGTTGTTTGCGAACATCTTTAGGAAGGGATTTATCATCGGTGACTTCTCGTACATAGGCTTCTACTTCAGGTCCATAAGCTTCTCTGATTTCTTCAAAAGAAGTGTTGGTATCTTCAACCGTGTCATGCAATAGAGCTGCGATGAGGATATTCGGATCATCCACTCCTCCCAACATGAGAATAGAATCCGCCACTTCAATGGGATGGATGATGTAAGGTGTATGTCCCGGGCATTTCCGAGTCTGATCAGCATGCTTTCTGGCAGAGAAACGAATTGCATCGCAAATACGGCCGATTTCTTCAAAAGGAAGTTCGCTATTTCTCAGATCTGATAGAAATTTTTCGCATGCTTCCATCACTGCTGGATTGCTCTTTGAATAGTAGGCAACAGCATCTTGGGTTTCATCATAGAAATCTCTCATATCAGAGATTGCTACTTCTTTCTCTACCGAATCAGAACTTTGAATAGGACTTGTACTCAAAATCAAACTTAATACTAAAGTCATGAAATACTCCCGTTTTTTAACGGCAATTTTTAACTATTATCTAGTTATTGTCAATTACACTTAATAATAATTATTAATTCCTTCAAACAATCTAAATCAGTCAAAATAAGTATTTAAAACGCCCGAAGGGCGATCTCTGTATCGCGAAAGGGACCCAACGAAGTTGGGATCGCGATGCAGTCCGAGACTGGTTAGCGATAGCGTCCGGCAAAGAGGAATCGCGCCGTAGAAAACGGCGGAGCTGACCTCTAGGTCGCGTAGCCGTAGGCGCGATAGCAGAACGAAGTTCTGCGATCATCAAAGCCGGAATCCAGTCCCATCTATTCTCCTTCTTTCTTTATCTTCTATCTCATATAATGCCCTGCCTATGAGAGTACCATTTTGCGATCACCATATTATTGCTTTCTTGCAGGACTTTGCGGAATCAAATAAACCTTTGGATCTGTGTTTAAGCGAATATTTAAGGGCCCATAAGAGTATTGGCGCCCATGACCGAAGAATGATCGGTGAAACGCTTTACGGCATGATGCGATGGAAAACTTTAATTGACGCTATCTGTCCTTCTTCCTATGAAGGCGACCGCCTAGAGTGCTTTCGAAGATTGCATAAGGAAGAAGAATGGGCAGACCTATCTATTCCAGAACCGGCAAGACTGGGAATCTCCGATTTTCTCTATCAGCGATTTTTGAAAATATTCGGGAAAGAAAAAATCGTGGGCCTTTGCAGGGTCTTGAATGAACAAGCACCGACTACGATCCGCGCTAATTTGTTAAAAATTTCAAGAGAAGACCTCCTTAAAAAGTTGCAGGAACAATTTGAGGCCATTCCTTGCGAGCAGGCGCCCGCAGGCATCCAGTTCAAAAAAAGAACCCCTCTTTTTTCTCTTCCTGAGTTCAAAGAAGGATTCTTTGAAGTGCAGGACGAAGGCAGTCAATTGGTCGCTGATCAGGTTCAGGCTAAGCCTGGGGACTCGGTTTTGGATTTTTGCAGCGGCTCCGGAGGAAAAACTTTGGCCTTTGCTCCCTTGATGAAAGGAAAAGGACAAATTTACTTACATGATATCCGACCTTGGGTTCTCCTTGAAGCGCGCAAGAGGCTGAAACGAGCCGGCATTCAGAACTCCCAATGTCTGGCTCCTGGACATCCCCAGCTTGCAGCCATAAAAGGGAAAATGGACTGGGTTTTAGTCGACGTACCTTGCAGCGGCACGGGAACATTGAGGCGCAACCCCGATATGAAATGGAAAATCGACGGGGCGATGATCGAGCGGTTAGTGGCTCAGCAAAGAGAAATTATGGCTGAAGCAGTGGCCTATTTGAAGCCTGGAGGCCGGATCGTCTATGCTACATGCAGCATTTTAGATGATGAAAATGAAGGGCAGGCAGACTATTTTTCTCAGAATCTGCCTATCAAGCTTGAGGGCGAGCCCCTCTCTCTCCTGCCAAAAGCAGGAGGAATGGATGGTTTTTATTCCGCTGTATTCAGAAAAATTTGATCGTGCTATGATGGCCTCCACTTTACCCCCGTTGAACCATGCGTAAAACTTTTCTTACTCTTTTTTCTTTTGCCACAGTTCTCTCCGCAGAAATGCCAATGGTCGATTTTTCGCGCGAACCGAAAATCGCTTTTCAAAACGCCATTCTCGCTAAGGTGAATGGTACGACCATTTCCATGATGGACGTGAAGAAAAAAATGGATATGCTTTTCCATCAAAATTATTCCCATTTAGCGGACTCGAACCAAGCCCGATTCCAGTTTTATCAAGTGAGCTGGCGGCATGTCCTGATGGAATTGATCGATAACGAACTCATGATGGCAGACTCGCTTGAAAAAGAAGTGAAGCTCTCGGATGGAGAAGTGCGCGAGGAAATGGAAGAACGGTTCGGTCCCAATGTGATGAAAACTCTGGACAAGATCGGCCTGACCTACGAAGAGACCTGGAAAATGGTCAGAAAAGAGATGCTCGTACGGCGTATGTCATGGTGGTTCATCCAATCGAAAGCGATGCAAAGCGTAACACCCCAAGATATCCGGCAAGCGTACCGATTCTATCTCAAAGAAAATCCTGCGTATAACCAATGGACCTACCGCGTTATTTCGATCCGCGCTGACCATCCTGAAGAAGATCTAGCACAAAATGTCCATCAATTCCTGACGCAAAGCGGACAGAGTCCCGAACTTTTAGGCGATAAACTTAAAAGTTTTGAAAAAGACACGATAACGATCCAGCTTTCCACAGAATATGATGCGACAGATAAAGATCTTTCCGAGGCGCATAGAACTGCATTGGCCTCATTAAAGCCAGGAACCTATAGCGAACCTTCTTTCCAGATGAGCCGCGTTGACCGAAAAGCGGTTTATCGCATTTTTTACCTCGTTCGCAAAGAAGAACATCCTGCTTCGTCTTTTGAAGCAATGGCCCATCAGCTCCAAAATGAACTCACCCAAAAAGCAATGGTCCAAGAATCCCAAAACTATCTTGAAAAACTCCGCAAACACTATGGATTCGATACAGCTCATATAAAGCAGACCGTGCCAGATGATCTAAATCCGTTTTCTTTAGAATGATCTTATCGGACCTGATTCCTTTCCTCAATGAAATCGGGGCTAAGCCTAAGAAAAGCTTATCTCAAAACTTTCTGATCGACCCTAATATCACCCGTAAAATTGTGGAAACGGCGGAAATAAAGCCTGGGGATCGCGTATTAGAAATTGGGCCAGGACCAGGCGGACTTACATCCGTTCTCTTGGCAGCGGGAGCTCACGTCTACGCTGTCGAGAAGGATACTCTTTTTGCTTCGCATCTTATCCGATTGCAAACGGCAGATCAGAGGCTTTCTGTGATTGAAGCTGATTTTTTGGATTTCCCTCTAAACAGCCTTGAAGCCCCTCTGAAAGTAGTTGCGAATCTGCCATATCATATTACAGCCCCGATCGTTGAGAAGCTGTGTGAATTTTCTTCGCTTTTCTCTTCATTGACTATCATGGTCCAAAAAGAAGTAGCGGACCGGATCACGGCCCGCAGCGGCTCTAGAGAAACAAGTTCTTTTACAATCTTCCTTCAGTTCTACGCGAAGCTCGCAAACTCCTTTAAGGTGAGCGCAGGATGTTTTTATCCTCGCCCACAAGTTGACTCAACGGTCATCCGCTTGGATTTTCAACCTCAGCCTCCGGTCAATGCAAAGCAATTCTTTCCCATAGTGCGCCAAGCTTTTCAGCAACGGCGCAAGATGATCACCACTTCGCTTCAGAAAATGTTTCCTGTGGAGAAAATAAGAGACGCGCTCATTGAAAGTGGAATTGGGGTTACGGCACGGCCAGAAACCTTAACTCTGGATCAATGGGTCAAACTTTATGGGAAACTGATCTAGTGGAAAATCCGGTGGAAGGCATCTTGTAAGACGAAGAGAAGGGTTGCTTTAACCTCTTCTTTAGCGACCAAATCCCCTTTTTGCAAAACTCTTCCATCTTGATCGTGAATGCGGATCTCGCCCACTCTTTGCCCTTTACGAATTGGAAGAGGGGGAACATCCCAATAGACAAAGGCTTTGCAAACCGGTTCCTCTGCAGGGAAAAACTCAATAGCCACTTCTCGGAAAGGAGCTGCATTGAGGGATGACTTTGAGCCGGGGATTTCTTTAGTGAATAGATTTTCTGGCCCAACTAGCCGTCTTCTTTCCTTTTTCTCAGCAAAGGCCATCTCAAAGAGTCGTACCGCATCTTCATATCGACCCGTTCTTTTTTCGCATCCAAGGAGAACGGCGATCAGCGTCCGTCCATCATGTTCAGCAGCAGCGACAAGAGTATTCTGAGCATTTGAATGATAGCCCGTTTTTACTCCAATCGCTTTGGAATAAAAATGCTTTCCGGGCTTTAAAAGAGGGTTATGCTGCTTGATTTCCGTCTGAGGCTGTTTATTTGTCTTCGGCTTAGAGTAAGAGATCGTCGAAACAATGTCGCGAAACTGAGGGATCTGCAAGGCTTTTTTGGTGATCAGGCAAATATCGTAAGCCGTTGTAAAGTGCTCAGGATGATGAAGGCCATGGGGATTTCGGAATTGTGTGTTTAGACATCCCAAGCCTTTAATGTATTGATTGATCTCATCCATAAAGGTGGGGATCGTTCCAGAAACCGACTCAGCCAATACATTGGCTGCATCATTCCCTGAGACCATCATGAGTCCATACATAAGGTTTTCAAAAGAGAGGATTTCCCCTTTCAAGAGCCCCATTCTCGTTCCATCAATCTCCTGCCAATAAGAGGGCTGCGAGTCTCTGGGAACTTTTACAGATTTCATCTTTAGCGATTCGCCGCTTACTGTAACAACCTGATCTAGAGCAGGCTTCTTATGGTCGAGAATAAAAAGGGCTGTAGCGATTTTAGTAATACTCGCTGGGAAGGCGGGAATGTGAGCGTGCTTTTCATAGAGGATAGCTCCTGTTTCAGCATTCATTAAAATCGCTGAGCGGGCATTCACTTCTATCTCTAGAGATTCCCCGAATAAAGAGCAGATCCAAAAGCACAAGAAGCAGAAGGCCAAACGCATGAAAAATACCCTGGAAATTTTGACATGTTAAACGAACCTATTTTCTCACGTCAAGCTTGAATAGATACTTGACAAAGCTAAAAAAAGGATCTAGAATGAGGACACGGTGCGGAGGAGGCAAGCCATGTTGAACCCAGCTCAGATCGAAGACATCTATAAAGAGTACATCGGAAACCTCCCTCAATGGGCTCATGATGGAATTGTTCATATCGATCTCCATTTTTTACATGAACAAGGCTTGCTCAGCGCACTCCAAGAAGACAAAGGGGATCCAGACGATCTCACCCAATATTTCCACGTCATTGAAAGCGTCGAGAAAGTCACTCTCTTCAATGAACAATTCATTGTTTGGATCATTCCAAAGATGGAAGGGGATCAGCCCTTAACGTTTGTGCTGATCGCACTCAACCATCCTGAAAAAGCAAATCTCGAAGTCGTATTCACCACCCGAGGTGTCTATAACACTCCAAGATACGTCTTGAAAGTGCTTCAGCATTATCTGGTCGATATGTTGGAAACAGAAGCGACTCTTACTTCCTTCGAAAAAAAGGATTAGATTTTCCGTTTTTTGATCAGAATTAAGATATTTGTATCGTGATCGCGGCGATAATGGACTTCGTCCATGTATTTGCGTATCATCATGATGCCGAGCCCCCCTTCCTTTCGCTCTTCTAAAGGAGCATTTTTATCGATTTTCACTTCATGTTGGAGCGGATCGAATGGAGGCCCCTTGTCCCGTATCTGAATCTCAACATAGTTTTTAGGATAAACCAAAATATGGATTTCGATGATCCCCGGATGGTCCTTGTATGCATGATTGATAATATTCACCAACGCTTCTTCAGATGCGAGTTCAATTTTTCGTAGAGTAGAAACATCGAAAGCCATGATGGCAATTTGACTCCGGATCCATTCCTGCATTGGATGGAGTTGATCTATTCTGGCAGAAAATGTTGCGTACGGTTCCAAGATGAGGATTTTTTTAGTTTCCTTTCTACCACTCCGAGCGAATGACGTCGACAATTTTTTGAGCAATTTTCCGATAGAGCGGTCTTGTCGCTGCTTCTTGAGCCTGTTCGCTGGATTCCAGTTGGCCGAGAGAGAATGGGAGAACAGTTGTTGGAACGCCGAAAGAATTGATGAATGCCAGATCTTGGAGCGAGTCTCCATCGACATAATCATAATCGGAATCTTCGCAAATTTGATAGGGACCGTAAGCGATTCGGTCTGAGTCCCCCTCATAAAGAGTCGCTATTACTGTCATGAACTTCCGCCCTTCGCATCCAACCAGGTTTTTTTTGATTTCTCCGCTGATTTTTTGTCGATCGCGACGGTATCCTGTCGTCTCAAAATTGAAACCCGTGATCGCGATTTGCAAACGATAGTCTCCTTGTGCATGGCGAACGTCGGCAATGCCAGAGGCGCTCAATGTGCGGATGATTTCATTCGTCAAAGATCCGTCATCGTCTCCAATAGCAAAAGGAACGGTAATGCTCGGCCGCGTTTCATAAGGATATTCTGGCTGCCAGCGATAGCCGCATGCTGATAAAAATATAAGGATAAGAATCCAGAAATTAAAACTTACCAGCAGCTTGGAGGCTCTCGAGTTTTTCACGTGCGCTATCCGCAGCCTGGGTATCAGGATATTTAGCGATTACTTTTGTATAGTAGATGATGGAGGCAGGAACTTTTTTCGTCCGTTCAAAAAAACGGCCGGTCTCATAGAGATTATCCGCAAAAATCTCCTGCATATCTGCATAGATTTTGTCCGCTTCCGCTAGACGTTGCTCGCGGGGAAAGGCCAAACGGAACTTGCGTAAATTCACGTCGGCGAGATCCAGAAGATCAGGATCTAGATTGTTCGTTTGGCTTTGAAGCAAATAGATGCGGTTCTTTTCAAGATACGCCTCTGCAGCCAAGTCATTCTTTGGAAAACGGCGGATCAGAAGATCGAGGGTTTCGATGCTCGGTTTAAAATCTTCAAAATAGACTTGGATTTTTGATTTACTCAAGAGAGATTGCGCCGTGACTTCTGAATGGGGAAGCGCGGCAATCACTTCATCGTAAATTTTCAAAGCATCTTCGCGAGCCGGAACCCAAGATGGCATCTTGATCGATGCGAACATGTGCTTTTTCGCGCCATTGGCAAATTGTTCAGCGATCTGGAATTTATAATGGATCGCTTCTTCAAAATGTTTGGGTGAGATCGCATGATTCAGATAGGCGGTAAACGCGTCGTTGGAATATTCAAGCTCGCCTAATTTAAAATAGGCTTCTCCCATCACAAATGCAGCTTCTGGACCAAATGGAGTTGTGGGAAAGTTGTAAGAGATAATTTCAGCATAATCGACGACAGACCACCAATCCTCTTTGGCAATGGCATCCTGAAGAGCGCTATTGTATTCCTGAACGGAAGGTCCTTGAGGGATATCCCATACCAATTCGTTCTCTTCTAAAGCAAAGAGAGGGAGGGTCGAAAGAGTGGCAACTACTGTAGAAATCAACTTTTTCATAAGCCTTAAAGGTTAGGGGATCTTCCCCCATTCTGTCAATATATACTGGGTTAAATTTTTATTCGATAATGCAGCTGATTTTTGCAGCCAAGGTCCTGAGCTTTTCTTGGAAAGTCTGGTCGACCTTCACTCCCCACTGGGAATCTACAGAAACGATCCCATGTCTTTTTGGTCCGCTGACAAAATGAAGCTCAAGGGTCGATTTGCCGGGATGAGAGCGGAATAATTCTTTGAGCAGGAGAATTTCGCTAAGGCGCACCTTGTCTGCATCGAGGCGGAGTTTGAGTTTGATCACTTCCTCTTTTTCAGGAGCTGCCGCCGCTGCCTTTTCTTTGGCTGCTTTCCATTTTGGCTCGGGCGCTTTCGATTGCGCTTTCAATTTGTCGTAGAGATCTTCGCAGATCTTGATTTTAGCCTCGTCGATCGCGGCTAAATCATCGATATAGCGGCAGGAGAGCTGGGTTGCCCCATCTTTGCGCTCGAGCTGCAACACCCCGTAAAGGAGTTGATTTTCGCGGAGCAACGCCCCTTTCTCTTCAAACATTTCAGACCAGATGGGGAGTTCGTACCTTTCCATTCCATCACTGATAGTGAGGATCGCGAATTTTTTTTGACTTTTTGTAGACACCTTAGCAGCAACAACTTCCACTACAAAAGCCGCGCGAAATACAGCGCTGTCGGGAAGGTTTTCGAGCTCGCTCAAAGGAACGCAGGATAGGCGCCCTAAAATCTTTTTGTATCCATCCATTGGATGGCCGGTCAAGTAAAAGCCGAGCAGTTCTTTTTCGCGTTGGAACAGTTGCAGTTGGGTCGATTTTTTCAGGACAGGAGGCGGAGTTGCAAAAGGCTTTTGAGGTTCTTCTATCAACGAAAATAAATTGAGCACGCCTAAAGAGGCCTCTTTCTGGTCTCTGGAGGATTGATCGACCATCTCTTCAACACTTTCCCGCATCGCATCGCGAGACCATCCTGTAAAGTCAAAACTGCCCGCTTCGATGAGCAATTCAATTTGTTTTTTGCCGAGGCGCGTCTTATCGACCCGTTGGATAAAATCGAAAAGGCTTTGGTAGGGACCATTTTTGGCCCTTTCTTCGATGGCAAGATCGACGGCTGCCTGTCCCACGCCTTTGATGCCCGACATCGCAAAGCGGATCCCCTCTTTCGTCGCGATAAATTCGCTGCCTGCCTGATTGACGTCAGGGGGAAGGACCGGAATATGGAGGCTCTTTGCCTCGCCGATGAATTTAGCGAGCTTTGAAGTATCGTCTCGGTCGCAAGTCATCAATGCAGCCATCCATTCGCCAGGATAATTCGCTTTGAAAAAAGCTGTGGCATAAGAGAGATAGGCATATGCGGCGGCATGAGATTTGTTAAACCCATAGGAAGCGAATTTTTCGATTTTATCGAAGATGCGTCCAGCAGTTTCGTGATCAATATCTTTCTTTGCACATCCGCCCAGGAATTTTTCCCGCTGCCGCGACATCTCTTCTTTATCTTTTTTTCCCATAGCGCGGCGCAAAACATCGCCCTCGCCGAGCGTATATCCGGCCAAAGCGCTTGCAATCTGCATCACTTGTTCTTGATAAACCATGACGCCGTACGTTTCCGACAAAATCTCTTTCATCAGGGGATGATCGATCTCGTTCGACTCGCGTCCATGCTTGCGGTTGATGAAAGAAGGGATCATGTCCATCGGACCAGGGCGATAAAGGGCGCCTACCGCAATGATCTCTTCAAACGTATCGATATGGAGTTGTTTTGAAAGGTCCTTCATCCCTCCGGACTCGAGCTGGAACACTCCTAAAGTCCTCCCTTGATTGAGGAGATCGAACGTGGGCTGGTCGTTGAGAGGGAGATTCGCCCAGTCGATCTTACGTCCTGAATTGAGAGCAATCGCATCGACGCATTTCTGAATGGAAGTGAGGGTTTTCAATCCGAGAAAATCGATCTTCAGCATTCCGACGCTTTCAACAGGCTTCATGGCATATTGAGTCACCACCATTTCCGAATCTTTGGCGGTGCATACGGGGATGTGGTCCGTGATGGGATTGGCGGAAATAATAAGCCCCGCGGCGTGGGTGCTCGTATTGCGGATAGATCCCTCGGCTTTTTTCGCCATCTCGAGGACGCAGCGAGCTTCCTCATCGGTCTCCATCAACCGCCCTAACTCGGGGTCGATCTGAAACGCCTTTTCAAGCGTCATCGTCGGATCTTCTGGAACAAGCGCGGCGATGTCGTTGACTTTCGATAATGGGACATTCAAAACCCGTCCCACATCGCGGATCGCCATTTTGGCCTTCATCGTGCCGAAAGTGATGATCTGCGCCACTTTTTCTTTGCCATATTTATCGACGACATAATCGATGACTTCCTGGCGTCGGTCCATACAAATGTCGACGTCGATATCAGGATAGGAAATCCTTTCAGGATTGATGAAACGCTCGAAGAATAGATGGAAACGGAGAGGCTCGATATCAGTAATCCCGATCAGATAGGAGATAATCGATCCGGCTGCGGAACCGCGGCCAGGACCCATAGGAATATTTCTGCTTTTCGCCCAAGAAATGAAATCGTATACGATCAGCAAATAGTCGCACATTCCTTTAGAAGTCAGGATCTCGAACTCATACAAAAATCGGCTGCGGACAATTTCAAGAGGATCTCGCCCCGGATATTTGAGCTGAACAGCCTTTAGCCGCTCTGGCGTATAGCATCTTTCGATTCCTTTTTGGCACAGGTCGTATAAAAATTGCTCTGCCGCTTTGAGACGCTCTTCTTTGGAACAAGTTTTCCCTTCTAAAGAAGGGGGAATAAATACAGGGTAATGCTTCGTTTTAAAATCGAGTTCGCATTTACATTTCTCTGCAACTCTCAATGTCTCTTCGATCGCTCCAGGAAGATCGGAGAACAAGGTGCGCATTTGATCGGGCGATTTAAAATAGAGCTCGTGCGTCGCTGTCGTTTCTCTTTTGGGATTGGGCGCTTTATTCTTTGGATTGCCGTGGGAGTCGCGCTCCCAGATCTCGCAAGGCTCCCCTGATTGGATGTTGAGGAGGATTTCATGCGCGCGCCAATCTTCGCGCTCGATATAGTGGATGTCATTCGTCGCTACTAAAGGAATGCTGAATTGTTTTGAGAGCTCGACGAGTTTGGCGTTGACTTTTTGCTGATTTGCGGAATATTCGCGCGCTTTCTGGACAAGCCAATTTTCTCGGTCCATCTGGTCTTCGCGGATTTGTTCTTCGCTTAGGAGATGGCGCTGCACCTCGAAATAAAAATCCTCTCCGAAAAGCTTTTGATACCACTCAATTTCAGAAAGGAGCGTCTCTCCTTCCAGAATCTGATATGCGATAGGGCCGTGGATCCCGCCTGAAAGACAGATCAATCCTTCCCTGTGCGCAGCCAGCAATTCCTTATCGATCCGCGGCTGATAATAAAATCCTTCCAGAAAACCGATCGAAGAGAGCTTACAGAGATTCTGATAGCCCTTCGCATCTTTCGCCAATAAGAGAATCGGAAATCCATTCGGCGTTCCAATGATCCGTTTCTTCTCGAGGCGCGAATTCGGCGCCATCCAGATTTCACAGCCGAGAATCGGTTTGACTCCTGATGCCTTGCAGGCTTTGAAAAAATCAACAGCTCCATACAAGTTTCCTGCATCGGTCAGCGCCAAAGAAGGAATAGCGAATGCCTTTGCTTTCTCAGCAAGGGCGCTCACTGACGCCGTTGAGTCGAGGATCGAGAATTGGGAATGAACGTTTAATGGAATCCAAGTCATATCGAAAGAGTATACAGGGATTGTTTTTTTTATTTGTGCTGAAAAAATTCGTCCAAGGGAAGAAAAATATCCGTTCATCCGTTCCCATTTTCAAAAAATGATTTTTTTGATAAGAAGAAAATTGCATCACAGCTTGGAAACTATTGAACCTCAAATCTTTTTTATTCCGATATTTACTTGGAATCGATGAAAATTCGGCTGCCTATATATTGCAACAATCGGGGCTTTTCTCCTCTTACAGCAAGCTTGAAATGGAACAGCTTGCCAAAGCTGCAGAATGGGTCCATTTTAATTCAGGCACTTTGATCTTCAGGGAAAATGAAATTGGCGATTGTCTTTATGTGATTCAAGAAGGTTCTGTCCGAGTTTTTACACAAAATGAAGGACAGGAAGTTGTTTTGTCTCGGCTCGAAAAATATCGCTACTTTGGCGAGCAGGCATTGCTTGAAGAAACTCCCGGCAAGCGGAATGCTAGCGTGATCGCGATCACCGATGTTTCTCTTTTTAAAATCTCTCACTCCCAATTTCAAAAAATCCTCAAAAAAAACCAGGGCTTAAAGAGTGTTTTGCAACGATATGGGAATGAAGAGCTCTTTGAAAAAGCGACCAAACAAAACGGCGTGTTGAGCCTTCTCAGCCATCAACCCATTACGGAAAATAAGAAATTTGCCACGTTTCAAGACGGCGAAAAAATTTTTTCTAAGGGAGATCCCCCTGATAAGGTGTACCTGATCCTTTCTGGAACCGTGCATATTTTCCTTTCGGATGAAAAGAACCCAACAACAATCATGAAACCGGGTGAATTCTTCGGCGAAAAAGGGGTCATAGAAAACAAACCGCGGAAAGGGACTGCGGTGGCTATCGGAGAGGTCAAACTAGCAGAGTTTGACAGCGAAGCTTTCCGGACGGCATATCATACTGTCCCTGAGCTGAATGAGTATATCGGAGAAATCCAAAATATTTATCAACTCTCTCAAGATCAATATGTAACACTCTATCACGGCAAATTCCTCGGTTTCGAAGCGATCTGCGCCATCTTTCAGTTAAAAAAGGGAAGGAGGGTTGTTTCATCTAGGGTCATCGGCAAAGAGATCTTCACGATGTCTCAAGCAAATATTCCTGCTGGAGAAAAGCTGATCTTTAATGAAGGAGATACCTCTCGTGAAATTTTACTCGATCAAAACAAAGTTGTTGGGTTTACCAGCATAGGATTCTGGGATGAGATAAACGAGATGTGCAATAGAATTTTACGGGATAAAGAGCTTGATACTGCTTCTCAAAAGCTCTTTAAAGCAACAGGAAGAACAACCGTAAAGTCCGATGTAGCCATCAACGACCCTTTGCGCACCATCTGCTCTTGTATGCGCATCTCTTCTGCAACAATCATACGAACGATTCAGGAAGGAGCCTCCGATATCAATAAAATTGAAGAAAAGACAGGAGCAGGCTCTGTCTGCGGCGGCTGCCGTCAAACGATCAATCAATTCTTAGGACGCGGTCATTGGACAATGGCCAGCATCATCAACGTAATTCGCTGCAATAGAACCACTCACAGCTTCCAAATCAAACCTTATGGCAAGTCGATTCAAATATATAATCCTGGACAATATCTCTTCATCCAAGCTCTAGTGAATCGAGATTGGATAGAGCGGACTTATACATTGACATCGGTGAGCAAAATTCACGGTTACTACGAAATCACTATCCAACAAGAACCAAAGGGTTTCTTGTCCCATTGGATATTTGAACACGAAGGGAACGATCCCTTGATCCGCGTTTCTGATCCACTGGGAAATTTCATTTTTTCCCCTGAAAAGAAAGAACCTGCAGTTTGTTTTGTCGCGGGCATCGGAATGACGCCTGCATTGAGCTTCGCCCGATCGAATTTTCAAGGCAAACGGAGGCTCTACATCGATTATTCTGCAAGAGGAATAGATCGATTTATTTATTCCAATGAATTACAGAATCTCTCGGAGCAGTTCGCCAATGTTTCGATTTATTTGCGCGATACGACTAAAGCCGGAAGAATTACTGCTGGAACCATCGAAGAAATTGCCAAAAAAAATCCTACAGCGGAATATTTTATCTGCGGACCTAAATCATACATGGAGATGGTGGTCAAAGTTCTGCATCAGATCAGTGTGAATTCGGATCGAATCCACATAGAAGACTTCGTCCCTGCAGGAGGCCCTATCAAGGAACAAGATAATGCCCGACAATAAAGAATCGCGGATTGCCATTATTGGAGCTGGGCCTGCCGGGCTGACGGCAGCAGAAACGCTGCGTGAACTTGGTTATAAAAATGTGACCATCTTCGAGAAGAGGAAGCGTGTCGGCGGGCAATCCCTCAGTAAAAACTACGTGACTCCTGATAATCGTACAATCATCTATGAAATGGGTAGCGTTCAGCCTACAAGTTCTCCTCTTCTTTACCGCTATATCGATGAAAACGGTCTGCATATCGGAAAGAATAATTTGGGACAGAATCACAGCCCTGATGAACCGGTATGCGTCAAATTTTACAGCTCTGAACAAAGGAAACCCATTCAGGATTTTACGCGGTATAAATTTGGAAAGCCGCTTAGCTTAAAGCTAATATTAGATTTTCTAAAATTGGGATTTTATTTGTTTAAATATCGGAAATTAAAAAATCCTGGTTTTACTGAACTATCTGACAAACACACGGAAGAATTATCCATTCCTTACGATCAGTGGATCAAGGAAAGAAAATTCTATCAGCTAGAAGATGCTCTTATCTCATTTGGGCTAATACTTACTTTTGCGAATCCTTCAGCTAGGCAGAATTTATCTGCCCTAGAGCTGGTCAAATTTATCATCAGTTTGATGCGGGGACCTTACAATCGAATCAGATACATCAATGGACAAGTTAAATTGGTTCGCGAGGGATACGAAGAATTATGGAATAGAATCGCAAAAAAGCACCAAGTGATTTTCGATGCGCATGTCACTAAAATCAACCGCAAACAAGATGAAATTGAGATCGAGTCAGGGAATCAAAAACAACTCTTCGATCAGTTAATCGTTGCATGTTCTCTTACAGATGCAAATCAATTTCTCGATACGTCAGAAGAAGAAAAAGAACTTTTCAAGAAAATGCGTCATTTTCCCGGTTGGCGAACAGCTTTTTTGGGGAAAAATCTGCCGCATGACGCTGCGTATATATTTCCAGAACCTTACTTGAACATCGATCACCCTCCCATCCTGCAAGCTTTTTATCCTGAAGGAGAAATAGGCCAGGGCCTTTGGCTATATTCAGGGGTAATTAATCTCCCTAAAAACGAAGCGTTAGAACCTGCGCAAAAGCGTTCAGAAAAAATGTTGAAAGATCTATTTAATGGCGAAATAATTAAATGGGAAGATTTTGCATATTGGCCAGAATATGGCGCTAATTTCAGTTGTGAAGATCTCCGCAATGGGATCTATAAAAAGCTAGAAAATCTACAGGGAAAAAATAACACTTATTATGTTGGGATGAGCTTGGCTTTTGGCACGCATGCCCTGGTTGTTGAATATACTCATGATCGGATTAAAAAGTTTTTTAAATAAAAACGGCCGAACAACCCCAGCTTCGTATCTTTCCTGTGTCCGCTTGATTTATTGAGCGGCTTCGGGTGCTTTTATAGGAGGCAAAACGGGATCTTCTTTGGGATTCGTTTTGATTTTCCATAGAGGAAGCATCAGAAGTGCGCCGAGAGTGCCGCAAACAAATAGAGTGAGTAGATAACTGTTCCATCCCCACTCTTTGGTGATGGCGCCAAGAGGAGCCCCTGCAGCCGCAGCTCCTAGATAGGCAAAACAGCCGGCAAAGCCAGTGGCTGTCGCAGCGGCCTTCTTATGAGAAAGTTCTGCTGCAGCTACGCCAATCATCATCTGAGGTCCGAAAATAAAGAAGCCGAAAAGGAAAAGGAAAACAGCGTCGAGGATTGGCCACGGATAATGGATCACTTTGAAAGCGAAGATCAAAAAGAGAATCATCACAGTGAAAAGAACGTTGATGGGATTTCTCTTTCCATTGAAAATGACGTCGGAGCACCAGCCAGCGGCCAAACTTCCGAAAAATCCGCCGATCTCGAACCAACAAACGCAGAGTCCTGCTTGTAAATTGGTGTAATTCTTGACTTCGATCAGATAGAGCATGCTCCAGTCATTGACCCCGGTTCGAATGACATAAATGAAAAACTGGGCGATTGCCAAGACCCAAATATATTTATTGCAAAGTACGTATTCCCAAAGGATTTCTTTTACGGATAGCTCTGTTCTCTTATCAAGCCGTGCTTTTTCGTTGGGGTAATCATCGCGGAACTTTTCAATCGGCGGCAATCCCAATGACTGAGGAGTATCTCTCAGGCGGTTCATGATGAAGAATCCCGCAAAGATACAGATAATGCCAGGGGCATACATCGCATACCTCCAGCCCAAATATTCTGCGCAAGCAGCTGCGATAATAGGGATTAAGGCGCCGCCTAAATTATGGGAAGTATTCCAAATGCTCGACCAACGGCCCCGCTCCGATTGAGAATACCAATGAGTTAAAAGCTTCGCGCAACCAGGCCATCCCCATCCCTGGAACCAGCCGTTCAGTCCCCAAAAGACCGCAAAGGCCCAAAAAACGGACGACATCCCGAAAAGCAAATTAAAAATTCCGGTTAGGATAAGACCGATCGACATGAAATAGCGAGGATTGGACTTATCGCCCAAGATCCCGCTTAAAAACTTACTTGCACCATAGCTCAGGCTTAAAATGCTTGCGAGAAGGCCTAGTTCAAATTTTCCGAGTCCCAGCTCGCTTTGCATAGCTGGCATGGCAAAAGTGAAACTCTTCCGAGTAAAGTAGAAGAGAGCGTAGCCAATATACATTCCGTAGAAAGTGCGTAGCCGCCAGTACTTATAATTTTTTTTTACGAGGGAGGGATCTTGTATCTCTTCTTTGAGAGGGGCGGGTCGAAAAATATCGAGAACGCTCACGCAAATCCTTTAGATAGGTAAGTCGACTTAACAAACGAAGAAAGCGTAAATGCATACCCCCTCTTCTGTCAACGTTTTTTCCCTCAAAATGAATTTTTCGACTAATATGAAGAAAAAATGAAAAGTTTTTTTATGGACTCCATCGAAAATCCTGTCGGGAAAGGGCCAAGAGACCCTTATGAAAAATACCGTGTCGAAGGGATCGAAAAAGAACATAGAGAGCCTCCTCCCCAGGAACTCGAAGAGCCAGAGGGCCAGGGCGCAGGCCTTGGAGCCTATCTTTTGGTCATGTTCCGGAAATTCATTGAACTTTTCGAAGAGGCCCCCGAAAAAGGGCTCTCGGCGCGAACAGAAAAAAGGGTTCAGGAGAATCTTCTGCAATTAAAAAAATCCTTTCAGACCATTAAATCCGAGGATTTGAGCCAAGATTCAGAATTTATCGCGCATCTTTCTCAAATCTGGAGAACTCTTTTGGAAGACGCCCTCCGATTTAAGAGCGGTTCCCTCTTTTCGATCAAACTCAAGGGACTCATAAAAAGTATTGATTCGTATCCACCCCAACAACTTCATACTCTCAGTTATTATTTGACTGAATACGCCGGACAAAAATGGCTCCCTTTTCCTTTTATGGAGATGATCCAAAAACTCCATGCCCAGCATCAGAAAAACCCTTCTTCCAGCTCT
Organism: uncultured bacterium; assembly: GCA_964644465.1. Taxonomy (GTDB): domain Bacteria; phylum Chlamydiota; class Chlamydiia; order Chlamydiales; family SM23-39; genus CAZXVU01. The sequence goes on from CAZXVU010000017.1 coordinate 25,608, forward strand.
CTTGAACAATGGACAGTCCAGATCCAAGAGCTCGCATTATTACTAGGCCCTGAATAACAGATTCTGGTTCTTTTTATGGAAATGATGTATTGTAGGGCTATTTTTCAATGGACTGATACCCAAATGAATTCAAAATTTGGGAATATGACAAGGAGGCGCCCTGAGTTCG
>CAZXVU010000018.1:0-24737 GCA_964644465.1 uncultured bacterium
GGCTACGAGTACCACAAGAAGGTCAACAAGTTCATCGACAGCCAAGCTGCCGAAGAGCTCGAGATCGACTTTGAAACGGAAGCTGCGAGCGTTTAATGCTCGCTGCAGTCAGCAATACAGTTGCAGCAGGTGTAAAAGCCTGCTGCAAATCTATTCAACCCTATTTGCCAAACGCGCACCGCGTTTCTGAATTAGCACGTGATGCCATCACTTTTGGCGGTCTTTTGGCAACGGCATGGGTTGGCCATACTCTCGAAAAAAGCAACCATCCTATTTTAGCAGTTTGTTCAGTTCTTACAGGCCTTGTCGCTGTGTCTATTTATTCTATGCCGAATGTCAGGATCTACTTAAGGGCCCAACTCACTCAAAGATTGTCTGCTGCCCCAGCAGCCTAAGGTTCTCATGTTATTCGCTCTTCAAAGTTCCATTCAAAATATCAGATCAACAGTTCACTCCATTGTTCCACAATCTTTAGCAGATTTAAGGAACAGGATTTCACAAAAGGTTCGTTCCTACTTGGGCCCTGATGCGGACTTCCGCATTCCTCGGATCAAGGGTGTCCTCAAAGCCTTTAGTATCCAGATAATTGGATTGGGATTGGCTTACTCATGTAGAGACAATCACCCTATTTTTGCACTGATTATTACTACAGCAAGCGTAGCAGGTGGAACCTATATCATTTGTCGAGTTGTAGGTATTAGATTTTGGGAGGCGGGGATTCTTATGAGAAATCATCGCCGAAATGATGGCGGCTAAGATCTTGCAGATCTGGCATAAGGGGCGTACATGGCAAAAGCGATACCCGCTAGTTGTGAACATTTTCTGGCCCCTTTGTAGAGCCATGAACAGAGTGTCTCTTTGGTAGAGATCCATTTAAGCTTTGATGCTAAGTTTTTTGCTTGCTGTAAAGAATCGACAGCTCTATGCGCCATCTGTAGGAATATTTCATGATCGGGAATATTTCCTTGTTGCAATCGATCAATGATTGGCAGCAATTCTTCTCTTCCTTCGATAATATCCGCTCCAGTAGTCCGTAGATTCGTTGCAAGAACATCTAAATCTCTATTTATTTGAGATGCATAACCTAGGGACGCTTCCGTTGAGCGAATATGATTCGCATAAGATAGAAGGGCTTCTCTGCTTTGCAGGTGAAACTGCCTTGCTCGAGCGGCTCGTTGAGATTGGCGGGACTCAAGAGGTAGGAGACCTCTAGATAAACAAATAGAGCCTATGGCACATATTATGGGGAATTTCCAAAAAGTTCCCAGTGCCAGTAAAAAGACCCCTGATGAGTTCATGATTCTTGGACTTTGAACACAGCGTTTCAAATATCCGGGTAAATAAGCTAAGGCCACGGCAAGCTTTTCTGTTCTTGTCAGTACATTATTGAGGTCAAGATTTATACCGCAATGGGAACACGCTGTACGGTATTTATAATTTGCCAAAGTGCAATCGCGATGATCTGGATGTGAAGCGCCATCGTAAACGACTTTATCGCTGATTTGCGTTCTATTATGAGCTACCGTCCCTCCATTACTTGTTGGATCTGTTCCAAGGCAGTGGGAACATTTCCAGTCTTTAAAAACGGAATCTTTATTTTCATCCGTTCGAGGGAAATAATCGACTTTTGCAGTTAGCACAGTATCGTTCTCACATCAATTAAATAAATAGTCGAACACTAAACTTTAAGGTCAAAATATATCAAGAAATATTTTTAACCCATTTTTTCTTTGAGGTGCTTTTCAAGTTTGACGATGTCTTTTGCAAAGTTGCGTATACCTTCGGAGAGTTTTTCCGTGGCCATAGCGTCTTCGTTTAAGAGATAACGGAATGTTTTTTCATCAATTGTGAGCTTTTGGATGGGATTTGATTTGGCTTTTTCCGGATCGAGTTTGCGGATGACGGTGCTATTGCCTTCTTTTAATTCCTCTAATAGAGAAGGGGCGATCGTCAAAAGGTCGCAACCGGCAAGCTCCAAGATCTCACCTTTATTACGGAATGAGGCTCCCATAATTTGAGTCTTGTGCCCGAATTTTTTGTAATAATTGTAAATTGTAGTAACTGACTTAACTCCAGGGTCTTCTGCTGGTGGATATCCTGCGACCCCTTCGCTTTTTTTGTACCAGTCTAGAATGCGGCCGACAAAAGGGGAGATAAGAGTGGCTTTCGCCTCTGCTGAACAAATGGCTTGAGGAAGGCTGAATAGAAGGGTCATATTGCAATGGATGCCTTCTTTTTCGAGTGTTTGGGCAGCGACGATTCCTTCCCATGTGGAAGCGAGCTTGATCAAGATTCTCTTTCGGTCGATCTTTGCCGCTTCGTAGAGGGAAATCAGGTGTCTGGCTTTTTCTATACTTGCTTCGACATCAAAAGAAAGGCGAGCATCCACTTCGGTAGATACCCGACCCGGAATGATCTTCAAGATCTCAAGGCCGAAATTGACAAAGACTTTTTCGAGAGCGTATTGAACTTGGTTCTGATTCTTAGATTTGCCGAAGCGGATTGCATCATCGATTAAAGGTTGATATTGAGGCTGTTGGCTTGCTGCATAGATGAGAGAGGGGTTCGTCGTTGAATCAGTAGGGCTGTATTGGCGGAGAGATTCAAAGTCGCCAGTGTCTGCAACGACAATAGTAAATTTTTTTAATTGATCAAGTTCATTCATTCGAACGGTCCTTTCAAGATACTTTGAAAAAGTGCTTTTTTCCCTAAAAATTGCTCATAGGTACGAGGAAATTGGTTAGGGTCGAGCGTTTCTTCAAAACCATCTATAAGGATACTCACTTTTTTTCCTTCATGCAAGGCCAGAATCATTCTTTCGGTCATTTCGGAAGAGAGGCGAAGGCGCATCCGACCTTCGCGAAGAGGGATCTCTTCTTCAAAGCGCTCTTCTCCAATGAGGAAAGTTCCTTTTATCGTGGAAAGATTTTTTGAATCACTTCCCCAATGGAACTGATTGAGGTTTAAGAAAGAATCTATTTGATCGCCGACTTTGAGTATTTCAAAAACTAAAGGAGAATCGGAGTTAGGATCGGAGTAGCAGAGACGTGAGGAATCGAAAGAGCGATTGCCGGCAGCAATCGCATCGAGCTTCCAATAATTTGGCGAAGAGCAGCCTGCTGCTGCCAGGAAAAGGCAAAAGCCGAATAGGCGAGTGAGCATGTTTTAGTGAGAGTGGCTTTGGGTACTTGAACTACCGCTATTCATCGATACGACGAAAACGCTGACTGCAGCGGTGACAAGCGCGCTAGTTGCAAAGACCCAATTTTGCCAATTATTCCCTTTCGCAACGCCGCTTGAATTTGCAGCCGCTGTTCCTGTTTGAGCTTGAAGGCCGCTCCCTGAAACAAGGGCGATCAGCGTCAATAAAGTCGTGAGTTTTTTCATAAATCTCTCTTCCCTGTTATTTCTGTCAGTGGCTATGCGCTTGAGCTGGAGCTGTTATTTGGCCATGATTGCCGTTTACGGCAATGACGATCAGGCCCGCTGCAACTGCCGCAAGGGCGCCGCTTACAAATGCCACTTCCGGCCATCCATTGCTGCTTCCTGCATAACTAGAGCTAGCAGCCCCGCCGCCGGTCTCCTGAGCTTGCAATTGAACCCCATTTATGAGGGCAAACGCCACTAATAAAGTGAATATCTTTTTCATCCTAGACCCCGACATCAGCTGAATTTGTTCTATCTTTATTGTACAGGTAAGGCGAATTCTGTCTAGAATTTTACGGTGATGACTTTTTTGATTCTTCGGATGAAGCTGAAGAATAGATCTTTGCATATCCTTCTTTGAGGACTAAATAATGCCAATGACTTCCCATATAGGCTGCATCTTCGGAAAGTTTTTTCTGAAGGAGCTCCCATTGTTTTTTCTGTTCAGCTGCCAGTTCCTCATCTCCGATAAAATGTCCAAGAGATGTAAATAGACCCTTCAGTTCCAACCTCTTTTGATCATCTTTAATAGGGCTGAAGAAGTCTGGGGCTAAACTCAACGAGCGGAAAGATTTTAAAATATCAGCTTGGAATTTTTGCAGATCGGGTTTTAATACAGCGGAAGTGAGTATGTAGGCCGTACCTTCTTTGATGACAATGCCTTGGAGCATTTTTACTTCGCCCCAAGGAGAGCCAGTGCTGATTTCGGTAAGGCGTCCTTCTCCTGCCTGCGTGGGAAATTTTCCTAGATCGCGCCATTTTGTATTCGGCTGGGCAAGATGGAGTTCTTTTACTGCTTTAAGATACTCCTTCATAGTGACATCATCCACTTGTTCGAAAGCCAGATTGATGGAGGGGCGGAAGTCGGTTGAACCTTTCCCAATAAAACCTACTTGCACATGCGCCGAAAGATGCTTAGGCTGTGCGATCTCCCAATTTTGCGGGGGAAGGAAATAACAAACAGGAGGGGAAGGTTCTTCAAGAACCTCTTGAGGAGTCGAGGCGGAAATGTCTGGAGCTGAATCTTGAGGAACTTGAGGAGTCGAGGAGGAAATTTCTGAACTTGAAGGTTCTTGAGCGAGAAGAAAAATAGGAATGACAAACAGTAGAAAACGCATGGAAACCCCACATAATCAATGGGCGTGGCCGCCTCCGCCTCCGGAATTATTCTCGATGAGGGCGCAAAGGGCTGCTACACCGACAGCAATCCCAATTCCCCACCCCATCATCGAGAGCACCGTTGCATCTCGGCTGCTGTAGCCAGCGCCTTCCCCGCGGCGAGCCGCAGGCCGTCTTCCAGTACCCGCATGTTGTGCGAATCCCGAAGTACAGATAGCAATACCTAAAAGAGCAAGCAATGCTTTTCTCATCCTGTCCTCTACTGTCTTCTTTATCTCAAAAAAAAGACTTTCAGGCAACCTATAACGGAAACCTCAAAACAGGAAGAAAATAGCTCTTCAAAACTATATTTCTTAGTGAGAAAAAGTCGAAGGGGAAGAGGTGGCAGCAGCAGCTGTCACGCCCACAACGACGCCCACTAAAGCCAAGCCGCCCAAAGCAGGGCCCCAAGCAAAATCAGTATTTAAAGAAGTACCAGCTGCAGTAGCTCCTTGTCCTAGGTTGTCAGCAGAAGCGGCATTTCCTGCAAACATCGCGAGGGCTGTCATTACAACTGTGAATTTTTTCATCATCATCTCCAAGAGTTAGAAGTCAAAATACTCGCAAGGAGTAGTCTTACAATTTTTTCGGATTTTTTTTCCAGCAAATCGCAAAAAAATTCAAATTTCATGAAAAATTCAAGAAATAGCTTAGCCTTACATACAAGAAGCTCTCGAACTGTCGCAAATCCCTCTACGCGAGCTTGCGAGATCGCAAGCTCTGCCTAAAAATTTTGCAACTCTAAAATAATACTGCCCCAGCCGAATGCCGGGACGCAATTTTATTTTAGTGAGTGTGAGAGAAAGTCGAAGGAGTGTGGGCAGCAGCAGAGGCTGTTACGCCGACAATTACGCCAAGCACAACTAAACCACCAACAGCAGGACCCCAAGCAAAATCATCGCTTGCAGCAGTACCAGCAGCGGTAGCTCCTTGTCCTAGGTTGGCTGCGAAAGCGGCATTGCCTGCAAACATAGCGAGTACTGTCATCATCACTGTTAACTTTTTCATTTTGATCTCCATATATAGGGTATTTAAGCCTTATGGCTCGGAAGTTATAGTCATACCTTTTTTTAGAAATTTTTTCCACCAAATTGCAAAAAAAACTTCAAATTTTCGAGAGAAATATCGAAAAAAATAGAACTCTAGTCAGAATCCTCTTTTTGTCGAGTCGATGAAAAAATCTGAGAAAATTTATGCAGAGAAATTATGGAGATGTGTAAACTCTTTAGATTGACGAATCAGTAGGATTGGGAATGAAAGGTTTAGAGACTGGAAAAGACAAAATCCAAAAAATTTGCGATGCGCTGAGGAAAGAAACTCTTGAGCCTGCAAAACAAGAAGCGCGTGAAATTGTCGAAAATGCCCATTTGCAAGCTTCTGAAATCGTAAGCGACGCTCAAAAAAAAGCCGCTTCTTTGATTCAATCTGCGGAAAAAGAAATTGAAGAAAATAAAAAAGTTTTTCAATCGACCTTAAACATTGCATGCCGTCAGAGCATCGAGCAGCTGAAGCATAAAATAGAACATGAACTTTTTGACCGCGAACTCTCCGATTTGGTCAAAAAAGAAATGGCCGATCCTAAAGTAATCGCCAATCTTTTAAACTCATTTATGCGATCCATGGAAGAGAAGGGGATTGAAGAAGATTTTATCGCCGTGATTCCAAAAGACATTACTCCCCGTTCCATCAACGATCTCCTGGCTGCAAAAATTTTGGACCGTCTTGAACATAAAACCGTTGTTGTGGGCGATTTCAATGGCGGTGTTCAAATCCGTTTGAAGGGGCGCCAGATAACCATTGACATTTCCGATACAGTCGTACGGGAATTGATCGCTCAGTATATCCGGCGGGACTTCCGCGATTTAGTTTTTAACGTCTAGAGGCGAATGTCGCAATATTATTATGTGATTTCAACTTTGCCTCCGATTGCTTTGGGATCAAAGCCTGAGATCTCTTTCAAAGAGATCATGGATATGCTAGCTCTCAATTTGACGTCGGAAGATCTCCATTTGGTAGAGAAACTCTTAAGGCCAATCGACCTCTACAATATTCATGCTCTTTGGCTCGGGCTTCCTCTGGACGATCGAGGCAATTTTAACAGCAAACAATTGGAAGAAGCGCTTTTGGTCCGCGATATGCTCCCTTTATTCTTGAGTGAATATTTAGAGCGATATGAATCGATCTCTGACAGGCTCCGCTATTTTTCTTCCCTCTATACGTCTCTTTTCCGCGATGAGATTCCGAAGCTGAAGGGTTTTCTCTTAAAATATTATCAATTTGAGAGGGAATTGCGCCTGGTCCTCACAGGTCTAAGAGCAAAGAGGGCTGGCCGCGACCTGGTCCGCGAGCTTCAATTCGAAGATCCCGCAGATCCTCTTGTCGCTGAGATTCTCGCACAGAAAGATAGCCCTGATTACACCCCTCCCAGAGAATACGAAGATTTAAAAGCTATTTTCATGGACACTATTTCCGACCCCCAGAAGTTGAACCGCGCTATTTTAGAATACCGCTTCAAGAAAATCGAAGAAATGGAGGAATACCAAGATTTTTCCATCGACCGGATTTTGGCCTATCTTGCCCGTCTGATCATCGTCGAATCGTGGGAAATGCTAGATATTGGAAAAGGAATGATCGCAGTGGAACAATTGAGTCAGTATGGATAAGAAAACGCATGCAACCGGCACAGTCGTGCAGGCTTTTGGAAACCTCTTGCACGTCCGCTTCGAAGGTACGATCCGGCAAGGGGAAATCGCCCGAGTCATCGTCGGAAAAGAATCTCTTCTTTCCGAAGTGATCGAGATCGCAGGCAACGAAGCTAAAATTCAGGTTTTTGAAGACACTCGTGGTGTTAAATTCAACACGCCAGTCCATTTTGCTGGGCATCTTTTGGATGCAGAGCTTGGGCCTGGCTTATTGACCTCGATCTTCGACGGACTCCAAAATCCTCTCGAGAAGGTCGCAAATGCGACTGGAGTTTATCTGTCCCGCGGTGTTTATCTGCCCTCTCTCGACCGAGAAAAAAATTGGGACTTCATGCCGATTGCAAAAGTCGGGGATGTTCTGACTAGAGGGGAAACTCTCGGTTCTGTCCATGAAGGGCGTTTCGAACATTTGATCATGGTGCCTTTTTCCCATTATGGAAAAGTAAAGATCACCCATGTTGCAAAAGCTGGCCCTTACACGATCGACACGGTCATTGCGCATGGAGAAGATGAGAAAGGCAAACATCTTGAGTTTACAATGGTCCAGAAGTGGCCTGTGAAAAATGGTTTGCTTGAAGGGAAAAAGGTGCGTCCATCTCGAATGATGGACACCGGCATGCGGATCTTAGATACCCAATTTCCTGTCTTGAAAGGGGGGACTTTCTGTTCACCTGGCCCATTCGGAGCTGGAAAGACGGTGATGCAGCACCACCTCTCAAAATATTCCGACGTCGACATTGTCGTCATCGTTGCATGCGGCGAGCGCGCCGGGGAAGTCGTCGAAGTTCTCCGTACATTCCCGCAGCTGATCGATCCCCATACGAATGAGTCGCTGATGAAGCGAACCGTCATGATTTGCAATACTTCCTCCATGCCGGTCGCCGCCCGAGAGGCTTCCGTGTATATGGGCGCAGCGATTGCTGAATACTATCGCCAGATGGGCCTTGATGTGCTCCTTCTCGCCGATTCAACATCCCGCTGGGCGCAAGCCATGCGCGAAATGTCGGGACGCCTCGAAGAAATTCCTGGCGAAGAGGCATTCCCCGCTTATCTTGCTTCTCGGATCTCCGCTTTTTATGAAAGAGCGGGTGTTCTCCAACTGAAAAATGGAAAAGAAGGATCTCTTACCATTGGCGGCAGCGTATCTCCTGCAGGTGGGAATTTTGAAGAACCTGTTACTCAGGCTTCTCTTGCCATTGTGGGTGCTTTCCACGGTCTCTCACGCGCCCGATCCGATGCCCGCCGCTATCCTGCGATCGATCCGCTCATATCATGGACGAAATATCTCAATGAAGTAGGACAGGAGCTTGATCCTAGACTCCATGGCTGGGCAGACAAGGTACGCCATGCAGCCAACATCCTCCGTAGAGGCGATGAGATTGGCAAAAGGATGGAGGTCGTTGGCGAAGAAGGAGTCGCATTGGACGATATGGTTCTTTATTTGAAATCGGAACTCTATGAATTCTGCTATTTACAGCAAAATGCTTTCGACAAAGAGGATACCTATTGCCCACTGGAACGGCAGATTGAGCTCTTTGGGCTTATTCAAAAGATTTTCGACTTCAATTTCGAATTCGATGTCCATGACGCTGCCCGCAGCTTCTTTTTGAATTTGCAAAATGAGATCAAGAACATCAACTTCCTGCCCTTCCATTCGCCTCGATATCACGAAGCAATGGCAGCAGTAGAAGAAAAGATCAACGCGAAGAAGAAAAAATAGAGACCTTATGAGAAAAGTCTACGATAGGATTATCGATATGCGAGGCAACTTAATCACTGTGGCCGCCGAAGGCGTTTCACTGGGAGAAGTAGCGCGCATTCACAAGAGCAATGGGACGTCAACCTATGCCTCTGTTCTTCGCTTCGACGACGATCTTGTTACCCTGCAAGTCTTTGAATCGATACGCGGCATTTCGACCGGGGACCAGGTCACCTTTTTAGGTCGGCAGATCCGCGCCACATTTTCTGACTCTTTGTTGGGACGCCGCATGAATGGTACAGGAGCGCCTATCGATGGCGGGCCTGATATTGTAGGTGACGAAGTGGACATCGGCCAGCCCTCTTTCAATCCAACGCGCCGGATTGTCCCCCGCGAACAAGTGCGTACGAATATCCCGATGATCGACGTCTTCAACTGTCTGGTCAAATCGCAAAAAATTCCGATTTTTTCCGTTGCCGGAGAGCCTTACAATGCCCTTCTGATGCGGATCGCCAACCAGACAGATGCGCAAGTCGTTATCATTGCCGGCATGGGCCTCCGCTTCGACGACTACCAAGCCTTCATCGATAATGCCGAAAAAGCCGGATCGATCGAAAAAACAGTGATGTTCATCCACAGAGCCACCGATCCCGCTGTTGAATGCATTCTCGTCCCAGACATGGCGCTCGCAGTCGCGGAAAAATTTGCTCTAGAAGGGAAAGACGTCTTAGTGCTCTTGACCGATATGACTGCTTTTGCCGATGCGATCAAAGAAATTTCCATCACAATGGACCAGATTCCTTCCAATCGAGGATATCCTGGTTCTCTCTATTCAGATCTAGCATCTCGATACGAGAAAGCCGTCGATATCGATGGCAGCGGTTCGATTACGATTATTTCCGTCACAACTATGCCGGGCGGCGACGTAACCCATCCTATTCCTGATAACACGGGCTATATTACCGAAGGGCAATTCTACCTTCATGACGGTTCGATCGATCCTTTCGGCTCTCTTTCGCGCTTAAAGCAGCAAGTCATCGGCAAGGTGACTCGCGAAGACCATGGAGATCTTGCGAATACGATGATCCGACTTTATGCCGACTCGAAAAAGGCCCGCGAGCGCCAGGGAATGGGCTTCCGCCTTTCCCGTTGGGATGAAAAACTGCTCCGATATTCTTTCCTCTTTGAAGAGAGAATGATGAACCTCCAAGTCAATTTACGCCTTGAAGACGCCCTGGACCTAGGATGGCTTACGTTGGCTGAATGCTTTGATTTGGAAGAGATTGGTATTAAGAAACAAATTTCAGACAAATATTGGCCGCGCGAAGCGACCCCTGAACGATGACTGTAAAGCTAACTAAGAACGAGCTCCGTTTACAACAGACCCGTCTTGCGCAGTTCATGCGTTATCTCCCCACATTGCAGCTCAAAAAAGCGATGCTGCAATTCGAGGTTACCCTCGCTCAGATGGAGATCACCCGTTTAAAAGAAGACCTTCTTAAAATCCGCCTGCAAGTCGATGAATTTGCTCCGCTTCTATTGGAAAAAGTTGATGTTGATCTCGTTCAATACGCCGATGTGCTCCATGTTAAAAAAAAATATGAGAACATCGCAGGTGTTGAAATCCCACTCCTAGAGAAAGTCGTATTCCGCGAACCTGAATATTTCCTTTTCGATACTCCTGTTTGGACGGAACGGGCGACTGAAATGCTCCGCGAACTGGTCACTTCACGTGAAAAAATCAGTATCGCCGAAGAAAAAAGACGCGCTTTGGAAAAAGAATTGCGCGAAGTTTCCATCCGCGTCAATCTTTTCGAAAAGATCCTCATTCCGAGATCGGAGGATAATATTAAAAAGATCCGCATTTTTCTGGGAGACCAGCAACTTGCAGCGGTGGCCCAAGCGAAAGTCGCTAAACGGAAAATCGCTCTGAAAAAGGCTAATCAATGATCGTCAATCTTCATAAATATCTCATTTATGGAAACCGCGATGAAATGGATCGCTTTTTTTCCCTCGCGCAAAGAGCAGGCTTTATTGAGTTCATCGGTCTTTCCCATAAAAAAGCACTGGAACTTCCCGAAGGCGCGAAAAACATTCTCTCTGCAATTAAAATCGCTCGGCAGCATACAGCTCCTGCCATTGAAGCATACCCTACCTATCCCCCTGCGGAAAAACTCGCTGAACAGATTCTTTCGATCAATGCGAACCATGAAAGACTTCTCGAAGAGCAACGGATATTAACGGCTGAGATTGCCCGCATTGCGGCCTTCGGCAATTTTTCCAGATTGGAGCTCGATCAACTGGAACGGGAATCGAAAAGAGTCGTCCAATTTTTCTGCATGAAGAGCGATTTAGCTCACGAAGTGATGCATCCCTCTGAAGTCATCTATATCGGCACCGAATACGATCTCGATTATTTTGTAGCGATCAACAAAGAGCGTACCCAGTATCCGAAAATGATCGAGATATTGATTGATAGGCCAGTCGGCGAATTGCGCGAGAGGCTTCATCTCGTCCGCGAAGAGATCGCAAAAACAGAAAAAGATCTGCACGATTCTGCAATCGCACTTCCCTATTTGCAAAATGGACTGATCGACTTTCTGAATGACTACCATTTAAGGCTCGCGAAACACGATGCAGCGCTTCCTTTAGGCGATTCCCTTTTCGCCATAGAGGCTTGGGTCCCTGAAACAAAAATTAAAGCCCTGAACGGTTTATTGAGCGGCCTGAATGTCGAATGCGAGGAGATCTCCATCGAGTCCACTGAAGTCAAGCCGACCTATATGGAAAACAAAGGCGCCGCAAAAATCGGCGAAGACCTGGTCCATTTCTACGATACTCCCTCGAACACCGACAAAGATCCATCTCTATGGATCCTCATTTTCTTCTCTTTTTTCTTTGCGATGATCATCTCCGATGCTGGGTATGGGCTTGTTTATCTGACGATCGGCTTAATCCTCAAATGGAAATTGCCAAAAGCTTCCGGCTTTATGAGACGCTTTACCAAACTCATCATCACGATCGGCTGTTGCTGCATCGTATGGGGCGTAGTGACAGCCTCTTTCTTCGGCATTGAGATTGGCCCTGATAATCCTTTCCGCAAAACCTCTTTCCTCCATTATATGGCCACACAAAAGGCCGAATATCATTTGGAAAGAAAAGATGACGTCTATCACGAATGGGTCAAAGAATTCCCCGCTGTAGCAACTGCAACAGATGGACACGATTTTCTTGTAAAAGGGCAGAAAGAAGAAGATGGATCGATCAAATATCCCATCCTTGAGGAATTTTACGATAACATCCTTCTTGAATTTTCACTCCTTGTCGGCCTAATACACATCTCTCTTTCATTCCTACGCTATATGCGGAGAAGCCCCGCCGGCATCGGATGGATTATCTTTATGGTGGGCGGCTATCTCTACTTCCCCTCGATCCTTGATGCCACATCAATGGTCAACTTTATGGGTTGGATTTCGAAACCTATCGCCTATGCTATAGGCCAGCAGATGGTCTATGGAGGGCTTGGTTTGGTCCTTGTGATCTCCCTGGCCCAAGGAAGAAGATGGGGCGCTCTTCATGAACTGACCAATGCGATTCAGGTTTTTGCCGATGTTCTTTCCTACCTGCGCCTTTATGCCCTTGCCCTTGCAGGCATGATCATGGCGAGCACTTTCAATGAAATGGGCATGAAAGTGGGATTTATCGGCGGATTTATCATCATTGTCATCGGACACATTGTAAATATAAGCCTTTCGACGATGGCGGGCGCAATCCACGGCCTCCGTCTCAACTACCTCGAATGGTACCACTATAGTTTCGAAGGAGGCGGCCGTCTTTTCAACCCCCTTCGATTACGGAAAGTTAAATAGGAGTTTTTATGAATTTTGATATGATTGGACCTGCAATCGTGCTGGGTCTAGGATGCATGGGAAGCTCGATCGGCTGCGGGATTGCCGGCATGGCCTCTCATGGTGTTATGACCCGAGTCGACGAAGGACACGCTAAGTTTATTGCTCTTTCAGCGATTCCCTCTTCCCAGGCGATTTACGGCTTTATCCTCATGATCGTCATGAGAGGTGCGATTCGTTCCGGCAGCTTGCCCGCACTCTCTGGAATCGGCATTGGCCTTTTCGTCGGTTTAGCGATTATGTTCTCCTCGATCTACCAAGGAAAGTGCGCAGTTACGGCCATCCAAGCCTCAGCAAAACAGCCAGGCATCTATGGCAAAACGATCATCGCTCTCGGTATCGTCGAGTCGTTTGCTCTGTTCGCCTTCGTCTTCGCATTACTTCTGATGTAATTGATTCGGGCCCTTCATTCCGAAGGGCCTAGTTTTTTTGGAGCTTTGTTATCGATGATGCCCGCTTTGAAAATGTGGAAGCCGCATTTTTGATAGAAGGATTCCAACTCTGGTGCAAAAGTGACCTGGATGCATTGAATTCCCTCTTGGGTGAGATCTGCAACAGCTTTGGCGACGATCGCTTTGCCAATGCCTTTCTTCTGAAATTTGGGAGATACAAGCAGATCGAGAAGAAAAGCATCGGCGACGCCATCGCTTAGAACATTGAGAAATCCTATGAGCGATCCCTGCTCTCTGACTGTATAGTGAGAATAGGAGTTTGCCAGGACCTTATCGAATTTCCCAAAATGATCCCAGCCGGCTGCAGCCCGAAGCTCCTCGATTTCTTGAGGCTCTACGGGCGCATTCCGCTGGATAGAAAACTTCACAGGTTGGCTTCTGCTGGATGATTGCGGGTATCGAGATAAACACAGAGGGAAGAAACTCGAAGGAGAAGATCTCTTTCGGAGGGTTCGAGGGGCCCTTGTTTTGTAAGGACAGCATCGATTTGCTGAAAATCTTGGTCGATCAGAAGAGCTGCTTGCAAGTTGGGGAGCATCTCAATCATTAGGCCCATTTTTTGATTCAGGTCTTCGCCCATTGCGACAATTTCGGCTTTTGGAAGAGGATTTTCAGGAGAACCATCTTCTTGGGAGGCGATTTGGACGGCGAGAGCCTGGATCTCATGGTTGAGCTGATCTGCGTCTTGAACAAAAGGGGTCAGTTCTCCGTTTAAGAAGGCTGTTCGGCCTGGAACGGTTTCAAGATGGTGTCTACGGACAACTTCAACTGCTTGAGCCAGTGCTGGATCTGCAGGTTGGACAATAGCGGCTGGGGAGGACATCAAATAAATAGTTGAAAGCAATATCATATAAACTCTCGTTAAACCAATCATTATAATCCTTTTATGATTTTTTTTCCAGTCATACCATTTCTGTAGGACGTTGCTATTTTGTCCTTGCGGACCTGTATAAAAAAATGGGCGATTCAGAAAATCGAAAAACAGCTCTAAAATCTGCCCAATCTATTTATGAAAAGTATGGGATGCTCCTTTGGATCGAATTGACTAAATCAATACTTATCTAAAATATACCACTCTGTAGTAAATACCCGGTTTGCAGTTCGATGCACTTTCCGCATAAGATCCCCTTCATGCCCAAAGAAACATTGAGAGCCATAGAGGCAAAATTGTTTGTACTTGCACGGCCGTGTTTTGTAATAGGAATCGCGATAAATATTGTTCGCGTATAGCTCTGCAAGGCTTCCCGCATACCGACAATAGTTTGCATCCAGACATTTTTCTTCGTTGTAGACGGACGGGCATAAAGAACGACGATAGCGGGGGTCTCTCAAAAAGGGAAGATTGTCTTTGAGAATGCGCAGCATTGCTATTTCAAAGGATTCAGGATTGAGAACCGCCTGTTCCATTTGTTCTTTCAGTGAAATTAGCGGAACAGGAGTCGCTCGGAGAGCAATTGGGACTATCAATTGACGCTTTGTTAGAGGGTCATAGAAGATCCTAGGGGAATTCCCGGTAACGGGTGGAGCATAGTGGACCGAGTTTAAATGGAGATTCATTGCCATAACATTTAAAAAGTGTAAAGATTTCGTGAATTATCGTCCAAAAAAATATTTCTCCCCGCGTTGACTTCTTCTCAAAGATCCATTATTCGCTGAGAAAAGAGAGCTGAATGAAGCTTCGAGCGGTTATTTTATCTGTGTTTCTTTTTCTGATCGCGGTTTCATCTGCAATCATTATTTCTTTTACCTATTCGAAAAACTACTTATCCATCAAGAAATTCTCTCAGGGAACTATCGATCGCGTCAGCGCATTGATCATCGAGAGGATCGAATGTTTGCTGCAGAGCATGGAAAGAATGCCCAAATTGGCAGTCGGATTCTATACGCGCCATCCTGAAATCACGGAGAGCAACCAAGAGCTTATTAAATACTTCCTTGAAAGCGTAAAATTCCATCCCAATCTCTATGCCTTTTATGTAGGGGACCCGAAGGGCAACGCCTTAATTGTATTCAATCTATCCATCGCCGATAAGCCCTACTACTTTTCTGATCCGAATAAACCCGCGCCTAAAGGAACTTTCTTTGCAATGGTACTGGTGGATAGATCGAGCGGTTCCGAGAAAGAAAATTGGACCTATTTCGATAACGATTTGAATGTCATTTTGGAGGAAAAAATTCCATTCAGAGGCTACGATCCCAGGCTCCGGCCTTGGTATACTGGCGCTCAGAAAGCGGGAAAACTCTATTGGACAGATGTATTTTACTACGATCCTACAGGAGATCCAGGAATTGCCGTGGCGAAGCCGGTCTATGATCAAAAAGGGGAATTGCTTGCGATCATTGCCGTGGATCTTTCTTTGAAACTTTTCTCCCACTTTCTCACTGACCAGCCGATTGGAAAAGCGGGGAAAGCATACATCCTGAATTCTTCAGGTGAAATCTTGATCCCAACCACTGTGGAAAAGTTGGACGAAAAAACAGTGGATGCAGCCTATCGGGAATATGAGAAAGTTAAAAACCCCGATTTTTTATTTCATGTGGATCGAGAAAAATACCTCGTTTCGATCCATTCTTTTCCGATTGCTTTTGGAAAAGATTGGTTGATTTTGATCATTGATCCTCTCGCCGATTTTTTTTCAGAGATTTTGAAAACGCAAAAAGAAGTTGTTTTGATCTCATTGCTGATCTTGACCATAGCGGGGATATTGGTCGTCTATTTCTCCAATCGTATTACAGCGCCCATTGTCATCCTTTCCAAAGAAGTCGATAGGATCACTCATTTGGATCTTGATAGCGAAAAAAGAGTCAAATCGAAGATCGAGGAACTCGGCCTCATGGACTCATCGATTGCTGCGCTTCGGATCGCAATCCGCTCGTTCAGCAGATATGTCCCGAAGGATGTTGTGAAGCAGCTGATCCAAATGGGCCAAGAAATTGTTCCAGGAGGAGAAAAAGAAGACGTCACTGTTCTATTCACCGACATCACAGAATTCACTCCGATTGTAGAAAGCCTGCCCATGGACACTCTCACGCCCCTTCTCACGGAGTATTTCGATATTCTCTCGAAAATCATTTTGAAACATCAAGGGACCATCGATAAATATATTGGCGATGGGGTCATGGTTTTTTGGGGGGCGCCGCAAAAAGTTGCCCATCATGCCGAGCAAGCCTGTTTAGCCGCATTGGAATGCCAAGAGGCGCTTTCAGAGCTCAATCAATCGAGGAAAGAAAAGAACATTCCCCAATTCCACACCCGGATCGGAATCAATACCGGCCAAGTCATCATCGGCAATATTGGAACCCAGGAGCGATTGAACTATACCGCGATCGGCGACGTAGTCAATACCGCATCGCGGCTTCAAGGGATCAATAAAATCTATCATACCCAAATACTCATCGGCGAAGCAGTTGTGAAAAAGATCGGAGATAAATTCTTGGTCCGTCCCATCGACGATGTCGAGGTAAAAGGGAAAAAGAACAAGATCAAGATTTATGAACTGAGCAGCCTAAAAAACAGCGCCTCGCCTGAAGAGATCGAACTTTGCGCACAATTTAGCCAAGCTTTCGAGGCCTTCCACAGGGGAGATTTTTCCGAAGCCAAGCGCCTGTTTCACGCTCTCCGCGGAAAGTTCCCTCACGATTACCCTACTCGTATCTATGTCGAACGGCTTGATTCTTATTCCTAATGAAAGTAAGCTCTCCCGCCTAACTTTTTAGCAGATAAATATGGCCTTCTTGACAAACTCACTCATCTTCCTCATAGGTTGTTTTTTTATGACACATGCAATTTCTGCCTCTTCCTTTGATCATACAAGGGAAAGATGGACCATCAATCAAGACCAGCGCGAAGTTTGGGAATCCCTCATTCAAAAAGCTGGGCTGACTACTGCTTATGTCCAAGAAATTCTGGGTAAGCATCAGCTTGTCACTCTGGATTTTGGACCCGTTTCCCATCCAACTCCCACAGCTGCTTATCCATCAAAAGATCCAATTCCTGAAACATTGATCTGGGATGATGGCCAAACGAGCGTCTACTATGCAAGAAATCCCAGAGTCCGCAATCATCTATGGGTTGTCTTAAACCGGCCCGTAAACCAGTTCTCTGAAGTCACGGTCGAGGAAGCTGTAGCTCTACGCGCTACTGTGAACAAAATTGTATAT
The DNA here is from genome assembly GCA_964644465.1 of uncultured bacterium. Lineage (GTDB taxonomy): Bacteria > Chlamydiota > Chlamydiia > Chlamydiales > SM23-39 > CAZXVU01. Next base: position 17,507 of record CAZXVU010000018.1, read on the forward strand.
TTCCTACGCGAAACATACAAAATCCCTTCTACAATCATCGCCCAATGGAATGTGCCGCAGATTGGCAATTTCCCCAACCGATTCACCATTGAAGTGATTCCTCCGATCCCTGAAACAAAAGACGTTCATAATGTTTGGGATAAAGCTGAATCGAACAACCACGTTCTCTTCCGCGGGAGATTTCCCTCCACGATCCCTGGTCCGGCAATAGAAACGATCCATTCCGATGTAGAATTTTGGAGAAAGGCTCTCGAGGATGATCCTTCTCTTAGGCAAGAGACTGAAGACTTTAAACCTTGGACGCAAATCCAAGTCAACAAGAAGAAAGCCGGGGAGTGCATGCTCGATTGGTTCTACCAGGCTCTAGTTGAAGAGGGCCTCCAAATCGAACGGGCGCCGCTCCCTTTTGAAGTCCCGAAAGACGACCCGATCACTACCAATGTCGGGAAATGTTCTTTCTGTTTAGAGAAGGTCATTGAATCTCAGAAAGTTTTCGAGACAAAGCACGCGCTTCTTATTTACAACTACAAGCCCTCAACCATGGGAAAGCACTTCATGGTCGTTTCAAAAAGGCACGTTGGGTCTACTGACAAATTGACCAAAGAAGAGATAGAGGATATCCATAGGCTCTCTGTCAAGGTAGTGAGAGCGCTTGAAGAGCTAGCCGATCCAGCGGACATTAAAATGTATATCCAAGATGGCCCTTCCGTAGGCCAGACGGTGACGCACGCCCATATGCATCTACTTCTGACGCCGAATCCCATCAAGTATATGCTTTTCGGCATCAACTACGAATCGGAGCGCTCCTATTCAAGGGAAGAAATGCTCCCATCACTGACCTCCCTCATGGAAAAATTGAATCAGTAGCAAACCGGCGTCTACCCAAATCGGCACCTGGCCTTATTCAACACAGAGGCACAGAGACGCAGAGATCACAGAGAGAGAGAATTTTTCGCTGCTTTGCAGCGAGCGGCAAAGCCGCTTTTTTTCTCATCTTTTCTCTGTGCCTCTGTGTCTCTGTGTTTAATAGAGTTAGGTGCCCTTGTGGAATTAGTCGGGGATGGCGGTGCCGGTCCAGGTTGGCGATGGAGGATTTTTTTCGAAGACAAGCGATCTTTCCATGAGGATTCGACAAGGAGTGTCTCTGCCTCCAAAAAGTTCACTCGCTTTTTCAAATAGACTAGCAGCTAATGTGAATCGGCGATTGCGATACGATTCAAGCGCTGCATCATAAGCTGCGATCGCTTTCAAAAGAGATTCTTCGGCCTCTCCTCTCTCACAGAGAAGCTCGTAGATGAAGATCGCTTGGGTTCTGCCTTGCAGGATGACCCAGTCGATGGGACGGACGATCAATTTCTCTTGGACAGCCTCTGCAGTGACAGGACCGATCAGGATATGCGTGTTGTATAGCTTATTGAGTTTCTCAAGACGGGCTGCAATGTTCACTGTATCTCCGATGGCCGTGTAGTCCATCCGTTCTTGAGATCCGAAGTTTCCTACCATTGCAGAGCCTGAATTGATCCCAATCTTGTATTTCATGCGAGGGTTGGAGGCTGCAATTTTCTTCATGGATAAAGCAGTCCGGCAGGCAGCCAATGGCGAATTGGGAACAGGATCGGGCGCTCCCCAAATAGCCATCACGGCGTCTCCCATGAATTTGTCGATCGTTCCTCTCTCTTTATGCACTTCTCGGGTGGCTGTTGTGAGAAAGACCTCTAAGACTTTTGCGATTTCATCAGGATGGAATTGCTCAGCAAGAGTGGTGAATTGGACAAGATCGGCAAATAAGACAGTGATTTCTCTCTTTTCTCCACCAATCTCCGGTGTTTTTCCTGAACGGATCAATTTTTTAACCAAATCAAGAGGAACGTATTTCGAAAAAGAATGAAGTCCAACTTTCATCTTATGTAGAGATTCGTTCATAATGTTTACTTCACGGATCAGCGAATGAGGTTTATGTTCCTCTTTTGGGGAAATCGAGAGATTTCCCGCCCTGTCCATCTCATTCGCGATTTCTCTCAGACGCCGAGAGATATTTCCAAAAAAGAACGCTGAAGCAAAGAAAAAAAGCACGAAGGGGATGAGGCCCAAAGCTAAAGCATGCAGGGCATCATCGCGTATCGGCTGTAAGAAATCATCTTCATGAATGACAGTGACTAGGTTCCAGGGAATTTGGCTTTCTTCGGGGAAAGGATTTGTATAGAGGATTCTATGTTGCAAATTTACAAATCCCCCTTTCGTATTTGCATGGAGGTATTTTGTCCAATCTGGCTCGATCGCAGGCGTCGCCTGAGGCGGTGTCGATTCTGCAATGACGGTTCCATCATTCGCTATGATGTAGATGATCCCTTCTTTTCCAATCTTCAGCGATTGGATATAACTGGAGAGCTTGTCGATTTGGAAATCTACCGTCCAATATCCTTCAATTCCTGTATTGCCCTTCTGCGCGAGCATATAGGAATAACCTGTAGCGCCTGTTGTCGCAAATTTGTAGGGATCTGTCCAAGCTCCGTCAGGGTGTTGGGTCCCCGTTAGCCAAAAGGGACGGGTGCGAGGGTCGTAGTCAGTTGTCTCTTCGTTGGTCAGGACCCATTTGTTCCCAGGACCGATATGATAATTCTGGACTAGGGTCTTCCCGATGCTCACAATGGTTCGATAGCTTCCTAAAAAAGTATCGGCGATTTTAAAAACACCATAAAATGTGCCGTTTGCTTTGGCATAGTAGACGGTTACAAAATCGGGATTTTCTTTTAAGGCGCGATAACAGATATCGAAGATCGTTTCTAGGTTTTCAACACCGAGCTGTTCTTCTTCAACAAGGCCTTCGATAAACCGGAGTGTGATGGGAGCGCTTTGAAAATAGCGCAAGACCTCTTCCGTAGCAGTTTGCGATACTTGTATGGCAAGATCCTTCCAGAGGTCTTTAATCGCATTTTTTGCTTTGGTATAGGCAGGGTATCCGATGAAGCCTAGAGTCAAAGTAATGGCAAGGCCTGCAGATACAATGACGGAGCCAACTAAAGTGCTACGAAGGGGAAATGTGAGATCTTTTAACGGAGGCTCCATACCCCCTTACTAAACCAACTTTGCCTGGATGTCAATCGGGAAGGTGGCTCAAGTATTGATGGCAAAGCCTAAGCGGGCCAACAAGAAACGGAGCACTAAAATGGGATGCAGAACAAAATTTTTAAGGAGCGTTGGATAGGTAACTCCTGATAGTCTTTTTTTCACAGGAGGTCCTTTAGCAAGCCCGTCAGCGATCCAATCGAGATAAGGGGGAGGGATCAGCTTGGGAAGGTTGGAAAGGGGAAAAAACTGGACGCCTTTCGTTTCAGAACTGGATGCTGCAATGCCTGAAAGAATGGAGCACTCGTAGAGATACGTATGTTTTGCAAGACGATTGATGGGCGTATATTCTCCGACAAGACGGAGCGCTTTGACAGTAAAGCCGGTTTCTTCCAAAATTTCCCGGATAACCGCTCCTTCTGGAGTTTCAGAGGGTTCAATGCCTCCTCCAGGAAGGACCCACACAGGAACGTCCCTGCGTTGAATCAGGAGGACGGAAGTGCGGTCGGGAGAGAATACGATTCCTGCAATGCTAACGGGTAGGTTCATGGGAAAAAGAATAATCCTTTTTGTTTCTCTCTTCAAGATCGCTTTTCTGGCGGGATGTTATAAAAATCATCTCTATGTCCAGCAGGAGTGGATCGATGAAAATTTCCTGGCCAGCTCTCGCGTCAATACGCCGGATCCCAGGCGAGAGGACCCCCCGAGAGGACAAAGGCTATTGATCAGTTGGGATTTTCCCAGGAGTTTATTCCGCGAACAATTGACCTTGGCTGTGACAGTGAGATTTTGGAATAATACCCAAGAAGTGCTCTTTCACCCTCTTGAAAGAAAACGGGATTTTACGGCTATTTTTTTCCCTAATATCGAGCCCGATACGGACCGGAGGATTTTGACCTACCGCGTTCAGGTCGTTAACGGCGATGGAGAAATCATTGAAACCTGGAATCATCACTTCTGGACAGAGTTGATCGACATCGATCTTTCTGCAGATGCCCATTTGAGCAAGGATTCAGTTTCTTCCCAGCCCAAGCATGGGTCTGTTATGGAGACGCCGTAGCTAAGAAGCGATCGATCATCGCCTAGCGGCTGTTTCCCTGCGAAAAGATGGCTTTCCAACATGAACCCCGCAATCGCTTTATTTTCGAGAGACTGCTCAATGACCGATTCAAAAGCGATCTTCTGTTTTCGATGGTCTTTGCTGGAATTCCCGTGAGAGCAATCGATAATGATCCGAGGTTCCAAATGCTGGCTATGAAGAACTCGCAGCGCTTTTGCAACAGACGCAGGATCGTAGTTCGAAAAATGTTCAGAGCCTCTTAAGACCAAATGAGAGAGGGAGTTTCCGCGGGTTTCCAGAGCTGCAATCTTTCCTCTTGAGTCAATTCCGATATGGGAGTGGGCGATGCGCGATGTCAAGATCCCTGAGATCGCTACATCGAGTTCACCGTGAATATCATTTTTAAAACCGATCGGAAAAGAGAGGCCTGAGGCCATTTGGCGGTGAGGCTGCGAAGCCGAGGTTCTGGCGCCGATCATTCCCCAAACGATCAGATCGTCGAAATAGGGAGCGATGAGAGGCTCTAGTAACTCAGTTGCGCAAGGAATGCCGAGTTCAGCCAGCTCTACAAAAAGTTTTCGCGATTTTCGAAGGCCTGTGGCGATGTCGTTGGAGCCATCGAGATGAGGATCGTAAAGCATCCCTTTCCAACCGAGGCGGGTTCTCGCTTTTTCCACAAACAGGCGCATGATTAAAAACATCGATGAATCGATCTCGGAGATCAATTTTTTCACACGATGGGCATATTCCAAGGCCGATTCAGAGTCGTGGATCGAGCAGGGGCCGATAATGGCTGCAAGGCGCTCGTCAGATCTTTTCAAAATTTGATGCGATGCTTCTCGGGCTTTCGCGATGAAGGCGCGGCCCGTTGGGGAAAGGGGAAATTCGCTTTTCAGTTGAGTCGGGTACGGAAGTTCCATGGAAAACGATGCTAAAAAAACCCTTGATTCCGCACAACTAAATTACGAAAGGGCTGAAGTCGATGAGGACAAAAATGGATCGAGTGCGTATGCTTTTTTGGTTTATTTAAGAGAGCAGTGTCAATGAAAGAATTAGAAACTTGGCTTGGAAAAATTGAAAATTGGATATGGGGAGCGCCTCTTCTTGTCCTGCTCACAGCTGTAGGCCTCTATCTTACGATCGCTTTGAGAGGAATCCAATTCCGATATCTATTCTATTCTTTAAAATTGGCCTTTACCCGCCAAGATGACAAAGCGCAAGGAGATATTAGCCAGTTTCAAGCCTTGATGACTGCACTCGCGGGAATGATCGGTATCGGCAGTATTACAGGAGTCGCGACCGCTGTAGCTATCGGAGGATTAGGTTCCATTTTTTGGATGTGGGTTGCCTCATTGCTCGGCATGGCCACCAAATACGCTGAAGCTATTTTGGCCGTAAAATACCGGACTCTCGATGCAAAAGGGGAAATGTGCGGCGGCCCGATGTATTATTTGGAAAGGGGGATGAAATCGAAAAAACTGGCCCTCTTTTTCGCATTCGTAGGCTCTGTAACCGCCATAGGGACTGGAAACATGGTCCAAGCAAACTCCATTTCAGGAGCTGTGAAAGAATTATTGCATATCGATCCGCTGATTGTGGGAATCTTTTTAGCAGTGGTGACGGGGATCGCCCTTTTTGGAGGGATTAAAAGCATTGGAAAAGTATCGAGTTGGCTCGTTCCTTTAATGGCCGTTATTTATATCGCTGGAGGAATGATCGTGATCTGTTTGAAGATCCAGAGCCTCCCCCATGCGATCATGGAGATTTTCCGTCAGGCTTTTTCGAACCAAGCTGCTTTCGGAGGATTCGCGGGATCTACAATCATGATGGCCATCCAATTCGGGGTTTCTAGAAGCGTTTTTTCCACAGAAGCGGGACTCGGAAGCGCTCCCATCGCCGCTGCTGCCGCAAAAACCGACGTGCCTGCGCGCCAAGCCTTGATTTCTATGAGCGGGGTATTCATCACTTCGATGATCGTCTGCACAATCACGGGCCTTGCAATCGCCGTTTCCGGCTTGATCGGACAGTTTGACGCTCAAGGTAACTCTTTATCGGGCTCAACGATGGCTCTCTTGGCTTTCGATCAAGTTTTCCCTTATGGCGGGCTTGTTGTGACCATTTCGCTGATTTTGTTCGGCTATTCAACCATTTTGGGCTGGGCCTATTACGGAGAAAAATGCATGGAATATATCTTTGGCGTAAGGATTATTCTATGGTACCGAGCCCTTTTCATTTTGTTCCTCATACCAGGGGCGGTCTTAAGCCTCCAAACTGTTTGGAGCTTTGCCAATATCATGAACGGCCTTATGGCTTTCCCCAATTTGATCGGCCTTTTCGGTTTATCTGCAATTGTTGTAGCAGAAACACGAAGTTTCGAAAAATTGCTGAAATTTGAACGAAGAGAAGTAAGGGATATACCCTAATGATTTCAAAATTTGGGAATATGACAAGGAGGCGCCCTGAATTCGAGTCAAGCAAAGCTGGCGCCGAAGCAGCTAAACTTAAAAAGTTTAGCGATACAGGCGGACTTCGAAGGCAGTGGCTGCTCGACGCCGTCAGAAATCAAGTTTTGAGATTATTTGGGTATAATTTGTGAAAGATTTTTTAGTCCGCTGCGATACGATGCTTTGGGAAGGATGTTTGATCTACCTTCTTCTCGGCGTTGGGATTTATCTTACAGTGCGGCTAAAGGGAATGCAAATCCGCTATTTGCCTTACGCCCTCAAGCTCGCTTTCTCAAGAAAGGATGACCAGGCAGAAGGGGATATCAGCCAATTCCAATCGCTGATGACCGCATTGGCAGCAACGATCGGGATCGGCAGCATTGCCGGCATGGCGACTGCTGTAATGGCGGGTGGTTTTGGCGCTATTTTCTGGATGTGGGTAGTTGCCCTGATCGGAATGGTCACTAAATATGCTGAGGCGATTTTAGCCGTTAAATACCGCAAAGTCGATGCCAAAGGCGAGATGTGCGGCGGTCCGATGCACTATATCGAACAGGGGCTTGGATGGAAATGGCTCGCAGTTCTTTTTGCTGTTTTCGGAGCTCTTTCCGCCTTCGCCGGAGGAAACCTCACACAGTCAAATTCGATTGCAGCCGCTGTG
>CAZXVU010000019.1:0-24736 GCA_964644465.1 uncultured bacterium
TGCCGTTGCGCGCTGAATAGCGTGAGCATCTTGTTCGCCAATACTTTCCCAAGCTGCACCCCTTCCTGATCAAACGAATTGATATTCCAGATAAATCCCTGGAAAGCGACTTTATGCTCATAGTAGGCAAGAAGAGCTCCAAGAGTAAATGGATCCAAACGCTGTGCCAGCAAGATTCGATTAGGGCGGTTGCCCGGGAAAACTTTATTGGGATTCGCATTCTTCTGGCCAATCGCAAGAGCGATCGATTGCGCAAAAAGGTTGGACAGAAGTTTTTCTTGAGAAGTCGTGTGGTGTATTTCAAGATCGTTCGGATATTGGCTCTTTTCAAAACCGATAAACTCCAGAGGAACGATGTCCGTTCCCTGGTGGATGAGCTGATAAAAAGAATGCTGCCCGTTTGTGCCAGGCTCGCCCCATATGACAGGTCCGGTATGAAACTCGCAAATATGTCCCGTCTTATCGATCCGCTTGCCATTCGACTCCATATCGAGCTGCTGCAAATGGGCAGGGAAGCGGAGAAGCGCTTGGGAGTAAGGAATGATGGCCACTGTCGGGAACTTCAGAAAATTGCGATTCCAAATTCCTAAAAGCGCTGAAAGAAGAGGCAAATTAGATTCCGGATGAGTTGTTAAAGCATGTTGGTCCATTGCATGGGCGCCGCGCAAAATCTCCATAAACCCATGAAATCCCAATGCAAACCCCAAACTCACCCCGCCTACCATTGAGGTAGCAGAATAGCGGCCGCCGACAAAATCCCATATATAGAACGAAGCGAGATAGCGGAGAGGGTCGTCCATAGGGCTTTTCTCGCCTGTTACAGCGACAAAATGGTCTTTGGGATCGAGTCCCATCTTCGTCAGACGCGTCCGAATAAATTGTTCATTTGTCAGAGTCTCTAAAGTGGTCCCAGATTTTGAAACGACGACGATCAATGTTTTTTTCAAATCGACCTGAGACAGAACTCCATTTGCATCGTCTGGATCGACATTGGAGAGAAAATGGACCCGATGGCCTGCTCTATGAAACGGCTGCATTGCGATAGCAAGCGCCCTCGGCCCTAAATCGGAGCCGCCGATGCCGATTTGGATGAGATCGGTATATTTTCCTTCAATTTTCTCTAAAAACTTTTCGAGCTTTTTCAGTTCTTTCTCGGCCTTCTCGGCTGCCTTGCTGGCGGCAGGCGCAGTCTGTCTATGATCGAATTGATCGCGCATGGCTGTATGAAGAACACTCCTATCTTCGCTTTCGAAGCCCTCGATTTTATTCAGGACCTCCCCTTTTTGCATGGCTGCCATTTTTTCTGACGCCTTAGCCTCGTTGGCCAATTCAAAAAGTGCTTTTAAAACCTCGGCATCCACCCGTTCTGTGCCATAAAGAAGCTGGAATCCGAGACCTCTCACGGCCATTTTTTCAATCCGTTCTGGAGTTAAAATGCCTTGGGTCAAATCGATAGGGTGTTGGCTGAGCTTATTCAGCTTCTTCGCTGCTGGATATTGTTGAAATGTCGTCATAGTTTTCTCCTCCCTTTAGCATGGCAAAAAAGATCTTCGATGACAAGTGTTGGCTGAAAATAGGCAATTTTAGTATCTTAATAGTCTCATTTATCGGGGTATAGCGCAGTTTGGCTAGCGCGACTGGTTTGGGACCAGTAGGTCGGGGGTTCAAATCCCTCTGCCCCGAATTACCCGAATGGACGGGACAGCTTGCTGCCCGTCTGAGGGAAATCCCTCTGCATCTAACTCTATTTTTAGAATTATGATCCCCGCAGCCCGCCCAAATCAATTCCGACAAGAGCTCTTATTTGAAAACGCACTTGTCACTGACATGGTCCTTGGCGCTATTATTAGCTTTACATTCGGAGAATTTTTCTTCACACCGACCCAAAATAAAATTTGGACGCAAAGAGGCGTATTGGCTTTATTTGGGCTTGGAATGGGAGTTGTAAATACACTTCATACGCATGGAATCCCAAGAAGAGTTAGAGACATTGCCTCAACAATTTTTAATTGCGGGAATCTCGCGTAATCCCTCTTCAGAAGAAATTTCAGAAGGCAAGCCCAAAGAAGGGCCATCTAAAATAACAATCCCCCCTGCTGCGCAAAAGCCCATCAGCTTCCGCTTTCCGCGAGAAGAGACGGCGTCAGAAAGCACATAGAGATAATCAATCCCATCCCATCGTTCTGTGAGGAGCGCTTCCGGAATAGCTTTAAAGGGAGCATTGATTTTCTCAAAAACTGCATCAAGCCTTTGGAGGACATCGCGATTGCATTCAGGCTCTTCTGGAAAACAGATTCCCAGAGACGCGTTGGAAGTTTCCGGCAAACCCTTTATCTCCAATTGAAAATGGTCAAACCGTTCCGGAGAAAGCAGATGGAGCCGTTCTGCGAGTGTTCCCGAACTTCCTGCGTCAAGTTGCAGAATCAGGGTCAACTCATCCGGCAAACGGTGCGCGAGCATCTGAAAATAGGCAATAAAAGCTTCCGCGCAAAAAAGGCGCCTTAGGTGTGCTTCGTTGGCATTGGGGTGGTCTTCTTTCCAAGTTTCAAAATTCGCTTCCTGCCTTTCGCTCCAAGAAAAAAAAGGAGTAAAATCTGCAGGTCCCCGATAGAGAATTGCCGCTTCCGTTTTTTCTTGAAAAAGAGGCCAGATCTCTTTGGAAAATTTGGAAAGGGCCATAGAGAGAGCTTGGAAATGGAGTTCATCCTCTAAAGGAAAATAGGGCGCCTCTAATCCTAAGTCGAATTCCCAAATGATCTTATCAATAGACTCTGCTTCTTTAATTTGACGTGTCCAATCGAGGTCGGAGTGTGGTTGTGCGGGAAGAATCATCATGAGATCGCCTTCTGATAGGGAATGTAATGAATGGTGCGGCCTTTTACCTTCCAAAGATCTGCAAAGAAGGAATTTCCATAGTCAGGCCATTGGGTCGTGAAAAAGGGGTGCGGCAAAAGTGGCAGCCAAGAAGGGAACTTTTCCAATTGCTGAATCATTTCAGAAGCATAATCCCAATCGTCGGTGACAAATGTCGCTTTACCTTGGGTTCTTGTGATCCGCTCTAAAACTTCCAAAAACTCGCCGCTGACTAGTCGGTGCTTTGCATGTCTCCGCTTTGGCCAGGGATCGGGAAAGTTCACATAAATTTCCGAGGCAGATGCTCTCGGTGCATAATAGCGAGAAAATTCGACAGCCTCGCCGCAAACAACATAGAGATTGGGGATTTCCTCACGATGGAGTTTCAGCCAAATTTTTCGGGCCCGCTCGAATCTTTTTTCTACGGCAACCCAATTGAGATGCGGATTTTGTTTGGCCCGATCCCCAATCCACTGTCCATTGCCGCTGCAAAATTCGACAACAACGGGCTGATCATTTCCAAAAAGTTCAGGATCAGACCAAGAAAACGGTTTCCACTCATCATAGCGATCGAAAAATCCAGGTATGTAGAAAAAGCGGTCGAGAAGAATCGGATGTCGTTCCGCCCATGTGAAGGGAATTCTTAAATCTTTTGCTGTTTTCATGCCGCCATTATAGCGGAATTTCTTGCCTAATTCCATCCCGAATTGTTATGTTCGCCATTAACCTTGTTTGGAGTGCTCGATGAGACTTCTTTTTTGCTTCATGGCCTGTTTCCTCTTCGTACAGACCGGACTATTTGCAGACGCGGCGCCCGCTGCCAAAGAGACCGCAGCCGTTAGTCTGAAAGACATGGCTCCAGCCATCGCTGCAACAAAAGCCCAGATGCTAGACCTCAAAAAAGTTTTTGCATCGGCCCCTTTGATCTATTCCTTCCTTATATTGCTCTCACTAGCTTCTATGGTGATTTGGCTATATAGCCTAGCCACTTTCCGGCCAAAAGAGATCATGCCCCCCTCATTCCTCAATGAACTACGGCCCCTTCTCGAATCGGGAAAATTCGACGAGGCAAAGATTCTTTGCGCCAATGAAGGGAGCGTTCTCGCTCAGCTCATGGCAGCAGGCCTCACTACGCGCAAATTAGGACCTCAAGTGATGATCGACGCTATGAAATCAGAAGGTAAAAGAGCTTCTACCTCTTTCTGGCAGCGGCTTTCCCTTCTCAATGACATTGTCATCGTCGCCCCAATGCTCGGACTTCTGGGAACCGTGATCGGTATGTTTTATGCCTTCTACGACGTAAACCGATCGATCGAAAGCATCAACGCACTCTTCGACGGCCTTGGCGTTGCCGTAGGAACCACTGTAGTAGGTCTGATCGTCGCCATTTTATCGATGATCTTCTACACAACTCTCAAATACCGGGTTGTAAGATCATTAAGCCTTGTGGAAAGCGAAGCCTTGAATTTATCCTCGCTAATAGCTTCGAAATAGGAGGTTGTCTTGGAACTGATTCCTCACGAAGAACTAAAGCCTGCGAATACATTTAACTTCGCTCCGATGATCGATTTTCTCTTTTTGATGCTCTCTCTCTTTGCAACGCTTGCCATTTCAAGAGCCTCTCTTTTTGATTCAGAAGTAAACCTAGTTGAACTGAAACCGGAAGGGAACGCGGGATCGCTGCGGACAAAACAAGAGATTCACCAGATCAATCTGAGCATCTCCGCTGCTGGATCATTTAAATGGCTGACGGAATTCCAAGAATATCCGATGAACACCATTCAAGAAATCCAAGAAGAGCTTGCCCGCCAATACCAAATTGGAGCTCTGCCTCAAGATAAAACCAAAACGGAAGTGCTGCTCCATATCGATCGAAACACTCACTGGGAGCCGATAGCAAAGTTGATTTTTGGGATTAGAGAATTAGGATTTACAGCTCATCCGGTATATGAGCCAATGCAGTGACCTCAGCGATATAAGGTTTCTGCTTTAGGTTTCTTCTGTCATGAACTCGCTGATTTTCCCATGCTTGGACTCTTCTCAGAATCAGATTTGTATAGGAAGCTTCATAAGGTTTAAAATCTCGGATCGTCTTTAAGGCGTTTCGCGCATCGCCATCAGCAGCAAGCTTAGTCCCAAGAATTCTGAAAAGGAGCGTTCTTTGATGTCCATCAGCTTCCCATTCTTCATCTTGAGCTGCTGTTTCTTGGATCTCCAGATTTTTTGCATAAGCATCTTTCGAAGAAAGTCCTTCAAAGTCCGCGGCATTTTCAGGGAATCTAAAAGCATAAAAGGCAGACCAGACATTGGTAAAACGATATTCGATTTCTCCAATCGTCATCCAAAATTCTTTCCCATCCTTATCAAGAAAATTCAGGGGCCTTGGAGCTGCAGATGGCCCAGCAGCAGAAGAAGCGCTGGCTCTAAGTGCGGAGCGACTCATTCTTACTCGTCGAGTGGGCGAGGTGGGATGAGCTGTTTCTGTTGCACCAGAAGTTAAAGTTTCCCACGCTGAAGCGCCAGCAAGACCTTCATCATGTTCAGTAAATGTTGGAGGGGCTAATGCATCGCCTCCATCCCAACGTACGCTTTCAACTAAGTCAGGAGCGCCGTCGTCATCTTTTTTTTTTGCAGGTTCAGAATAGGGTTCTGACATGTTTCTTCCAGCCAAACCTAAAAAAGCACCTGTTACGATGGAACCGTATGCTGGGAAATAACCTAGAGAACAAACATGCAATAAAGCTCCTGCCCCGGCTCCTAGAGATGTATACATAACTTTTGGATTCAATTTCATGAAGAGACTCTTCATGGAATCGGTCGTTTGCTTTTTAACTGCGTCTTTCCCCTGCTGAGCCACATTGTAAAATCGGCGAAAGCCATCTGCTCCTAAAAGAGCAGACCCGGTAAGGGCAACTGTTGGGATGACCCCGTGAGAAATCACGCTGGTAGCAAGCAATGTAATAGTGGGGGCAGCAACTACAGCAGCTCCGATAAATTCATAAAAAGCTGTTGTTATATTAGTTGTGTTTTTATCTCTGGCCCCTATTGCCGGCGATGACATTTAAAAACTCCAAAAGTAATTATTTACTACTATTTTACATCGTTTTATTATAAAAAGTAAAACCATAAAAATATTTATTGTCGTAAAAAATTTATTTGAATTCAATATAAGAGAGCTCGCTGGAGTTCAAAAAATATTTATACATTTTACCAGTAGGCTTTTCGGGATAAAAAGGGCGACTTCGTCCATTGATTTTTCGTCCCTGATTGAAGGAAACACAGCTAATCGTTAGACTTATGCGCTTCGCCCAGGTGGTGAAATTGGTAGACACGCCAGATTTAGGTTCTGGTGTCGCAAGGCATGTAGGTTCGAGTCCTATCCTGGGCAAAAAATAAAGACTAACTTTGATCAAACGGGGATTTGATATTGGGGTCCCCGATCCCTATTTACGGTCTTGATTATCTGAATCAAAGGAAACCTTTGGCTGGAAAATGAAAAAAAGCTAGTGTTGCAATTACTAGTGGATCCGGTCAATGAGAGCTATTTATCTAACCCAACACTTCCAGAATAAGGAAGAAATTCAACTCCCAATTACCGAAAGGCCCATTCCTCAAATCAAGGAACGGGAATGCCTCGTCCAAATCTCTTCCGCTGGGATCAATCCGAGCGACGCTCTAGGTGCCATTGGCTATTTCTCCCATGCCAAACTGCCGCGTATCCCAGGGCGTGATTTTGCCGGAATTATCATTGAAGGAAATAAGAAATTTATCGGGAAAAAAGTTTGGGGAACGGGCGGCGCGGCAGGCCTCGATTTTGACGGAACCCATGCTGAATATATTGCCATCCCTGAATCGGCCATCGCAGAGATTCCTCATACTGTTTCACTCCTCCAAGCAGGAGTCCAAACGCTCCCCTACGTGACCGCATACTATAGCCTCATTGCACGGGGACGGTTGCGCGCTGGAGAGAATGTCCTCGTGATTGGGGCTCTCGGACAAGTCGGCCATGCAGCCATGGCAATCTGCAAATGGAAGCATGCTAAGCCAATCGCTCTTGTGAGAGGAGAAAGCCTTCAAGCTGCAAAAGACTTGGGGTGGGAAGCCTACGATTCTGTCCCAGAACAGAGTTTCGATCTCATTTTGAATACAGTTGGAAATGTCTATTGGGATGCGCTCGTTCCCAAAATCAAAAAATTCGGGCGGATTGTCACCATTGCTGCTTCGGAAGGGAAACGGGATGTTTCTTTGAACTTATTTTCTTTGTATCGCGAGAATCAAGATCTGATCGGAATCAACACAGTCGATTTGCCTTTTGCAGAAAATGCAAAATTCCTCGATGAAATGAAAAGCGGATTTGAATCGGGAGATCTCATTCCGCTCGCCTACGATTCAACCACCATTTTCCCATTAGAGAAAGCCGAAGATGCTTATAAATTGGCTCTCACTAAGGACGGCGGAAAAAGAATCGCCCTCGAAATCAATCCCGCTGATTAAAAGCTAGATAGTCTCGGGCGTCAATCACTTCCCGCTCGAGGGGCTTTGTCTCATAGCACTTAATTTTAAGACGGATAGAGGGATAGTAAAGATGAGAGAGCGTGGTCGTTTTAGAAGGGCCGTCCTTCTTCGAATTGAGAACAGTATGCTCTTTCGATGTATCGATCTCTTCTAAAATAGCAAAATAACGATACCCGTTATTGAGAGCGAGCTCCGAAGCCCTCCGGAGGCTGAATTCCATCACCTTTTCAGGGGATGTATATTCATTCGCCTTAAATGAAATCACAAAAGTGTCTTGAGCGACTCGGAAATCGGAATATCCGTTCGAGAAAATCCCCTCTTTTTGATACACCGTTGCGCATCCGCTGAATACGATGAGGGGAAGAAGTGCGAGAAGGGCTAGTTTATTTTTTCGCTTCATGTTGCGCCAATTCATTGATGTATTGTTTTGCGAGATCATTGAACTTCGCCTGGTGTGAATTCAAAATGGAAACCACTTTCTCCTCAATGGGACTAGAAGGTTTGGTTTTTCCTTTTGCCATTGCGCTGAGTTCAGAAGCATCCCAGAATTGGGCCATGCGCTCATCGAAATTTTTTGACGCCATCTCAACTGTGTTTTTCAGAGAATCATCTTGGAAATTTTTAGAGGCTTCTACCATCCGCTCCATTTTTTCCATACGGAGAGCGTATTGTTTTTCTTTCCGATCAGAGATCGATTTCCCATCAATGACAGGCATATCGAGATGGATCATTTTATATTCGTATTCTAGATCGAGATCGATGAGGAGGTTTTCATCTTCATTTTTGCCGCTGCCTGGCGTCATGTAACGATATTCAGTGAGTTGGGCAAGGGCTTTTTCCTGCTCTTGAGTCGAAGGATTTGTCGCAGCGCGTTTTACTTTGTCGATAAAAGTAGAGGATTTTTCATTGGTAATAGCATCTAATAACTGCTCGTTCTTTTCTTTTTGAAGCTGGGCGGCTAATTCATTCCATTTTTGCTGGTCGTCGAGGGCAGGAGTTACAGTGGTGCGGATGTCGGCCAAACCTTTCAAACGGTTTTCATCTTTTACTTGTTTGTAGGACTGATCCATTTCTTTCAAAAAATCATCATATTGTCCGTCTTCGTAAGCGAGACGGATCATCCCGATGGTATCCGTTCCTAATTGGATTTCAGCCTGTTCTGTTTGGGTCTGTAGATTTTCTTGCGCGGCGATTGGGGAAGCGGCGCAAATAATTGCTGCTAAAACTGTAGAGAGCATATACATAATAACCCCTTTATTTTTGGGGGTTATCATAATACATTCCAAAATAAACAAAAATATAATTAATTAATTTAAACTGTAATAATTGTTATTAATGATAATAACTAAAAGCGAAGACTCCGGTTTCGAATTGAACAGCTTTACGACCGCCTATTGTAAACCAAGGGCCGAAGACGATTCCAATATTTGCACTCCAGTTATATTCAATGCCTGGAGCCAGTGCAAATTGGACAGCAGAACCAGTTCCAACAGAAGCAGGGAGGCCATTTGCAGCTCTTCCGGGATGCCCTACAAAACGTCCCCTTCCAGACCAACTTCCTACAATATCAAGGCAGGCAACCCAATTGAGATTGAAGGTGTATTCCATTCCCAAGTCAACCTGAAAATTTTGCGCTGGATATACTTTTCCATGAGTTCCGAATCCTCCGCCGTAATTGTTGAATCCTTTTACCCGGACTGGAGCTGGAAGGCTATATTGAATGCTCAATCGAGTATCAAAAAAATGTTGTCCCGTAATATGGACGATTTGTCCCCAAACAAGGCCGAAAGTCGTTATCCAAGATCCTACGCCTCCATCATCCGTCCCTAGTTTTTTAGGGTTGAGATTCCGGTATTTTCCTAACGGAAGATTTTCTTTCAAAACCAGCTTTAGGGCCGTATACCAAGAAGTGGGTTTTTTCCCTCCTCCTCTATAAAGTTGGATATCGAATCCAACCACCATATCGCCAAGAGCCCAACTTGAAGCGCCTTTAGTCACATTATAATAAAGCGTTGGATTGAATTGAAAATCGAGCCAGCTAAGCAACCCGAATTGAAGGGTGGGCTGGGTATAAATATTCCATAGAGTTCGTGTCTCTACGACTTCCCAATCTTGATTGTATACTCCCGTATTCGCAGCAGCATAGACGTAGGGTTCAATATAGAAATGTTTTGGAGGAATTGTAGTTCCTGATGGCGCCAAAAGGGGGCCCGTTAACCAAGGAGCTTTGATTTTTGATGCTTCAGCAATGTGCGGTGGTTCTGGAGGACGTTGTATAATGGCTTTATCGGCATGTGCAAAAAAAGGAAAACATAAGAGAGCTAATAGAAAAAAATTTTTACCTGCAGCCATAAGCCCTCAATGTAAATGAGGCCTGCTCCTATTTCAACATTTCTTTTCAAAAAATAGCTCCTTCGAAGACAATGATTGGATGCGCCTTTTATACTTCCTTAGTTTTTTCTTCTTTGTGTCCGCATTTGGCATTGAGAAAGCACAAATCGAGATTGGCGGTCAAAAACTAACTGTTGAAATTGCCAATACTGATAAGAGCCGATCACAAGGCTTGATGGGAAGAACAAACTTGAATGAAGGCGAGGGAATGCTGTTTGTCTTTGAGAGGCCTGAAGTACTCGCTTTCTGGATGAAAAACACCAGGATTCCCCTCTCCGTCGCCTTTTTCGATGAGAACTTTGTATTGATCAATAGCTGGGATATGGAACCTCAGCCGAAAAGAGCAGACTGGTACCCTCATTATCTCAGTAATAAGCCAGCTCTATACGCCCTCGAGGTACCTAAAGGGTGGTTCAATAAAAATAAGATCCGTCAAGGGATGAAATTTTCTTTTCTCGATCGCCCCATTTCAGTAAAATGAATAGCTTTGGAGTACCAATGCAGAAAAAACATAAACGCCCTTGGGGAGTTTTTATAGCAATTATCCTAGCGATCTTTTTTGGATCGTGGGTAGGAAAAGAAGCTGGGCTATTCGGAATTACTTTCTACGGAATTGTCGACGTTGTAGGCACGATTTTTCTCAATGCCTTGACCCTTGTCGTCGTTCCCCTGGTTTCCTCATCGATCATATCGGGGATTTCTCGGATCGGTGGAGATGGAGCATTCGGGCGCCTCGGCGGGAAGATGTTCAGTTTCTATATCGGAACTAGCATATTGGCCATTCTCATTGGACTTCTATTCGTCAACATCATCCATCCTGGATCCACCAGCATAGCTCCTCCTGCCACTGAAATGGAGATGACCAAGCTGACCAATCTTCAGGAGCAATTGTCCAATAACCAGGGCAAAACTTTTATTAACTTCCTCCTGCAAATCATCCCATCCAACGTCGTTGACGCTTTTGGCCATGGACAGATGCTCGGCCTCATCTTCTTCAGCCTTTTATTCGGCTACGCTTTATCGAAGATCGAATCTCATTCTTCTTCAGTCCTGCAAGGATTTTTCCAGGGTCTTTTTCAGACGATGATCCAAATGACCCACATCATCATGAAATTCTTGCCGTTCGGGGTCTTCTGCCTTGTCTCAAAAGTGTTTATGACAACAGGGATCAGGTCCCTCAGCTCTGTCGCTCTCTTTTTCCTGACGGTGCTGCTCGGGCTTGCTGTGTTTATGTTCATCGCCCTGCCTCTATTGCTGAAGTTTGTCGCAGGGGTCAAGCCAATACGCCATTTTAAAGCGATGAGCCCAGCGCTCATTACAGCCTTCTCTACAAGTTCTTCTTCCGCTACCCTTCCAATTACAATAGATTGCGTGGAAAAACGGGCGGGAGTGTCTAACAAGATATGCAGCTTAGTCGTGCCATTGGGAACCTCGATCAATATGTCGGGTTCCGCCCTCTATGAATGCGTGGCTGCGATGTTCGTCGCCCAAGCATATGGAATCGATCTCACCTTTACGACGCAATTTCTTGTGGTCCTGATGGCCCTCGTCACATCGATCGGCGTAGCGGGCATTCCTTCGGCAAGCCTGGTCGCAATCATTGTGATCTTGAAAGTGATCGGCCTTCCCCCAGAAGGAATTGGCCTATTCATTGCTGTCGATAGGCTTCTCGATATGTGCCGCACGACTGTAAACGTCTTTAGCGATAGCTGCTGCGCTATTCTCGTCGCAAAAAGCGAAGGGGAGAAAAACGTCCTTCAACAAGATGTTTTCGAGTAAAATTTTTTTGCATCTAATGCATTCGCTTTGCTACATTGCGATTTAGTAGAGGGTGTATGGCATTCGGCACAGTCAAGTGGTTCGATAAGAACAAAGGCTTCGGCTTCATCGCCCCTGACGATGGAGGCAGAGATGTCTACGTCCAAGTGACTAACGTTGAAACGCCTGACGCTTCTCTCTCAGATGGCCAACGGGTCGAATTCGAAATGGGCATGGGCAGAAAAGGCCCAGAAGCCCTGCGTGTAAAGCTTGCTTCTTAATTAATTCTTGTAATTGATATTAATTACCAACAAATCGATACTGTTCGCGAAATTAACTAACTATTGTTTGTATTTATGGCACTTGTTGCACAACCAGCGGAACCAACCCGCGTTATCTATCTTGTCGAAAGACAACCACCAGCACCCACTCCTGCGAAAGCGGAAGCACCATCCAGCATGGAAAAAGTAAAAATGATTGTTGGCAAAGTCCTTTTTGCCTTGAGCATCATCCTTCTAGCCGCAGCTGTGTTCACTCTAGCAGGGCATGTAATTGGATTTCTTGCGATCGGCGCCGCGACAGCGGAATTGCTTTTCACAAGCAGTATCGTCGGCCTCATTGGCGGATACTATCTTGCGAATCCTGCGAAAGGCGGAAAGCCTGAAGGCGGCGAGCTCGCTATCGGTCCCGTCTCCGTCTACGTCTAATAAGAAGTGTTCTCTGTGGTGGATCTTTTTAAATCAGATGAAAGAGGTCTCTTAAAAGAGCCAGCACGACTTCGATGACGATCAAGATGATGATGGTCATTTCGAGTCTGGATGATTGCTGGTGGTTGAGCTCATTTCCTAGGATTTCGAACAATTCATGAAGAAGATTCAAGCGGCGATTTAAGAGCTCTCCCCTTTTATTCACATCGAGGTAATGGATCATTCTTCTATAGAATGCCTCCAATTCAGAATGCTCCCAGAAAAATTCTGGCGTGTCGATGATCTCAGTGTGGAGGTTGATATAGTTGCGCTCCAAGAAGATCTCCCCCATTTTGCGGGAGGTCTCGCGTCTGGAAAGAGGGATTTTTCCTTTGGTGGCCAGCTCTCGCGGCAAATGCTTGCTGTGCTCGATGGTGCGGGAGATCGTCTCTTCAAAAACGGTCAGTTTGACCGATTGTCCAATGGCATAAGAAATGGCCAATTTTGAGAGGGTATCTTTTTTCTGGAGGATGATCTCATCCTCTTCGATTTTCATTTTGTCGCCATAGGCAAAACTGAACTCATCGATCTCGATCTTGCTGAGCGGCTCCCGTTCGAATTTTCTCAAGTTCGAAAGGAGATTCTTCTCCTCTTCTTCTGTAAATCCCCAAAAGAGAACAACTCCAAAAGGAAAGTAAAAAATATCGCGCTTGTTGCCGTCCTTCGGCTGAGTATGGATCACATCGCGGAAAAGCTGAGATGTCCCGCTCACCTGTAAAAATTGAAACAGGCGTGGGATATCATAACTGGAAGCAGTGCAGTAGCCGGTACATCTCATACGATTAGTGATACTTGATTCTGGGATCTTTTGCAAGTATAGTGACCAGGATGAAACGACTCTTCCTTTTCTTATTTCCCTGCTGTGTTTTTGCCCAAATCCGCATCGATGTTCCGATGACCTTTTATTGCCCGCCTGAAATTCCCAAACCGGAGCTTGCCCCTGCTACTTATGAAATTTGCTGGGATATCGATTTTTCTCCTTATTCCGGCGGACAAGATCTCCTTTTCGGGACACGGCTTGTAGAAAAAATCGAAACATGGATCTTCGGCAAAAGTCCTGTCATTACCTCGAAGACAATGTATGCGCGGACCTGGCGCTTGAGCGAATTGCTGATGTTCTGGATGCCCGTCAATTATTTGGCGGTTGTCACCCAGCATGAGGTTTTTGGACATGGATACCGGATCCGCGATATCAATGAGGGGCGCGTTAAAGTCACCGGCTATTTTATCAATGTACCCCCGCCTTATGGCGAAGGAGGCGGAGCGACCTCCTATAAAATGAGCAGCAGACTGACCACGACGCAAGATTCCTGCATTGCGATGGCAGGAGTCGAGTCGACGGCTATTCTGGCGCTGCTGACTAAGTTCAAATGGCTCGAATCGGGACGCGTCGATCCAAGACAGACTATTTTGTATCTTCTCTCCCAGCACGATTTAAATCTCTATATCGGCTCTCTCAAAACGCAAGGAGATCTCGATGGACACGATATCCAAGGCTATATTAAAGCGGTCAATTACACATATCCCGACAACCTCTTAAGCGGAGCGAGACTCCGCTCCCTTTCATGGATTAACCTTGCCGACGCATTTACCTTTTATTCGATTTTTGCATGGTTCCACTATCTTTCCTCAGGTAAGGAAACGAAAATTCCGATGATCGCCTCTTGCTATCTTCCCGGCGTCCGTCTTGGTCTAACGCCTTTTGGCCCTGAGGTGTTTTTAGAAAACTTCTTCAGATTTCATGAAGAGCCCTATTATGGCTATATTAAAGGGGGCCATCATGCGAAGAATCAATATTACGGATTAGGATTTTATGCGCCCCGAATCTGGACAGTGAAACGATGGTCCTTCGGAGCGCGGGTCGATCTATGGCGCCAGCCTAAACTTCTCTTGCAAGAAGGAGCTGTGCCTATCTCTGAAATCAATTTCCATGTGAAGCCTTCTCTGGCCGATCCTCTTTATCCCTCATCAGAGCGGCATGAAGTCAGATATGGAGGAGCGGGATCGCTGATCGTCTATTTTCAAGGGAATTGCTGGTGCGGGTATGAAGTGGAAGCGGGCTATAAGGCGCAAGGTTTCCTTCCAGGCTATTCCCTGCGCGCTTTTCCGACTGTGCGACTAGCGTTTGCTCTCGTTTTCTAATTGTCTGACGATTGCTTTTAAGACGAGGCCGATATTTTTTTGGATTTTGTTTCCAAGCATCCAACGCACTGGCCAGGCAAAGAACCCTTTGATTTGCACAAAATAAGTGATCTCGGACCCTTTCTTGATGGGCTTAACTGAGTGGGTAAAAATCAACCGGACGAAAAGCGTCTTCCAAAGGATCGAAAAACTCTCCCCTTTTTTCACGTCGAGGATTTTGTAGCGGAACTTGCTTTTTCCTTCCGCCTTTGAAAGCCCTTTCTGTCCAGCTTCAATCCCCTTCTGCCCATTCTTTTCATGAGCTTTTTCCCAAGCGTTCCAAACTTCTTCCGGAGGGACGCGCGCTTCAAGAGTCTCTTTCATTGTTAATCCTTATTCAATATAACAAAATTATGGCATTTAAACCATTTTGCATAGCCTTTTTGCTTTTGACCGCTCAAGAATGGAATGGAGACAAACTCGTCCGCTCTGAAAAAGAATGGCAGGAAAAGCTGGGCGACGCACGCTATTTTGTGATGCGAAAAAAAGGAACGGAGAGAGCGTTTTCGGCAAAAATCCTTTTTTCCACTGCAGAAGGCGCATATCTTTGCGCAGCTTGCGAGCTTCCCCTTTTCTCCTCAAAAAATAAATACAACTCTGGCAGCGGATGGCCTAGTTTTACTCAGCCCATCTATCCAAAAAATGTTTACTATCTTCCCGATCCGAATACCATTGTCCAGCGCTATGAAGTCCTCTGCAGAAGATGTGACTCCCATTTAGGCCATGTCTTCCATGACGGCCCCCCTCCAAAGCAGCTTCGATATTGCATCAATTCGGTCGCTTTAATATTAAGATAAGGTGTATCCTTCTTTTAAAGAGAGGCATCCTATGACTAAAAAAATTCATTGGCCAGTTTTTTCATTTCTCGTTGGTTATCATATTTTTTTAGCCTTAGCACTCCCGATCTATTTTCTCTTTTATACCCCCTCATTAGGCATCATAGTATCCTCTGCCATACTCGCTTCTCTCTCTGGAATTGCGATCACTTCAGGATATCATCGCCTTTATTCCCATAGTTGCTACAAGACAAATCCTGTCGTCGAAGCATTTTTCTTATTTTTCGCAAGCTTAGCCACTCAAGGAAGCGCCTTGCGCTGGTGCCATGACCACCGCTTGCATCATGCTTACGTTGACACAGATAAAGACCCTTACTCAGTGAAAAAAGGGCTCTTTCATGCCCACATGCTGTGGATGTTTTATAGAGGAAATGAGATCGACCCGAAAGTCATCTCCGATCTTTCTCGAAACAAAATGCTTCAATTCCAACATAAGCATTACGTTTTTTGCATGGTAGCATCAAACGCAATTGCATTCCTCGCCGTAGGCTGGTTATTTGGAGATTATCTGGGTGCGTTCCTCTTCGCTTGGTGGGTCCGTCTATTCTTCTCCCATCATACTACGTGGTTCATCAACTCTTTAGCCCATTATTGGGGTACGCAGCACTTTAGCCAGGAACACACCGCAGTAGACAATTATTTGATTTCCCTAGTGACCTGGGGAGAGGGATACCATAATTACCACCACTCTTTTGCTTATGATTACCGTAACGGAATCCGATGGTACCACTTTGATCCAGGCAAATGGCTTATTTGGACGCTCCATAAACTTGGATTTGCGTACGATCTTAAAAAAGTAAATAACTATCGTATCGCCCGCCAGCTCGTTCTTGGTCATAGAGATATGCTCATCCAAAGCCTCAAAGATTCTTATTACGCGCATAAAGAAACTTTAGAAGCGAAAATCACAGAAATCTCTACGAACCTTACTTCTAAACTGACTGAAATGCAGGCTCTTCTCGAAAAATACAAAGAGATGAAAGACCGCATGCTCCTTACCCAAATCCGCTCCATGAAAAAGAGTTTGAAAAACGATTGGAAACAGTGGAAAGAGGTCGTAAAACAAATATCTAATAACGTCCCCTTAAAAACTTGACGATTCAGTAATTAACTCCTTATAATACCGCCAATTAATCGGGAGTTAATTGCTATGTCAACAATTTCTTTTGAAGATGCCAGCTCATTAAAAGTGACCGATCCGGTTGCTGAGCCCGAGATTCAGAATGCAAATACATGGACAGAAGTAAAGACAAAGCGGGCTTGGGCCATCGCTTTAACCAGTCTTTGCCTCATCGGTGCAGTTGTCACAGGAGCTCTTACCTTTACTGCCAGCCTTTGGTTCCTAGCTCCAGCAATTCCTCTTCTTCTAGCCGCTGGCGGTCTCATTTGGTATGCCTGCAAATTGATCGACTACGATAATCCGAAAGAACTGGAAAAGGTACGCAATCAAGCTTCACAAATGTCCCTTTCAAAAATCATCGAAAAATTCGGATGGGAAAAGCTCTTCCGCTACGCTCTTTTGAATCCCGCGCAATTCGAAGCCGCTTACTCCTCTCATGTGGCGCCTATGAAACTCATGGACCTCCTTTCTTTCTACGAGACGAGCTGCCAGCGCCTCGCGAACACAGCGCAAAAAGCCCCTTTTGGTTCTATGAAAGAATTCCACGTGCCAGAACCAAGACTTTGGAAATCGAAACTCTCTGAAGAAACACAAGGACTCAATTTCAAACCCCTCGTTGGGAATTATCCATTACAGAACTTAATTGCATATTCACTGATCGAGCCTCAGGAATTAGAACAATCTTTCATCGCGTGCGCCTCTGATTTACGATTGCACCAATTGATTGATGGGTATGAAAAAACAACTGCGTTGATCAAAGCCTCAGGAAAAGCGGGATATTCATTGCCAGCTCCCGAACGATGGAAAGAGAAATTCGTTCAGGAAACAGCTCATTTATCCTGCAGCAAAATCCTTACCTCCTACAAACCCTGGCATGAAGCGCTTCTTCAACATAAGATCATTGGCCAAGAAGAGTATGAAATCCTTGCACGCGGTCAAGAATCCTTGAATGTCTATAGCAAAGAAGAAGAAGATCTCAGAGCTGAATTCCGCAGACGCACGCAAAATGAAGAAGAAGTCCGCAGCAGGGCAAAATCCCTCGCTGATAAAGGCTATGCAGCAAATCCAGCCCATATTCTATTAGCGAATCTTCACTCCCAATTTGTAAGAGACAAAGATTCCTTAGATAAGTTAGCAACTGTGCAGATCGATGCAGAGCGCTCCCATGTGGAGAGCTACCGTCAGTCTCTCAACCGCTCTTCTCCTATAACTGATGAAGAGAGAAGATACTTAGCCAATCTTGAATCGAGATGCGAGACGAATATCTGGCGCATCAAACGTCAATTAGAGTTCCAAATGAACGATCTGGATGCTAGATATTGGCAAAACAAAGCCGCTTTAGAACAAAATATCAGAGCTGCCCTTGCTTTAAGAGATGAAGCCTATACGTTGTCAGACCAACAGTTCGCCCTCTCGACAAAACCTGCCCGAGAAGATGTCGATGCTAAAATGGCTCAATCTAGATTACGACTTGAAGAGCGCCTTGGTAAGGTAGATGCGGAATATGATCAATTTCGTTCTGTAAATCGCGCACAGCCATTTCCATCGCCTCAGGAGATAGCGGTTTAAACCAGGGCGAGAGGAAAAAGCGGGCTGCAAATAGCAGATGGCTTTCTTGTTTAGACCTTGGCAAATAATGAAAATGGACGTGGGGCACAGATTGCCCCGCTTCTCTTCCATTTTTCTGAAGAAGCAGATATCCCCCATTCCCAAAAAGACCTCTTTCCGCCAGATCAATTTTCCGAATGAGCTCCTGCATTTCAAGCAACTCTTCCGAAGTAAGATTTTCGAATCGCTCTACATGTCTTATCGGCAGAATTAGGACATGGCCAGGAACAGCAGGTTTGTGGGTGATGATTCCCAAAACCCGATCCCCCCTATAAAAGACCTGTCTTTCAATAACGTCATGGCTGCAAAAAGCGCAAAAACGATTAGAAATATCTTTTACATCGAGCTGAAAATAGAGCCATAAAGCGCCAAAAAGAGCTAAAGCTAGAATGAATGATTTTTTCATTGTATTTTGTACCGTGACATTTATATCCGAATTGGGGTATAAAAGCTAAAGAATCACACCTGGATTTTTGGATGGCGACTGGAGATAAATCTCCACTGGCTAGATGGCGAGAACGCCTCTGGCCAATACATGCTTACGAACTCAAGAAAATCCTTCCTCTTCTTTTCATGAAATTTTTCATATCTTTCACCTATGGTGTACTCACCACCATGAAGGATGCCTTTGTCGTCACGGCAAAAGGGGGAGGAGCCGAGGTTATCCCGGTCTTAAAGGGTTGGATTGTCCTGCCCATAGCCATGGGAGTCACCATCCTTTATTCAAAACTCACCAATCTCTTCCGGAGATCGGTGATTTTTTATAGTATCATCATCTTTTTCATCAGCTTTGTTTTCCTCTATGGCTTCGTCCTTTACCCGAACATCGACGCCCTCTCGCCCCATCAATCGGCCGACTGGCTCTTGAGCAAGGTGGGAGAACAAAACTCCCACTGGGTCTCCATCTATAGAAATTGGATCCAGTCGATTTTCTTTGTCACTGCCGAGCTTTGGGGCAGTGTAGTGATCTTCCTTCTCTTTTGGGGATTCGTCAATCATATTTGCAATTTTAACGAGGCGAAGCGGTGCTATAACTTCTTCATCGCGGGCGGCGACCTCGCTCAGATGTTTACAGGTCCCCTCGTCTGCTATTTCACAGGAAAATATATAGGCGCCCATTTTGGAATCGCCCTAAAAAGCTTGTGCCTTTGCGTCCTCTTCTTCGGGTTCATGATCATGGCCCTTCATTGGCTATTGACCCGTAAGATATTGAAAGATGAACGGCTCTATCGGCCTGAGCATCAAGACGCCCCCATCGATCAAAAGACAAAGCTTTCCTTGCTTGAAAGTATGAAATTCATTGTCCGCTCGCCCTATCTCCGGTGCATTGCGGTGATGGTCATTGCCTATGGACTTACTATCAATCTGACCGAAGTGACCTGGAAAGCCAACTTAAAAATCGCCTATCCCGAAACAGGCGCCTACCAATCGTTCATGGCGACAGTAACCTCTTCCGTCGGCATCTGTTCCTTCATCATCACCCTGTTTTTTAGCGGCATGATCATCCGAGTATTAGGCTGGCGTTTAGGAGCTCTTCTTCCCCCAATTGTAATTGGAACCACAAGCCTGACCTTCCTCACCTTATTCTTAAATCCAGAATGGCTCCACCCTATCACAGGAACTTTTGGGACCGGTCCCCTCATGCTAATTGTTCTCTTTGGAGCTTTCCAGAATGTATCGACCAAAGTGATGAAATATGCTTTCTTCGATCCGACGAAAGAGATGTCTTTTATCCCTCTTGATCAAGAGTCGAAAGTCAAAGGCAAGGCAGCCATCGATGTTATTGGTTCCCGCCTTGGAAAATCGGGCGCTGCATGGATCCAAATCGTCTTGATTCAAATGGCAGGGACAGGCTCGGTCCTTTCGATCACCCACTTCCTGCTTCCCTTAATCGGGTGTACGGTCCTTTTCTGGATTCTTTCTGTACGCTCGCTCAACAAACAGTTTATCGTCCGCGACGCCCAAAAGCTCGCCCTCGAAACTCCCGTTTAAAGCTCGCTCTCCAAGAAATTTATCAGGATTTGCACGATAGACCGCAAAGCGCCCAGGATATGTAGGATATGGGAAAAATCAATTTTATCCTGCAAATCCTGCCTGATCCTGCATATCCTGTTATTCTCTTTTTAGAGGTGATTATTTGAGGAGAAGATCGACGATCCATTCTATAAGAATGGTATCCAGCCAATAAAAACCCTTTTTATCTTTTGGATGGCCGACATAACCCATGTGCCCTCCCTTTTTGGTCTTAAAAAGAGAGACATTTCTGGGAAGCTTGTGCCCGTCTAATGAAGAGGGTGAAATGATCGGATCATCCTCTGCTAGAAGGATTTTGCAAGGGATCTCAATCTCCGGCACAAAATGCTTAGAGCTGCATTTACTATAATAATCCTCAGCATTGAGGAATCCGCACCGCGGCGCAGTATAAATTTGATCAAACTCGTAAAGCTTCATATTTTTAGGAAGCTTGACAGGAGGAAGATCTTTGAACTTTTTATGGATATAATGAACATCCGCCCTAAGAAGACGGTAAAAATAGCGCTCATAGATAGAATTCGCAGGATCTCCAATCATTTGTATGCTCGAAAATAGGTCTACTGGGGGACTGACGGCAATCGCCCCCTTAAGAAAATGCTTCCCTAAAGAGCCCAATTCCCCTGCAAGCTTCAGAGTGATATTTGCTCCCAAAGAAAAGGCCACTAAAATAATCGGAGATTTAGGGTGTTCGCTTTTCAATTCTTTGATGGTTTCAAAGACATCGTCGCTTCTGCCGCTATGATAGATTCCTCTGGCAAGTCCCTTTCCTGTTCCGCATCCTCGCATATTATAACGGATAGCCCTTATCCCCATGGCCTCTAATCTCCGAGCCATACGGGCAGGATTAGATGATTTATGGGAGCCGCAAAGCCCATGGATCAATATGACGGTTGGGTCTGTAGGCTTCCAGTTCTTGGGAGTGGAGACAACATGGGAAAGCTTGTCTCCATCAGGAAGAGTTATGATTTTCTGTTCCGATGAAAATTCGAAGATAAAGCTAAAGAAGGAATTCACTATCGCTTGATAATGAGGATTTTCCATGTAAGGAAAGGGATTAAAAGGAATTTCCTCGCTCATCGCCGCGTCTCAAACAGTAATTACCTTAATTTTTAAACAAAACCAAATTAAGTATCAATTTTTCATTTAATAATGAAACAAGACACTAACTATCAGAACTATTAATCGCAAGATTCGCGAATGAAAGGAAACCCCTTCACTAAAGGGATGTCGTAAAAGAGGACTAAAGACTCCTCTCCGGGATTGCGCCTCCCGATACTTGCATTGGAAAGGTGATAGAAATGCACGCCTAGGCGGTGCCAATCGGAAAATTGCCAAGCGAGCTCTATGCCTGAGCGAAACTCCAAAGGGTAGCCCAAGTCCTTGCCATTTCCTTTGGAATAATATCCGGCAGCAAAACCAGGGGCGAAGAGAAGGTGGTCAAAGAATAGAAGATCGAAATTCAATCCTCCATAAATATAGAAAGATCCTTTTGCGGTCGCCATTAAGCCAACCAAAGGCCGGAAATTCAGATATCTGTTTGGCGATCTAAGACATTTTAGATGGAATTTATACTCCGCATCGAATTCCCAGGTTCTTGTTTTCATACGCCAAAGATCAAAAGCACCCGTTCCGAAAGAGAGAAAATCAGGAGGACAGGCGCCATAAACTGAGGTGAACAAAAACAAAAAAAGAAGCTTTTTCAAGTATGTCCCTTTTTTTTCTTCTTTAACGCGAACATTTCTGATGTGCAAGCCCGAATTTTGATTACAAAAAAAAAGTGCCTTGATAACCTTCACGTCTTTTTTTGATTTTCTCTTAATAAACTAAGCAGGGAGTTTCCAATGAAAAATGTGTCTAAATTTCTAAAATCATTTGCACTGATTGCTCTGATCGCACCGACATTCCTTATGGCTGATGATGATGATTCCCATCTTCCTGTTGGTACACGTCAGATGAGTCCCGACGCTTCCGCTCAAATGGAATTGAATCAAGCCACAGAGTCCACAACCGAAGAAGGCCAGCCCAGCTTGAACTGCAATGAGAAAGAAGTAGCCCGCTGTGGATTCGTTTTCGACCGCTATCCTCCTGTCTATTTTCCAAATTCCTATCATTGGCTGATCGCAGTATCCGCACTTGGCGACCAAGTTGAATTTGAAGATGGATCTGTATGGAAGATCAATTCCTATGACGGCTACAAAGCTTTGAATTGGCGCTCAAGCGATCCGCTCACTATTACCCAGAACAGCCGTTGGTTCTCTAGCTATACTTATAAGATCATCAACAAAAATACCGGCACCTCGATTGAAGCCAATCTTTTCCTCGGACCTATTAAAAATGGCGAATACACAAGATACGTTTTGGCAATCGATCCATCGCGTGGGGAACTCATGCTGACAGACAGCACCCATTGGGAAGTTTCTTCCGGAGATTCCTATGTTTTCCGCGATTGGGCAATCAATGACGCCATCATTCTCGGCTCGAATAGCGGTTGGGATTCCGGCTGCGAAGCCATTCTTATCAACGTAACCATGAACAATTTTGTCCGTGCAAAACAATTTTAAGGATTTTCCATGGCTCCCCTACAAGCAGTCCAAAATCAGCCTCTGCAATTCATCCAGCAGCGGCCACAAAGAGCCTTCAATGAAGGCGCAGCCAGCACAGCAGTCCGTGTTACGGGTATTGTCCTTACAATTCTCGCAGCAATAGTTAGCTTTCTTACATTGCCTTGGGCAGCTGCTTTGGCGATTACTGGTGGCGTGGGATTGTTAGCGCTTATTTGCTGTAATTGCTCTTGTCCCCAGAATCCACAGCGAGCTGCATTCGCGCAAGATGACTTGCCTCTTATGGGTGTTGGGTACGCTGCTCCACGCCCTCGATGGTATCAAAGAACAATGCCCTTTTTCTTGCCGCATAATCGAGGAGTGCATGTCGCAGATCATCGTGCTAGAGAAGAAGTAGGCATTGGACAGCACGGATTTGTGAACCCGCCTCCCTATATGCATCCACTCCCATTCCGTCGCGAAGTTCCACCTCCTGATGCAGGTTTCCGAGAACGTCCACGAGATGCTTTTCGAGGAACGTTCGATGAACGCCCTCCACTGATGCGCATGGGCGGCAGAGCCGAACATGAACATGTAGGAATGGCAGACGGCGGACGAAGAGAACCATTTTTTAGAGCACCTGGTCCAGAAATGACATTTGGCCCTCCAGCAGGAAGACCTATGGGAGGCCTTGGCGGCGGAGTTGAGCGCGAAGTTGTAGGCGCTGCTGGCGGCGGCCGTAGAGGTTAATAACACAAATTATTGAGGTATATTATGTCAGTTCCAGCACCAGGTAGAGGCAGGGATTTGCAGCCATTGGTAAATGCCCCTTTGCCTCCACATCCTGGTCCCCCAAACATTCTTCCACCAGCAGATAATCCGATTAGAGGAGTACAATTCCAGACTGCTGAATTGGGAGATCTGCCGATTGTAAATCCAGACGCTCTACGATTAGCTGCCCACCATAGAGGCCGAGAAAGAGTTGGCAGCGCAGGCCATGGAAGACGACAACACAGTCCCTATCCTGGACGAGAACCAGGGCGTCAACCAGTACGTCTCCCTCCTCTTAGAATGCCTCCGGTTCCTCCAAGGCTACCACCAGCACCTCCAAGCGAAGGCAAGGGAGCGGGACCTAATGATGATGGTAAAGGAGCGCCAGGTCCTGGAATTCCAGCACCCCCTTTGCCACCGGGAAGACCTCCAGCAAGATTAGGGCCACGGCCCGGAGGATTACCACCTCTTAGCGGAGCTCCTCTGCCTCCAGGAGCTCGACTGGGTCCTCCAATGCAACCTAGATATATAGGAACTCAAGAGCCATATTCTAACTAAGGACATATCCCGGTGAAGAAATTCGCCGGGGGTATTAGAATAGATTCAATGAATTGTTGGAAATGCAATAAAAACATCAGCGAGGTTCCTGCCAAGATTGGCTTTCGGGCCGTATGCCCGCATTGCGATGTAGATCTGCATGTGTGCAAAAATTGCCGCTATTACTCTCCTGGCAAACCCAATGATTGCGCAGTTCCAGGCACCGACTATATCCGCGACCGCGAAGCTGCGAATTTCTGCGAAGAATTCAAAGTCAAACTACCCTCGGCTCCGGCTGAGAATAAAGACCCCAAAAAAAACTTCAAATCCCTTTTTAAAGAGGATGAATGAGTCACCTCACTTTACAAGTATTTGGCCAGAAAAATAATTTAACCGCACGGGACTTGGATAATTTTGAAAAAGATCTAGCGGTTCTTACAACACCTGGAAGTCGCTTAGATCTCTTCGACTTGATTGCAAGGGCTAAGCAATTGGTTGAAACGATTGCTTTTTGGGAAATGGAAGAGGCCTCAAAAAAGCTGGAAGAACTTTCCGTCCAAGAGCAAAAATCTCAACCAAGCGGTTGTATATTAAATTTAATGAAGTCAACGAATACTGATTTTATCCAACGTGCAAGAAACGATCTCGCTTACTTCAACGCATACCTGAAATCAAAACGAATTTGCGTACAATGAAAAGGATTTTTCTTTTTCTCTTTTTGGCGACTACTGCATTCGGTGAAATCACCCGACTTCCTGAAGAATTCACTGTTGTCGAGCGGTTTCTTTCATTGACCACCACTTTTGATATCAATTCCGAATGCGAGAAGCTCGGGTTAGCGCGCAA
>CAZXVU010000020.1:0-7730 GCA_964644465.1 uncultured bacterium
ACCTATACCGTGTAAGCTCTTTTCTCATTTTTTGCAACAAACTTTTATCTTCCAGTTTCGATCATATAGTTGATTACGCGTTGGCTAACGCCTGCATCTTGTAGGCGTCGGATTTGCGCTTGGCTCAATTGATAATTGCTTCCGGTATCACGCATATATGTGACAACCGCGTCATCGTTCACCCCGCCTTGGCTCAGTTTGATGACATCATTGATGGTGAGAGGCTCTCCTCGGTCCATTCGATCAACAGTGCGCGGGCTTGTCCGCTCCATCACCCTTCGGTCTTGTTCGTCTAATGCAGCTCCAATCAGGCCTCCAACAACGATGCCAGCCGCCCCTCCGATCAAGGCTCCTCTTCCTCCTCCAGCCGCTCCGCCGATTCCAACTCCGACAGAACTTCCAGAGATGACTCCAGTTCCTGTATTTGTTGAACAGCTTGAAACAACCAGACTCATAAGACTTAATGACATAATTGCAATACGCTTCATCTAAAACCTCAATGCATTTTAATTATTTAATTAGACGGAGTTGTAATTATTGTCTATACAAACGACCGCTGATTTCTAGCTTTGGCCGAAAGAGTAGGGCGATGATCAAACCAAGGAAGAGATAGATGGGGGTATTCTCGATCACCATTCCCAAAAGCAACCCCAATCCGAAAAAGAAATGAGCGACAGATAAGGCTCGGCCCCGTATTTCGAAAGGGAAAATTTCCCCAATCATCCAGGGAATAAGAGTGAAAAGAGAGCCAAGAACAAAACCAGATGTTAAAACGACGACAACCGAAAAAAAAGCCGACGGAATCATAAAATACAAGAAATTGATCATTCCCATGAATGCAAAACAAAAAATCAAAATCCATTTATTTTTTAGAAATATGGTGACTCTAGGGAGAAGATACCCTGAGGCAACCGCCCAGCAGCCTAAGAAGAGAGCGAACAAGAAAAGAAGTTTATTTTCTCCGATCAAAGGAATAATCATGCTGGAAGCATTAACAACTAGAGTTGTCATGCTAAATACATTGAGGAAATGGAGGGCCAAAAGCCATTTCAGTTGAGGTTCTTTAAAAAGAGTCCAAAATCCTTTGAAACACTTCAGCCAAGGGCCTCTTTTCCAAGAATGGTCGATCGTGGAAGTCTCTGGAAAATTGTAATAGATGAGCAGGTAAAGGAAAGTAAGAATAATCCCTGAAAAGAGATAGAGCAATACGGGAGGAATGCTTGGCTCGAGTGTGTGGTATTGAAGTGTCGCGTTGAGAAAATAGAAAATCCCCATAATTGCTCCGTCCGGAATGGTAAAAAAACCATATCCCCGAAGTCGCTGGAGAGGATCGTCATAAAGGTCTGAAATAGAGGTCAGTCCAACTGTTGAAAAAGACGCGGAAATGCCGCCGAGAAAACATCCGAAAAAATAAAGGAGAAAGGAAATCAGATAGAAACCGAGTGCCCCGAAAAAAAAGCTCGCCGTCCGGATCGCTTGAATAGTGAGAAGGGCTTTCCTTCGTCCGAAACCATCTGTAATGGCTCCTGCATAAAGAGCGAAAAGAAGCTGTCCTAAACAATAAAAAACAAAAGCAAAAAATGCATATCGATAAGGGGTGCTTCCTGGAATTGCTTGTATTTCGCCAAAATGGAACCGCAGATAATAAAATGAGGGAAGAATCAAAAGAAAGTCTAAAGCCTGGAAAAAATAGGAAAGCAGAAGCACGCTTAAAGGAGAAATGGCGAAATAAAACCAGCGATTTTCCATGTTGCGATGTATAATGTTTCTTTTAATTTCTATAATCTAAAGAAAAATTATCGCAACTGGTTATTTTTCGATTGTAACTGGGTCTTCTCTAAAGCGGTATCCGACTCCTCGAACTGTTTCAATCCAATCGAAAGTGGGCCCTAGCTTCTTTCTCAAAGAGGCGATATGAACATCGATATTCCGGTCGACGATAAATGCGTCGTCGTTGTTGATATCGTCGAGAAGTTGATTTCGGGTCAGCACTTTGCCCCGATTCGTCACAAGGCGTCGCAAAATTCCGAATTCAGAAAGAGTGAGAGGAATGACTTTCTCCCCTTTTCTCAAGATATAACGGTCTATTTCAAGAATGAAATCGCTGAATTTGACCGTTTTAGCGGTTTTTTCTGGCTCTTTACCGCGTCGTAAAACAGCTTTGATGCGAGAGAAAAGGACTTTTGGGGAAAAAGGTTTTGGGACGTAATCGTCGGCTCCTAATTCGAGACCAAGAACAACATCTAGTTCTTCGCCTTTTGCTGAAAGAATGATGACAGGAATGTTTTTTAGGTCTGCATTGCTCTTCATTTTCCGACAGACATCAAGACCGTTTTCTCCGGGAAGCATGATGTCAAGGATCACCAGATCAGGCTTTTCCCGTTCAATGGCTCGATACCCATTGATTCCATCAACTTCCACATGGAGTTTATAGCCTGAAAGCTCAGCCTGGAGCTTGATTAGCGCTGCAATGTCTTCTTCATCTTCTATCAGTAGGATTCGCTTTTTCTGACTCATCATTTCCTCATCGATCAGACGGGATCGTCGTTTAAAATAATTTCATAAATTCTTATTTAAATTCAACCTTTTTTGGATTTTTTTTAAGGTTACCCTTTCGATGGCAGATCCCAGGAAAATGGGTCCGAAATTCCGAAACTTTTCAGGATCATCCGTTGCATAGAACTGATGAACAGGTTTTCCCTTTTGGGGATTTAAAAGATGTGCAGAAGATAAATATTCAAAAGCTTGATTTGCGCAAGATTCGGCAGGTTCAATTAAAAGGACTTTAGGGCCTAGGACTTTTCTTAAGATAGGTTTCAACAATGGATAATGGGTACAAGCCAGAAGGACTGCATCGATTTCTTTTTCTTTTAAACAATCCAAATACTGATGGGCGATTAATTCTGCAGAGGGGTGATCGAAAAAACCTTCCTCGATCAAAGGAACGAAAAGAGGACAGGGGATCGCAGCGACCTTTGCTTGTGGCGCATGCTGAAAGATCATCTTTTGGTAAATTCCCGATGCTATAGTGCTTGAAGTGCCAAGAACGGCAATCCGCAAAGTCTTTGTCGATTGCAACAGCAGTTCAAATCCTGGTTGAATCACCCCAATAACCGGAATAGAAAGCTTTTTTTGCAGGGTTTCCAGCGCATGAGAACAAGCGGTATGGCATGGGATCATCAAAAGTTTAATTTTTTTCTCTAAAAGAAACGCTGCATTGTCAAGGGCGTATCTTAAGACTGCTTGAGGCGATTTGTTCCCATAAGGAAGATGCGCAGTATCTCCGAGATAAATTAAATCTTCCTGAGGCAAAACTCGCATGACCTCGCGCATGACGGTCAAACCGCCAAAACCAGAATCGAACAAACCAATGGGTTGCAAGGAAAGATTAGGCGTCATTGGGAATTTTGAGCTCTTGGCCCACTACAATGAGATCTTGCTCAAGATTGTTGAGCTTTTTAATCCGCTCAACGGCGGTCTTGTGAGCGCGCGCAATTTTTTCCAGAGAATCGCCAGGGCGGACTTTGTAGATCTTATAGGATTCCCCATTAGAGGTTCGAAGTCCTTTGGTGAGAGTTTCAATGTTCCCTTTGAGCTTGGCCACATCATCGAAACGGCGGTTTTGCGAAAGGATATCTTGCTCGAGTTCCTGGATCCGATCCTTGAATTGAGACAATGCAGAAGTTGTTTCATTAGCATGAGACAGAAGCTCTTGCAATTCTTTGCCATCTCCCGCCTGATTTTTTTCAAGTGCAGTCCATTTTTTTTCTAACTGGTGGATCTGCTGGACGAGCAAATCAATTTTGGCTTGCTGTTTTTCCAGATCTTGCTGCTTTAGAGTTGCAAGGGCATTTTCATAATATTTAATCCGCCCGTCTAGAATCTGGATTTCCGTTTGGAAACAATTGATATCATGACGCAGATCGTCCAAGTTGGTCTGGACTTCATGGAGCGTCAATTCCAGTTGATGCTTCTCATCTTCAGGCGAGGACCTAAGCGGAGAGCAAGAAGCGAGGAAGAGAAGCGGAGCTCCGCAGAGAAGCCATTTCGCTATCATGATTATTTCTGGTAAATTTTAAATTCCGAACGGCGGTTGACTTTCCACTCATCAGAAGAATGTCCCAAGACTAAAGGGTGTTCTTTTCCTTTAGAAACGGTGTAGATTCGATTCAAATCGACGCCATTTTTCACGAGGAAAGAACGGACAAAATTCGCTCTCCGCATTCCCAGTGCCATGTTATAGCTTGCAGAGGCTCTTTCGTCAGTATGGCCTTCAATCACGAGATAGATGCTGGTATTTTTCTTTAAGTGGGACGCAAGTTGAATCAATGCTGCAATTTCAGCTTTTTCTCGAACTACATGATCATCTGTTTCGAAATGGACAGGATTGAATAGGGCTTTTAAAGAATCTGGAGGGATATAGAATTCTCCAAGAGCAGGGATTCCCTTTTGACCCGGGATTCCTTTGGGTTGAGGGAGCGCTGAATCGGTTGCAGCAAACTGATTTCTTAAGTCCGAATCTCTCAATGGAATGAAATCATCATCGTAGGGACCGAAGAATTCTTCGTCGGATGTCAACATGCGGGATTCATAATCTTTTCCCCAAAGAGCGTCGACGCCTCTTTGCATGTAACGGCCTGCCGTTTTAACATCTTCCCAAGACTGGTTGCTATTTTTAGCGCAGCCTCCAGCCAAAATAAGAATAGCAGCACAAATAAAAGGGACGAATCGTCTCATATTTTTCCTCAAACCTTCTGGAACCAATTTAACTAAAAGCCCGATTTCTTTACGAGAGGATGTTCAAACCTCCAATAATTTGCGGTTTTTAAATCGAGAGTACGCTTCGCCAACGATAAATCCAAGCAATGAACAAAAGATGTTGGCCAGCTCCTTAGGAAATGGAATGGGGAAGAAGCGGAAAAGGCAGAAGGCAACGCTCCCGAAAACCATAGAGAAAAGGGCGGAATGAAAATTTCCTTGTTTTTTGAACAGGGCGATAAAAATTGGAATGAATAAACAGCTGACCGAAAGATCATAACTTTGGATCAAGACGTCGACCACATTGTCAAAATAAAATGCGAAAAAAATCGCTGCAATAGAAATGGCGGCGGTAATCCCCTGCACGATTTTCATGCTCTCTTTTTTAACAAAATCGCTCGATAGGTTGGAGCTGATCGCATTGATCAAAGAAGTCGCGGTCGAAATGATCGCTGCGAGGATCGCGCAGCCTGCAAAAGCGGTAATCCACGGATTTGTAGTTTTTGCAATGACAGCAATCAAAATGCTGCCTCCCAGGGGCGCTTCTACTCCCAAATTCTTGGCTAAAATCCCAAAGAAAATGGGTACCAGGCAGACTAAAAAAGTTCCGATTCCAGCCCAGAGTGTGGCCATGGAAACGATACGAGGAGATCCACCTGCAAAGCAGCGCTGGCCC
The DNA here is from genome assembly GCA_964644465.1 of uncultured bacterium. Classification (GTDB taxonomy): domain Bacteria; phylum Chlamydiota; class Chlamydiia; order Chlamydiales; family SM23-39; genus CAZXVU01. The sequence goes on from CAZXVU010000020.1 coordinate 5,435, forward strand.
ATATCCTGCTCAATAGCCATAAAGAGCATGGGCATCAAAAGCCATCCGCAGAGTTTTGTAGAGACTAAAGAAAAACTCTCCCATTGCGGCATGGGAAGGGACACAGAGATCTCGGAGTTGAAAGCAAAACCCATACAAAGGAAAAAAATCAAAGAGAAGAAGGCTGCTTGAACGATATCGGTCGATATGACCGCTTTCAGGCCGCCTTTCATCGTATAGAGAATGACGATTCCCCAAAAAGCAATGAAGAGAGGCACATTCGTCAGGCCTAAACTAGCTAGGAATTTGCTGGAGGCGATGATTTGCGCAACGAGGACCATGAATAGAGAAATGACCGAAAGCGCTGACGCAACAGATCTGAGCATCTTGGATTGATAAACGACCTCTAGGATTTGGGCAATTGTAGAGACTTGAAATTGAGCCAGCTTTCGTCCAATTCCTAGCCCAAGGGCAACTAAACCTAAGCCCGCTCCGAGAGGATATAAAAGAACGGGCCAGCCAAATCGATACGCCTCTTCAGCGGATCCCAGAACCAGTCCTCCGCCTACTTGTGTGGCGAGAAAGGTCATCATTAAGGGAAAGAAAGGAACTTTTTTGCCAGCAAGAAAGTAATCTTCTTTTTGAATATTTTTTGAAGCTCTTTTGCCGATATACCAATAGAAGGCCTGAAGGCCGAAAAGAAGGGGGAGAAAAATCGTTAAATCCATAAATCCATCCAAGGAGTTCAAATTTTTTTTAGGGTTATAAAAGAGTTAAAATTGAAAAAAATATTTATTGGGCGGGGAGCCCGTGATGGTGGTGATGGATGGAAATTTGAATGAACTTCTTCATGATCTGAATTTTACTGCATTATTTGATTTATCGGCAAGTTTATCTAGGTTCCCAAGAAGGGAACCGTTTTTGGCCAGGGCCTTTGCTGATTTGGACCGGTTCGGGATTGTTTAAGTTGATCAGGAAAAGCTCGCAGGACTCTTCGCTTTCTGTATTGTAAATGAGGTGGAGGCTGTCGGGAGCCCAGGTGGAGTTTTCTTTGTTTTCAGGGGTGGAAGTTAGAGGAAATTCTTCATCCGTTTCAAAATCATAAATCCAGATTTGGCGAATGCCGTCAGCCTTTGCGCTGAAGGCCAGTTTTTTCCCATCAGGAGACCAAGAGGGAGACGTGTTTTCGCGGTTTTTTTTGGTGAGGAGGCGTGGATGTGGTTTTTTGGTCTCTTTCGGCGAAGTTACATCGAGCAGGTAAATGCGAGGAGGGCCATCTTTGTCAGAGACAAACGCGATCTGTTTCCCATCAGGGCTGAAAGTGGGAGAAGCTTGTGTTGCTCGGGGGGAAGAAAAGAGCTGCCGGGCTTTGCCGAGCATTCTGCCGCCTGCATCGAGATTTTGTATGAAGAGATCCGGGCGTCCTGCAACATCTGTGATGAACGCCATCTGCGTCCCTTTGCGAGTGAGTGATGGAAGGGCCTGGCTGCCTCGGAGATGAATCATGATCTCGCCTTTGGGATTCGAGAAAGAGGCGCGGTAAATCTTTGATTGGCCAAGTTTGTAAGAAACATAGGTAAACTCGGGATCGCCAAGGGACGATTTGGGAAGAAAAAATGGAGAGAGGCAATAGCTGTTTTCGGAAGTAAGCTGCCGTGGGTTGGCACCATCTGAGTCGCAAGACCAAATTTCTGAACTCCAATCGAGAGATTTCGACTCTAAATTACGGGATCTTTGAGAATAAAGGATTTTCAATGAAGAAATCCCATCCACGCCGAAAAGATCCTTTTGAAGAGAGTCAGCTAAACGATGGAGAGATTGCCTGTCTTCTTCAATGCGACCTTTCAGAGCAAAATCAGGATATTTCTTAGAAGTTCCCTTTTCAATATTAAAAACGATCAGATGGAAATGATTTTGGAGAACTTGAATGGCAAGTACGTAAGGGATCTTTTCCTTTTTCCAAATGGTAAGGTCGAAATCTGTCCGGACGTCGGGAAATTGAAAGGCTTCTTCAAGACGATCTTGTTTTTCCAGGACGGCAGAAAATCCATTTGTATCCAAATCAAATTCTAGAACATTTCGCAGCTCTTCGAAATAACGCCAATCATATTGCGAAGGTTCAGTACGCAGCCCGCTTAAATAAATGGGTTTTAGAGGCGAGCGAGTTGGAAGCTGGACTTCCAGGTCTTGGCAGCAAAGAAATAAGGGAAAAAGAAGTAGGCTTATGAATTTCAACATAGAGAATTTGTGGGTAAAATCAACCCATCATTAAAGCATGAGAAGGGCAGCTCTTGCAAACGCTTTTTCAAAAATTCAG
>CAZXVU010000020.1:7830-24392 GCA_964644465.1 uncultured bacterium
CCATCATTAAAGCATGAGAAGGGCAGCTCTTGCAAACGCTTTTTCAAAAATTCAGGATTTTGCCCAGGTTTTTTGGAAGTAAAATTATTTGTACTACTGTCCAACAAAACAATGGGTGCATAAAATATACAAAAACAAAAAGGGGTTTAACATGCTTAGAGATGTAGTAGCCTGTCTTTCGCTTGCTGCTCTTGGTACAGGGGCGCGTAATTTCGGTGAAGGTCATCGCCTAAAAGGTACGGCGCAAATGGTCCTAGGAACGGGTGTCATTTTAGTTTCTTTTGGTCTTCCGGTTTCTCATTCTCTGATCGGATCAGTAGGATATCTAACACTGATGACCAGCTCAGTGGGATTCTGTTCTGCAGGGCTTTCAAATCTTTTAGAAAAAAAATGGAAAAAGGGATCTGTTCAGTTGCTGGCAGGGTCTTTAAGCGCAACCCTATCCACTGTTTTTCTACGTGGCCCTGTAAATCACATACTCGTTTCAAATGCCCTCTCCGGAGTTAGCGGAAGCCTTTCTGTTGTGGGTCGAAAAGTCTGGGATTCCAGCGATAGGTTGCTAGGCGGTTGTTTAAGTAGAACTGCGACTACCGCGCTCCGCTCTTTAGGTCTTGATAAATATGCTTAAGCCGCTATTCGCGCCCGCAATGCGGGCTCCAGTGATAAGAAAGGGATCGTTTAAAACAATGCATGCATAAAATATCAGAAAAAAAATGGATAATCACATGCTTAGTGGTGTAATAGTCTGTATTTCTCTTGGTTCAGCCGCTACGGGGGCTCGTAATTTCGGAGAAGGTCATCGCCTGAAAGGTACTGCGCAAATGGCCCTTGGATTAGGTGTCGTTATAGTTTCTTTAGGTCTTCCAGTTCCTGGATCACTCCTGAGATCAGCAGGATGTTTAACACTATTGACCAACTCAATGGGACTCTGTTCTTCAGCGCTTTCAAATTTTTCAGAAAAAAAATGGAAAAAGGGAGCGGTTCAGTTGTTGGCAGGATCTTTGAGTGCGACCTTTTCCAGTCTTTTTCCACCCGGGTACAATCGAATATTGGACATGCATGTGTTGAGTGGAGCTGCGGGGACCCTTTCTTTTGTGGGTCGAAAAGTCTGGAGTTCCAGCGATAAAATGCTCGGCGGTTGTTTAAGTAGAACTGCGACTGCTGCACTCTCTTTAGGTCTCGATAGATTGGCTTCAGCTGCCATTCATGCCCGCAATGCAATCTCAACCGAAAAAAAAGAGATCGTTCAAGAACAAACACTTCCTATCTATGTTTGATTCCGAAATGTGATTGTAAATGTCTGTGTAATTTCAACAATTGAGAAATCATTAAAGCTCGGAAAGGCAAGCTCTGGAAGACGACTTTTCAGAAATTCAGCATTTTTTCGGCTCTTCGAATCTAAAATAGAGCAGTCCCGCAGATAACCGAATCGATCGATCTCGAGGCGGACTCTCACTTCTCCATATTCCGGCAAGTCGAGTGCATTTTGCAAAAAGGCAATGAGCTCTTCGTTATACGTTGCATCCATTGAGGATTCTTCAACAACCTCAGCTTTTTTCACGACTCGCGAAGGAATGGCAAGAGATGCTTTAGTTTGCGGAATTTCATTTTTTGCAGTAATCGCTTCTAAGTTATCTGCGATTTCTTGAAGGATTGGATCAGGATCAGACTTTGTTTTTTTGACAATAGAAGGAATCGGTTTATTTTGTACGGCCGGTTTTGACTTAACAGTGGGCTTTGGTGTTGCTTTGGGAGTTTGCTTGGGCGGAGGTTTGGGTTTAAGAGAAGCGACGGGCTTTGCAGGAGTTTGTTGGGGTGGAGAAGAGGCAGTAATTTGCGTCGATGGGAGAAAAGGGCGTGTTCTTACAGAAATAGGTCTTTTTGGCAGAGCTTGATAGGTGGCCAGATGATGCACCATGAGGCCAAAAATTGTTAAAAAGTGAAGAGCAAAAACAACGAGAGCAATTTGTTTTGCGCGAGTGAGAATGAGAAATTTTTGCAAAAGTTTTTGGATCATTTTACCCTGGCTTCAGGACAATGTCCATTTGATCGAATCCCAGTGCCTCCAAAGTGTTTTTTACAGATTGATAAATGCCGAATTGGGCATGGGAATCTTGCACTAATTGGGGGATGGCTTTTGGATGCCGTTTTTTTTCCTCTCGCAGACGTTTTTCTAATTGCGGAATGGTGAACTGTTGTCCTTGGACCCAAATCGTATTGTCGGCGTGTACGTTGATGACAATGGGGCTGCTTTGGAGAGAAGAATCTTTTTTGCTTGTTGGTCCGCTGGAGGCAAGATCGACGGAATCGATCTCCAACATGGGCGCCAAAAGCATAAATGTGATCAAAACGACAAAGACAACATCGATTAATGGTGTGAGGTTGATCAACGGTTCTTCTAGAGAATCGTCTTCAGGGAGCTGTCGGAATCTTTTGCGCATGTTCCGGCTTGCGGTATTGGAGCTCAACAGCAGAGAGAAGGAGGTGAGAAAAATCCTCCATGTCCCGACGATATTCGCGTCCGGCATTTTTTAAATAATTGTATCCTACTAAGGCAGGGATAGCCACAACAAGTCCAATGACAGTTGTAGCTAGCGCCATCGAAAGTCCTGAAAGCATCGCAGCATTGCTGGAAGAAATCGCACGAGAATTGAGCTGCGAAAATGTAAGCAGGATCCCCCAAACGGTACCAAGCAGGCCGAGAAATGGACCCAGGGTGACAATGGTAGAGAGGATAAAAAGGTTTTTTTCCAACCCTTTAACTTGGGTGGAGATTGTGGTGTGGACCTGCGATTCAATCAATCCTAAATCGGCTTCTGAAAGAAAAATGGGAGAATCAGAAGTAGGAGAGAAAAAGTGATTCCGGTTAATGATTTGCAAGGCTTTTTGCTTGAAAGACTTATAAATTTCAAAAAAAGGATGGGGCACTTCTAAGATCTGTCCTTTGGCGGGTCGATTGAATTGTAGTCCAAGAGGCTCTTTATCTGAAAAAAGTCCTGAAAATTCATTGGATAAGCGGCGCATTTGAGTATAGACCCATGCTTTATGAATCAAGACTGTCCAGGAAAGGGCTGAAATGAGAAACAGGGCCCAAAAAATTCCTTTTCCAAACCAGTCCGACTGAACATAAGCGGTAATGAATGGATTTCCAGAAGCAAGGATTAGGTACATACTTTTTGCCTGAATTCTAGAGAAGGGATATTCTAATATACGGTAAAAGTCAAGTATCCGAGAAATGAAATCTCATTCTATCGCATCTGTGATCAGTTATTGTACGAATGATTATCGATTTATCGATAAGTGCATTGAGGAAGCGAGAAAGTTTTCCCAGGAAATTGTGATTCCTGTTTGCGATCGCTTTTTTGATGGATCTCCAGAAAATCGGATCTTACTGGAAAATACGTACTCTAAGCATCCCGATTGTCTTTTTATCGAATTTGCCTATTTGCCTGACAGGGTTTACAGCCGCTACCATCATTTGGATCCAAAAGATAAAGATTGGGCGATTTTTTGGGCGGCGACGACTCGCTATGTAGGTTTTCATTACGTAAACCCAAAGAGTGAATATATTTTTTTTCTCGATAGCGATGAAATTGCTGAGGGGATCGAGTTTGTTGATTGGTTAGATGAGGAAAAATATCGTCAGCACGATGCGCAAAGACTCGCAGCCTATCTCTATGCATTGAGGCCGAATCTGAGAGCAAAAAAAGTGGTGAACCTCCCCTTTCTTGTGAAGAGAGATACATTAGCGCCATTAACTCTCCTGAATGGGCTTGAAAGAATTGGAGCTTATCTAACCCATCCAGGACCTAAGCGGGAAGAAGTTGTCGGGCTTGATCGTAAACCATTGATCCACCATTACAGCTGGGTTAGGACAAAAGTGGAATGCATCCAAAAAGCGAGAACTTGGGGCCATCGAAATGATGAGAATTGGGCTGAAGTGATTGAGCGGACGTTTGAAGGTTCTGGGCCTCTATTCAACTTAGACCTTGAATTCGAGGAGATTTCTCATCCCTTCTTCGATCCGCTGGAGATAGAAATTCCAGTCTGTTTTTCTGGACACAGTCATTTTCCAAATGTACTCAAAATCAATGATCGAGATCTATTTCGAAAAGAAATGGATCTTCTATGAATCTAGCAACAGTCATTTCCTATTGCACAAACGATTATCGCTTTATCAATCATTGTATCGCAGAAGCTAGGAAGTTTTCCCAGCAGATCGTAATTCCTGTATGCGACCATTTTTTCGACGGGAAACCTGAAAACCGAATGCTTTTGGAACATACCTATGCGCAGAATCCCGATTGTATATTTGTCGAGTTCGCCTATTTGCAAGATCGGCTTTATAATCCCTATTTGCGCTTTACTCCTGAGGATCAGGAATGGATCCCTTGTTGGCATGCAACCGTGCGATACATTGGCTACCTCCATTTAGACCCGAAAATCGATTGGGTTCTTTTCCTGGATTGCGATGAAATCGTCGAAGGAGACCGCCTTGTAAAGCAGCTTTACATTGGCGATCACAATGCCATCAGACTTGCCTGCTATTACTATGTCCTAAGACCTGATTTCCGGGCGGATAAAGTCCAAAGCTTACCTCTCTTAATCCGAAAATTGGCTCTATCGAAGTTTTCACACTCCGATGACAGGTATGCGCTTTATAAGTATGCGCCTGAACCAAAAAAACAAGATGTTCGTGGACTCGATGGGAAACCGTTTATCCATCATTATAGCTGGGTCCGTCCCCAGTCAGAATGTCTACATAAGGCAGCTACTTGGGGCCATCATCGCGATCAAGATTGGTCTAAACTGATTGCGGAAGCCTTTTCTCAAAAAAGGGGAAGTCATCTTTTTGGAACTGATCTGCAATTCGCTCCCATTGAAGATGTTTATTTCGATCCTTTATCTGTTGAGATCCCCAAAAACCAGCTTCATCGCCAAGCCTTTAAAAATGTGAAAAAAGTCGACCATCGGGCAATCTTAAAGATGGAGTTGGAAGCATCTTATGGTTTACTTTGATTCCCACGCTCATCTGAGTTCCCGTGAAATTCTCCCTCAAATTGAGGGAATTATGGCGCGGACTAAAATTGCGAAAGTAACGAAAATCCTCAATATTTGTACCGATCCAGCTACTTTGCGGGACGGCTTAGAATTAGAAAGATATCCTGGGATAAAAAATGCCGGCGCGACAACGCCACATGATGTAGAAGAAGAAGGCGAGGAAGCTTTCCCTATTTTTGCCGAAGCTGCGAGAGCGAAACAGCTAGTAGCTGTCGGTGAAACAGGACTGGATTATCATTACGAATATTCAAATCGAGAAGCCCAGAAGGAATTTTTAAAGCGCTATCTCCATTTGGCCATGGAATGCAAGCTTCCTGTTATTTTTCATTGCCGAGAGGCTTTTGAGGATCTCTTCTCGATCACTGACATGGAATATAGAGGTCCGGCCATTCTTCATTGCTTTACAGGGACTCTTGAGGAGGCTGATGAAGTAGTAAAACGGGGCTGGTTTCTTTCCTTAAGCGGCATCATCACATTTAAAAAAAGCGAGTCTTTACGAGAGGTGGCTAAAAAGATCCCTCTTTCCCAGATGCTCATAGAAACCGATTCCCCTTATCTAGCTCCTCAAAGCCGACGAGGGAAGATGAATGAACCGGCTTTTCTTCCAGAAACTGCAATGGAAATCGCCAAAGCAAAAGGCATTTCAGTCGATGAAGTGGCAAAAGCATCTTTTGACAATGCCTCTCGATTGTTGCGTTTTTAGTTGTTATTTTGTTCTATAAAGACTAAAAAAATTCTTGCTAGCTGGGAAGAATTGCTATGTCTACAACCACTGCCACTATATCCAATACATTTATTTGGCGAAGGCTTCATTCTTTGATGGGTCTTTGGCTGATTCTTTATTTAGTTGAACATTTGATCGTGAACTCGCAAGCGGCGCTTTGGATTGGAGATGATGGTAGCGGGTTTATCAGCCTGGTAAATTCTCTGGAAAGCCTTCCTTATTTACAGGTCATTGAATGGATATTTATCGGAGTTCCTTTTGCAATTCACGGTATATGGGGCGTCAAACGGGCTCTTACACCAAAATTGAATTCTTATAGCTCTGATGGAAGTTCTCCTTCAATGAAGTATGGCCGCAATAAGGCATTTACTTGGCAACGGCTCACTTCCTGGATTCTTTTGATAGGAGTCCTTGGACATGTTGTCCAAATGCGTTTTCTCAATTATCCAAAGGAAGCCAGACTCAACAATCAAGAGCAATACCTAACGCCTGTTACATTTGACGAAGGGCTGTATACTTTGGCAGGAAGGCTCAATACGCACATCTATACTCGAGAAGAGATCTCCAATCTAAAAGCGCAAAGCGGTCCAGTCGAGGAAGTTCCGAAAGTATCTTTGATAGAGGGAGTCCGTCCGGCTGATTATATGCCAGAAAAAGAAAAGGAATTGAATGAGATCCAAAAAGCTCGAGAAATGAAAAAGTGGATCAAAAAATTGAGTTCCTTCCATTTGAAAGAGCATCAAGTAGTCATAGGGGCGGAATCTCCAGGAAAAGCGATGCTGTTCATGGTTCGGGATACATTTAAGAGTCCCACAATGGTCTTTCTCTATTCAATCTTTGTTTTGGCTGCAGCTTTCCATGCTTTTAATGGATTTTGGACTTCTTTAATTACTTGGGGAGTGATTCTTTCCTATCGTTCCCAAAAAGCGATGATCCCTATCGGATGGCTTGGCATAGCATTATTAGGTTTTTTAGGACTTGCTGCAATTTGGGGCAGTTATTGGATCAATCTGAGGACATGAAATGGTAGAGAAGAGAAACAAAGAGGTGATTGTTGTTGGAGGCGGGCTAGCAGGGCTGTCAGCTGCAATGAAACTCGCCGAAAAGGGCTGCCATGTCAAACTTGTTTCTGTGACGAAAGTCCGAAGATCGCATTCTGTTTGCGCACAGGGCGGCATCAATATCGCCGTTAATCTCAAAGGGGAAGACGATTCTCCGATCATCCATGCCTACGATACGATCAAAGGGGGAGATTTTTTAGCCAATCAACCTCCCATTTTAGAGATGTGCTTGGCTGGACCTGGGATATTGAGAATGATGGAGAGGATGGGATGCCCCTTCAACCGGACACCTGAAGGCCATGTAGATTTTCGACGGTTTGGCGGTACCCTATACCATAGAACAGCGTTCTGCGGGGCGTCAACTGGACAGCAGCTTCTATATTCTCTGGATGAACAGGTTAGACGCTACGAAGCTAAAGGAATGGTTGAGAAATTCGAGAACCATGAATTTATGCGGCTAATCATGGACAAGGAAGGTAGAGCCAGAGGAATCGTTATTCACGATCTTTTCAATTTGCAACTTCAAGTTTTAAAAGCCGATGCCGTCGTGATTGCAACGGGGGGCATAGGATTTATCTATAAACAATCTACGAATTCCACATTTTGTACAGGAGCTGCAAACGGGCGTCTTTTCATGCAGGGAATGAAATATGCCAACGGAGAATTTATCCAAATACATCCTACTGCGATTCCCGGCGAAGATAAAATGAGACTGATGTCTGAATCGATTCGTGGAGAAGGAGGCCGGATTTGGGTCTACGGAGATTCTTCAAAAAAGATCAAATTTCCAGATGGATCGACAAAGACTTGCGGGAAGACTGGGGAGCCTTGGTATTTCTTGGAAGAAATGTATCCAGCTTTTGGAAATCTTGTTCCGAGAGATATCGCTTCGAGGGAAATCCTGAATATTTGCGAAGCTGGGCTTGGAATCGAAGGAAAAATGCAGGTTTTCCTAGATATTGCGCATCTTTCTCCAGAAGCCCTCCATAAATTGGAATCGGTCATCGATATCTACGAAAAATTCATGGGCTATGACCCACGTAAAAAGCCGATGAAAATTTGTCCAGCATTCCATTATACGATGGGAGGCGCTTGGGTAGATTGGCCTGCTGCCGATGATTCAGACAGATTGACCCGTTTCAGGCAAATGACGAATTTAGTTGGCTGTTTCAATGTCGGAGAATCTGACTATCAATATCATGGGGCCAACCGCCTTGGGGCTAATTCACTCCTAGCCTGTATTTTTGGGGGGCTTGTCACTGGAATTGAGGTACCTCGATATATTACCACTTTAAATTCTCTTGAAACACCCGAATCGGTATTCCAGGAGGCTTTAGCAGAAGAAGAAAAGCTCCAAAAGAAACTTCTCGCTCAAGAAGGCAATGAAAATGTGCATAAGCTGCATGATGAACTGGCAGATTGGATGGTGCGTTATGCAAGTGTTAAGAGAGATAACCCTGATCTGATAAGAACTATTGCAAAACTCAAAGAGATTCGGGAACGGACAAAACATATTTCTCTAAGCGACAGGGGCACAACATTGAACCAGACATATGTCTTCGCACGTCAATTTCTTCCTATGACTGAATTGGCTCTTGTCATTGCAAAAGGGGCTCTTTTAAGAAATGAATTTAGGGGCTCGCATTTTAAGCCCGAATTTCCTGAAAGAGATGATGAAAATTGGCTGAAGACGACGATCGCTACCTATGATCCGAAAAAAGATGAACCTGTTATTACATATGAACCCGTTGACATGCGCCATCTCGATCCGATACATAGAGATTACACCCAAGCTAAAAAGGTCAAGCCCACTTTGAAGAATATTCCTACGAATATACAGCTGCCGATATGAAGCAGGTTGAAGGAAAATATACCCTGAGGATTTTTCGAGGAACTCCGGGCCATCAATATTGGGAAGAATTTGAATTGGATCGTCAGATTCAGGCAAATGTGATCTCATCTCTCATGGAAATTCAAAAAAATCCGGTCAATAAGAAAGGGGAAAAAACAACCCCCGTTGCATGGGAGCAAGGGTGCCTGGAAGAAGTATGCGGATCTTGTTCTATGCTTGTAAATGGAAAGCCTCGCCAATCGTGCACAGCCCTCATAGAACCTTATATTAGAGATACAGGTTCTACGACCATTACGTTGGCTCCTTTTACTAAATTCCCTCTGATCCGCGATTTACATGTAGACCGAACGCGAATGTTCGACGCGCTGATTAAGATTAAAGGGTGGATAGCTATCGATAGTTATCATGATACGGGTGAATTCGGCCCTCCGATCAGCCCTGAAGTTCAGGATGCGCTTTATGTTTTATCTACATGTATGACCTGCGGCTGCTGCAGCGAAAGCTGCCCGCAAGTCAATCCAAAATCAGATTTTATGGGACCGGCTGCGATGTCTCAAATCCGCTTATTCAATTCCAACCCAATAGGAAAATTGGAAAAATCTGAGCGGCTGCAATCAGCGCTAGATGACGATGGGATAGCGGGATGCGGCAATGCGCAAAATTGTGTTCGGGTCTGCCCTAAAAATATTCCTCTTACAGAGTCTCTTGCTCTCATTGGTCGGGAGGCTTCCAAGCAAGCCATTAAGGACTTTTTGAGCTTGCCGGATGCTGGGAAATCCTAAAGAATCTTTTTTTCTTTTCGTAAATGGCTTGTTAAGGAAGAATGGCACTTTCTCTGCTGTTTGGGATACTCTGGACACCGAAATGCCCTTCAACGATATTCTTTTTTAAGGGATCTCGACGCCAGATTTGCGGTTGTAATGGCCCCCTCTGGGAAGATGGTCCCACGTGAAAAAACACGGTTGACTGAGCTTGTGGCAGACCCCTTTCGGCGGAGAGTTTTATATTTTGACTAAAGCTTCCTTGCTGTATTAGTGAAATATGGCAAAAGATAGAGAAGATCTTGTTCCTTTTCTCCATCAAATCGATCTTTTCAAAGAACTTTCTGTCTCAGAACTTCAGCTATTAGTCCCATTTATCCATACAAAAAAATTCAACAAGGGCGATTTGATTATCCGAGAGGGAGATATCGGAGAAGAGATCTATTTCATCAAATCGGGAGAAGCAGAAGTCATTAAGGAAGAAAAAGAATCCAACCAAGTTCACCTGTTGGCTCTCCTAAAATCAGGAGAGTGGGCGGGAGAAATGTCCTTTTTTGAAAACTTAAAACGTTCAGCTTCAGTACGGGCCTCGAGCCCTACAGAGGTTCTTGTAGTGCAATTGAGAGAACTCGAATTATCTGCCAACCATGAAGCCGTCTACACCAAGATCATTCACCATTTAGCAAAAGGGATTAGCCAGCGCCTCCGTTATACTGAAAATAGTTTAATTCTCTCGTTAAAGGAGAAGATCAAACTGGTTCAGGTGCAAAACGAGGTCACCAAGACGATCGTCCATATTTTCATCATTATGGCCTTGTATTTAAACTTGACGAAATTTTTTTCCGTTTATGCCTCAAATCTTCTTTCGTCTTTAAATGTCGCCTTTTATCCCATCACTATCCTTATTTTGGGTATTTCTTCACTGTGGCTAATTAACTATTCCAGATATCCTTTAGCGTTCTATGGACTCACTTTTAAACATTGGTTCCGGAATGTATTAGAGGTGATTCCTTTAACCATTCCCATTCTCATTTTTTTAGTCCTTTTTAAATGGATTTTGATCACATATATTCCAACATTTCAAAACATCCCTTTGTTTGTATTCAAAATGCCTGAACAAAGTGTCTTCGATTATGCTCTATTTTTGGTTGTATATATAGCTCTTGTTCCTGTTCAAGAACTCACAATAAGAAGTTTTCTGCAAAGCTCTTTCCGCAATTTCTTTCAAAGCCCGCATCGAGTCTTTTTCGCAATTTTGGCTTCCAACATGGTGTTTGATATTTTGCGGGTGAATAACGATGTAATTTACGCTTTGGCCACTTTTCTCTTAGGAATTTTTTGGGGATACTTATTTGAAAGGCAAAAATCGATCGTCGGAACTAGCGTCTCTCATGCTTTGACTGGAGTCATGGCTTTTTTCATCCTCAGATTCGATGTAATGATCACCATGGTTCAATAAAGCTCTCTTTTCTTTCTCTTCTCTGAGCTTACTGCTTGCGGGAAAAATTTCTTTGATCTATTTACGGGCTTATGAGGTTAAAGGGTTGGTTCTTACTACTGCTTTTTCTATCAGGCTGCGCTTACGACGCTGTCGATCCTCTATCGCTGGCTCCATCTGGCCCTTACGCTTCTTGGACTCCGATGCAAGGGAGTACCTTAGTCTCTGCACGTTATTGCCAAACTATCCTGCCTCCGACCTTTGAAACATCCCATCTCAACCTGGCAGAACTCTTAGATATTGCCCTCCAAAACAATCCTTCGACAAAACAAACCTGGGCAAAAGCGCGCTCCGCGGCAGCTCAGTATGGGCAATCTCTCAGCAATTTTTATCCAACAGTCAAGTTAGATGGCAGCTACTACCGAGAAAAAGGAACATTCATCAGCTTCGGTCCTCCAGTCCCCTACTATTATACTCAAGCAGGGCCTGATTTGGTCCTTACCTATACTCTCTTTGATTTTGGACAAAGGACTGCTGCGGCAATTTCAGCTCGTGAAGCTCTTTATTATGCCGATTATACGCATAACCAAAATATCGAAGAGGTCATGGAAACGGTAATGGATGATTATTATAATTACCTTTACCAGATTGCCATCCAACGAGCGAATGAGGCGAATTTGGTCAATGCTCAGACCTCTTTAGATGCCGCGAATGAAAAATTTGCATTGGGCGTTGCCGCTTTGGGAGATGTCGCCCAAGCCCGTACGCAATATCTGCAGTCAAAGATTAACCTCACTACTCAAAAGCAGACTGTTGAAAATGCCTTTGCCCAATTGGCTGTCGATATCGGATTGCCAGCAAATCTAAGCTTCAAAGTCCAGCCGATGCCCGATCAAGTGACAGCAGATCCAGTTTTGGAAAGTGTCGATCAGCTAGTTGTTGTTGCCCAAGAGCAGAGGCAAGATTTTTTAGCTGCCCAATCCGATGTACTCTCTAAAGAAGCCTCCCTTTTAGGAGCTAAGAGAGCCTTTCTACCTGTCTTTTCCACGACTCTCGATACCGGCCATTATTGGTTCCAACAGGGATTTCAGGAGCATAACTTCCACTGGAATGCGTTAGTCAGCGTTACATTTCCTCTTTTTCAGGGATTTTATTTCCGCAATGGAATCCGAGATGCGCAAGCGAAACTAGACCTATCAAAAGCGCAACTCCTCCAATCTGAGCTATCGATCGTTAAAAATGTCAGCACCGCTCATATGGGAGTGAAGACAGCTGCCCAGAATTTAGAAGATACAAATGAGTATTTGAAAGCAGCTGAGCTGGAATTCAATATATCGATGACTAGCTATAAAGCGGGAACGGCTACGATCCTTGATGTCCTATCAGCCCAGAGCTCGCTTGCCGACGCCCGATCGAAAAAAGCGGGATCGCAAAAAGATTGGTTTACCGCATTGGCAACTTTAGCTTATGCAACTGGTTCTCTTTGCTCTAACCCGAAGGAATTCGTATGCGAATCGGAATGATCTTTCTCGTACTCCTCATCGGCTGTTCGAAACAGAAAGAGCCTCCCGCTCCTCCCGTTTTCCCGGTGAAAATTGCTACTGCCGAACAAAAAGATATGGATATCTTCATCGAAGGGCTAGGGCATGTCGAGTCCATGACCAGCATCGATATCCGCTCGCGGATTGAAGGGGAATTGATGGGAATCTTCTTCAAACAAGGCGCTGAGGTTAAAAAAGGGGACCTTCTCTTTACGGTCGATCCAAAACCCTATCAAGCTTCCCTTTTGCAGGCGCAAGGAGCCTTAGAGCAAAGCATGGCCAATCTTGCGATTTCTGAAGAGAAAGTAAAGAGATACAAGACCTTAGCGAAAGACGAATACTATTCCCAAATCGATTATGAGACACTGCAGTCTAATTTTGCAGCGAATACGGGCCTTGTCCAGCAAAATAAAGGACAAGTAGATAGCGCAATGATCAATCTCGATTATTGTTGGATCTATGCTCCTATCGATGGCCTTACCGGAATTCTGCAGATCGATTACGGCAACCTTGTCAGGGCCGATGATACAAAGCCAATGATCACTCTCAATCAGATGGATCCCATTTTCGTCACTTTTTCCGTTCCTGAAATTCAACTTCCTCAGATCCAAAAATGGGTTAGAAAGAGCGAGAAGCCGCTCAAAGTGCAAACAGCCTATGAAAGCTTTAAAGACGAAATATTTGAGGGTTCACTTTATCTGCTCGATAATACCGTCGATGCAAATACCGGAATGATCAAACTTCGGGGTTTATTCGATAATAAAGAAAGAGCTCTTTGGCCGGGTCAATTCATTCGGACGAGATTGCTCCTTTATACTCTTAAAAACGCTATTGTCATCCCTTATTCTGCTGTTCAAATGACTATAAATGGACCTACAGGATTTGTTGCAAAAGAGAATAATACAGTCGAGCAGCGCTCCTTAAAACTTGGACAAAGGCAAGAAGATACGATCATTGTCTTGGAAGGTGTCAAAGCTGGAGAAAAGATTGTAACGGATGGACAGATCAACCTATCTGATGGGATTAAAATATCCGTTAAGGGAGAAGGATGAACCTTTCAGAACCGTTCATCCGCCGTCCTGTGATGACATTCCTTGTAATGATCTCTATTCTATTTTTCGGGATCATTGCCTATCGAATGCTGCCGGTCAGCGATCTTCCCAATGTCGATATGCCAACCATCGAAGTGAGTGTAAGCTATCCTGGGGCTAGTCCTCAGACAATGGCTAATTCTGTAGCGACTCCACTCGAACAAGAATTTTCAGGGATCGAAGGAGTTCAAACGATTTCTTCTACGAGCAATACAGGGTCTACGACGATCGTTATTCAATTTCTTTTACAAAGAAATCTCGACGCCGCTTCGACTGATGTTCAGGCCGCTATAAGCCGTGCGCAGCCCAAATTGCCTTCGAATCTTCCGAATAATCCCACGTATCAAAAAGTCAATCCAGCAGCGACGCCGATTCTTTACTATGTCCTCTATTCGTCGAATATGACAGCGGGACAGCTTTTTGATTACGGAAATACGTTCATTGGCCAACGACTTTCAATGGTTGATGGTGTAGCACAAGTGATCACTTATGGCGCGCCCTATGCGGTCCGGGTTCAAGTTGATCCTGAGAAGCTTGCTGCCAAAAATATCGGGATTGAGCAAGTGACGCAAACGCTCCAGCAAGGGAATGTGGACTTGCCACTTGGCGTCTTATGGGGAGCCAATGAAGATTTTATCGTCGATGCTGATGGGCAACTCTTTACTGCAGATCCTTACTCGGAATTGATCATCAAAAATCAAGACGGCACGCTTCTGAAGGTAAAAGATATTGGGAGAGCTCTCGATAGCGTTCAAAACGACAAATTCTTTGACAATTATGTAACGAAAGATAAATCGAGCTCTTGCATCGTCCTAGGGATTCAGAGACTTCCTGGTTCAAATACTGTGAAGGTGATTCAGGGAATCCAGGATATCTTGAAACAGATGAAACCTCAAATTCCAGATACGCTCAAAATCATCACGCTATTCGACTCTTCAATTGGAATTATGGAAGGGGTCAATGATGTAAAAATGACTTTGATTTTCGCGTTCATTTTGGTGGTCATCATCATCTACCTTTTTTTGGGAAAAGTACTCAATACCATCATCCCTACGCTTGCTTTGCCAATCTCGATTTTTGGAACCTTCGCCCTAATGTACATCTATGGGTTCAGCATCGATCTGCTCTCCCTTTTAGCAATCACTCTTTCGATTGGGTTTCTGGTCGACGATGCAATTGTCGTATTGGAAAACAATGTCCGCCACGTACAAGCTGGCGAATCTCCTATGGAAGCTTCCATTAAAGGTTCGAAAGAAATCAGCGTCACAGTTTTGAGTATGACTCTATGTTTGGTTTCTGCCTTCATCCCCATGCTCTTCATGGCTGGCGTTGTCGGAAGGCTATTTCGAGAATTTGCTGTGACGATTGTAACAGTGGTACTCATTTCGGGATTCGTCTCGTTGACTTTGACCCCTCTGCTTTGCAGTTGGTTCATTAAGCCCTATTCCGAGAAAAACAAGACCCGGATGGAAGATTTTTCTGACAGACTCACTGAGAAAATGAAAAAAATGTACAAGCCTTGTCTTGAATGGGCCATGGACAACCGGATCATAATGCTTCTATTAGGTCTATTAAGCATTATTTGTTCTTTTATTCTATTTATAGCTGTTCCTAAAGAATTTGTTCCTGATGATGATATCGGATTCATTCAAGGCTATACTCTCGCTAGAGACGGCACGTCTCCCTATCTCATGGACCAATATCATCAAGAGCTCAATAAAAGAATCATTGCTGATCCGAATGTCGATTCTATCATCTCGGTCAGCTCCTATTCAAACCCTAACGAGGGGATTCTTTTCTTGCGCCTGAAGCCATACAGCGAAAGAAAGCCTATGAAGCAAGTGATCAAAGAACTTACTTTGAATATGAAAGACGTAACAGGGGTGAATTCCTATTTTTCCACTATCCCTCTGATCAATCTCCAAGTAGGAACGACAGCGACTGCTCTCTATCAATATTCCTTAACGAGTATCGATCAGAAAGCGCTTTATGAATATGCTCCTAAGCTTTTGGGAAAAATGCAAACCAACACTGCTTTCTCTCAGGTTTCCTCAGATCTCCGCATCCATCAACCTCAATGGTCCCTTCACATTCTCCGCGATCGGGCTTCGAATTTTAATATCAACGCTACAGCGATCGAAAATTTTCTCACGTATGCTTATTCGGACAATAAAATTTCTCAAATCAACGGTACGATCAACCAGTATGATGTTTTGATTGAGACCCTGCCTAAGTTTTACAAGGACCCAACAGTCATTTCCTCGCTCTATATTCGCTCTGAGAATAACTATTTGGTTCCTCTTTCAGAAATCGTAGAGGTCCAAAATACAGTGGGTCCCATGACTGTAAACCATGTCAATGGTCTTCCTGCTGTCGGCATTTCCTTCAACCCAGGAGAAAACATCCCTCTTGGAACGACGTTGAATACCCTTGATGGCCTTGTCAAACAAGACAAGCCTCCCCAAATCTTCGGACAGGTCATCGGAACTGCGCAGATTTTCAATGAATCTCTGCAAAGCCTTAATTATCTGTTGATTCTCGCCTTTTTTGTGATCTACGTCGTTCTCGGTATTCTCTATGAAAGCTTCATCCACCCTCTTACAGTCATGAGCGCGCTTCCCCCGACTCTATTGGGCGGGCTTTTAACTCTTTATGTATTTGGAGAAACTCTTTCTCTTTATTCTTTTGTGGGCCTCATTCTTTTAATTGGGATTGTCCTGAAAAATGGGATCATGATGGTCGACTTTGCCAATGCTGCTATAGAAAATGAGCATAAGTCAGCAAAAGACGCGATCATGGAAGCGGCGATGATCCGCTTCCGGCCTATATTAATGACTACTTTAGCAGCTATGATGGGCGCAGTGCCGATTGCGATTGGGATCGGGGGAGCTTTTGCGCAAAGCACACGCTCTCTGGGTCTTTGCATTGTGGGCGGACTGATTATTTCCCAACTTCTGACCTTATTGCTCATCCCCGTTCTTTATTATTACTTTGAAATTCTTCAAGAAAAGCTCAAGTCCAAGTTCGCATCGA
>CAZXVU010000021.1:0-3839 GCA_964644465.1 uncultured bacterium
ATTCCATTTCTTAAATATACGAGCTATAATTAATTTTTCATAGGGAGATTTATAATTCGTCATTTGTTATACTATAATCAGGGTTGATATGGGTGATTATATAAACATTCTCAATAGTTTGCTTTCCTTTCCATTACGGAGTCAAATAAAAATTGACTTTGATGCTAAAGGCAAATTTTTTCAATTTTCTATTCCTATCTTTTCTTCAAAGGAAGGGTTGCCCAACAGTATCAAAGAATATGTTGATGCACGAAAAAACCACACTTTCAAGCCTCATGAGACTAGATACCAGCTCGACGCCTTTCAAAAAGTAATTTTAACCCAGCAAATTCCTTTTCAATGGGGATTTCAGCCTGGTTTCAGGCAGCAGGTCAATGAATTTCGAAAAATGGCGAAACATTGCCATAAGATGCTCTCTGAAATTGCTATCGAAGAAAAATTCAAAGATGCTTTGAACCTATCCGAATAAATCTATTTCGGGACCTTTGAGCGCTTTTGGCGTCTTTTTGATAGCTAGGGGACTCGAAAAGATGCTTGTCCCGATATTTTCTTCGCCTCTCCGCTTCAAAAATCCACTCAAAATCATCTCAAATCTCCTCGAAAATCTATATTCCGAAAGGTTCGTTATCTTGACTCAGATTTAGCAGAGTGACACAATCTGGATTGCTTATTCAGGTGATGTATGGCTTTCCGCGGATCTTTTGTCGCTTTAATTACTCCTTTTCATTCAAATGGCCGGGTCGATTGGAAAAGACTCGAGAAACTTATCGAATGGCAAATAAAGCAAGGCGTTGATGGCCTTGTCTGCGGTGCAACCACCGGAGAAGGACCTACCTTAAGAGAGTCTGAAAGAAAAAAAATCACCGAAGTTTGTGTTCAAACATCTGGCAAACGGATTCCCGTGATCGTATCAACAGGCGTAAATGATACAAGAAGAACCGTTCGAGCTACCGCTGAAGCCCAAAAACTGGGGGCGGATGGATGTTTGGTCGTAACCCCCTATTACAATAAACCCTCTCAAAGAGGATGCGTTCTCCACTTTCAGGAAACGGCTAAAGTGGGATTGCCGATGATCGTTTATCATATTCCCGGTCGAGCCGTTGTTCGGCTAGAAGCTGAAACTGTCTTGGAAATCAGCCAGATCCCAGGTTTTGCAGGCATCAAAGATGCAACCTCTGATATAGAATGGATCCGTAAAATCCGAAAACTTTGTCCCAAAATCTCCATTTTATCGGGAGACGATGACTTCACTTTTGAACTTCTTAAAGCAGGAGGAGATGGAGTGATTTCAGTCATTTGCAATGTGATCCCCAATGGATGGACAAAGATGATCCATCTATCGTTAAAGGGAAAGTGGGACAGGGCAAAAATCTTGGCTGCAAGATATATGCCCCTTTGCAAAGCCCACTTTATTGAAACAAATCCTCAATGCGTCAAATTCTCAATGTCCTGGCTTGGACATTGCCATCCCGCTCTTCGCTTGCCAATGGTCGAACCTTTGGAAAGCACACGAAACGAAATTAAAAAAGCGCTTATTGGCCTAGCTCTTCCTCAGTTTGGAAAAGAGCGAGCCATTCTTGATGCTCATCGGAAGAAATGAGCTTTTCCTGGTAGTCCCCTTTTCTCAAACTTTGGGCGTGTTCTCGAGCGGTTGCGGCTTTTTCTGGATCCTGAGAGAGAGCTGCGAGAACATCGAATGCGTTGGCAGCTGCTTCATTTTCAAAAAGATCATCTACAATCTGAAAATCCTCTATGACCTTTTCTGCATATTCGAGGGCTTCTTTCTCTTGGGATAGACCTTGATAAGCCAGAGCGATTCCAGAAAATATATGGAGATCTTCATCATCAATCTCTAAGGCTGATTTAAAAGCGGCGAGAGCTTCATCGTATTTTTTTTCTCTGAGCAATGAGAAACCAAGATTTTCATAATAAACGATACTTAAAAAATTATCCCCTCTCTCCAGGATCTCAGCTTCGGCAATGTCAGTTTTTTTGTGTTGGGCTGTATCTGCAGAAATCCATCCGCGAAGTACGTCAGTAGGAACGATATCTGTAAATTCTTCTTTTTTTCCCAGAAGTGCACTCGCATAAGCAGAACTGAAAAGTGCACTTTCATCTTCAGGATCGACTTTTAAGCCTTCTTGATAACAATAAAGAGCCTCTTCGAGGTTACCGCGATATAGAAAAACATCCCCTTTATTTATCCAAGCCATACCAATCTTTGGTTTGATGGAATTAGCTATTTTTTCTGAGCATTGTTTGGAGAGTGTCTGCTGACCTAAATGAATCATGTCGGATGAATCTAAAAGAGCTTGATCGTAATTTCTGAGATCAAAACTAGCGATGGATTTGGCGTAGACCGCTCTGAAGTTATTTGGATTGATCTTTTGAGCATTTGAGAAATAACGGTAAGCCTTAGCTTTATCTCCCTCTTCATAATTAACCCATCCTAAAAGACGATTTCCTTCCGATCGAAAGATTTTCTGAGAAAGACCTGCAAGAACAATTCCATCTGCTCGGACAGTTTCAAGTTCAGAAAGTTGTAAAGATGTTCTCGCTCGGCCGAGCAATGCATTGTAATTATAAGGATTTGCCTGAAGAACTTCATTATAATCTGTCAGTGCTGATGAATACTCTTGTGCAGTATAACCGTCGTCTGCCCTTCTCAATACATCATCGGATTCTTCTTCTGTAGGAGCTTCCGCTTCGGTTTGGTCTGGATTGTGCTTGCCAAGTACATATCCAATCGCCCCTGAGGTTAAAGCGATTGCATAAGGAATATATTGCGATTGCTTTGAAAGACCGATGGCCACATTAAATGTGAGTGCAGATGTGACCAAAATAAATGTTCGTTTATTCATATTAAATATCGGGAAGATCGGTTTTTGCACGGCTTGATAGAGTTGACCGACTTTAGAGGCTCCGGGAATTCTTTGAGCATATCCAGGAAGAGCGCTGATCTTCTCTGAGACTTTTGAACAAAACTGTTGAGAACAATTTTTAATTGCTAGCATAATCATCCTTTCTTTATTCGCTATAATAATATCGAAATTAACTATATATTTCTGTAATTGTAATTATCTCTAATGTAGAGAACGTGTCTAATCCCTATTTGAAAAGAGCCAGCCATTCTTGGCGCTCTTCGGGTCGAATGAGCTTTTCTCTATGGTCACCTTTCCTCAAACATTGGGCGTGTTCTCGAGCTGCCGCGGCTTTTCCAGGATCCTGTGTGAGTTCTGCGAGTACATCGAATGCTCTGGCAGCTGCTTCCTCTCCAAGAAAATCCTCAAAAGTTTGAAAATTTTCTATGACCTTCTCTGCATATTCAAGAGCCTCTTTCTTTTGAGATAGACCTTGATAAGCCAAAGCCATTCCAGAAAATATACAGAAATTTTTATCAATTTCTAAGGCCGAATTGAATGCAGAGAGAGCTTCATCGAATTTTTTTTCTCTGAGGAAAGAGAAGCCGAGGTTTTCATAATAACGAATCTTTAAATAATTATTCCCTCTTTCCATGATCTCAGCTTCGTCAATATCAGTTTTTTTGTTTTGAGCTATATCTGCACAAATCCATCCGCGAAGCACAGCGGTTGGAACAGCACCCGAGATTTCTTCTTTTTTTCCCATAAGTGCACTCGTATACGCAGACCTAAAAAGAAGATCTGAATTTTCAGAATCGAGTTTTAAGCCTTCTTTGTAACAGTAAAGGGCCTCTTCAAGGTTATCACGAAATAGAAAAATATCCCCTTTTTTGATACAATAAGAACCAATCCCGTCTCTTTTGAGTAACGTTATCGCTTCGCCGATTATTCTTTGAGCTTCGTCGAGTTCTCCTTGAG
>CAZXVU010000021.1:3939-24284 GCA_964644465.1 uncultured bacterium
ACCGCATTGTTGGCTATTTCAAGAGCTTCTTCAAGAATAGCTTGTTTTGGGGCTAACGTTTGAGCCATACCAAGTAGATATCCAACTGCTCCTGCGGATAAAGCTTGTCCATATGGAAGATATTCCGTTCGCTGTGAAAGATAGATTGCCCCATTAAATAAGATGGTGGATCCACCCGCTATGATTGCTCGACAAGTTATATCAGGATCTTTAGGGAAAATCAGTTGTTGGGTCATTTGAAAGAGTTGACTGACTTTAGATGCTCCAGGAATTCTCTGTGCATAGCCGGATAGAGTGCTGAGTTGTTCTGAAACTTTTGAACAAAACCGTTGAGAACAATTTTGAATTGCAATCATTGATACCCCTTTTTATTTGCATTAATAATATCAAACTTAACTATACATTGCTACTCTGAAATTATCCTTTAATAAGGAGAGGTGTTTTATTTCAAACTCCTTAGGTATAAGGACTTGGTGGTTAAATTTCAACAGAAGGGATAGAAACGGAAACAGTTTTGTGTGTGTTTAAATAGGGATAGATTTCTTGGTTGAGGAAATCGTGTACTTGTTGGGGGGCGCGTCCAATCAAAGCGGTAGGATTGAAAAGAGATGTGATTTCGCTGCGCTTTAAATGAAATTCTGCTTCTAGAGCAGATTGTAGAAATTCTGAGGGATCTGCATGTTTTTGTGCTGCGTGGGTAAGCTTGCGCAGTTTTTCATGGAGCAATTGACGGTTTCCTCCTTTTTTCACAGCTTGCATCAAAATATTTTCAGTCACCAAATTGGGCAGTTCTTGTTGCAAATGGTGAAGCGCTGTTTCGCGGCTGACAGTGAGATTTTGTATGAGATGGGAGAGGAGATTGAGAACTGCATCGGCTCCCAGGAATGCTTCTGGGATTGAAAGGCGGCGGTTAGAGGAATCATCAAGAGATCTTTCGAGCCACTGAGTGGCTGTTGTATAGACGGGGTTTTGCGCAAGAGAGATCACAAAGCGGGCAATCCCGCAAATTCGCTCTGAATAGATGGGATTGCGTTTATAAGGCATTGCGGAAGAGCCAACCTGGTTCTCTCCAAAAGATTCCATCAATTCATTTTCATGAGCGAGCAGACGTATGTCGGTTGCCATCTTATGAGCGCTTGCAGCAAAGGACTCTAAGGCGTTGAGAATATTGAGATCGAGTTTGCGGGTATAAGTCTGGCCTGAGATGGGGAGAGTTTTCGAAAAGCCGAATTCTTTGGCGATAGAACCTTCAAGTTGTTGGACTTTTGAAGCATCGTTATCGAAAAGGGAAAGATAGGAAGCCTGCGTTCCTGTAGCTCCTTTTGCTCCTAGGAATGGGAGTGAATGGTGCAGCCGTTCCCATTCTTGGGCATCGATAAGGAAGTCTTGGAGCCATAGACATGCACGCTTGCCGATGGTTGTGGGTTGAGCGCTTTGAAAATGGGTGTAGCTAAGGCATGGCGCAGAAGATTCCTTTTCTGCAAAGGCGCTTAAAAGGCGAAGGACGTGAATCATTTTTGAGAGAAGAAGATGGAGACCTTCTTTGAGCTGGATGAGGTCTGCATTGTCAGTAACATAGGAGGATGTGGCCCCTAAGTGAATGATCGGCTTTGCTTCGGGACATTGGTCTCCGAAAGTGTGGATATGCGCCATGATATCGTGTTTAAAGCGTTTCTCATACTCTTCGGCTTTAGCAAAGTCGATATTGTGGATCTGAGATTCCATTTGAGAAATTTGCGCTTTGGTGATGGGAAGGCCTAATTTCTGTTGTGCTTTTGCAAGCGCGATCCAAAGACGTCGGAATGTGGTTATTTTATATTGGGCTGAAAAGAGATGGGACATCTCTTTGCTGATGTAGCGCGCCGAGAAGGGGCTTACGTACTCTTCATGGCGCGCTTTTTCCGACATAATCAGTGCTTTTCAACGAGAGCTTGAATTTGAGCGATGAGATTTTGGATCTGCCGCTTTTCTTCATCTCGAGGTATACAAAGTGGGTTTTTGAGCATTTCGCGAGCGCGTTTTAAAAAGCTGATCGCATGAGATGTGAAATGGGGCAAACGTTTGTCTTCTTCAGCAAGAGGAAATTGCAATCGGATGAGGTTGAGAAGCTCTTGTTTTGGCTGTCCCGAATAATTTTGCACAATGGCTTCTTTTTTCTCATAATCCCCTGATCGGCTTGCCAAACTGTAAACCACTTGGCGAGGCATCTGATCAAGCTTCGTATGCAGAGTTTGAGGCAGAAGCGTGTAAAATTCATAATACTGGAGAAAATTATAAGGAGTCTGGCGATTGCCATAAGTGGAAAAAAGCCATGCAGTGAATGCTCCGTCTTGATATTTTTTTAAGATCTCCTGAGCTTTTTTGATTCGTTCACCATGAAGAATGACGGCTTGATTGGTGATCGCTTTCACTTCAGAGGTGATCATCGTCAGAGCTTTTAAATCGGAATCGACGTCGTAGAATTCATTGAGCCGGAAATTCTTTAGGATCGTTTCAATGGCCGATTTTTCTGTTTCATTGAGTGCAGAAACGCGAAAAACGCCAGAAAAACTGGAGAGTTCGCCATTATTTGATCGTTCGACCAATGCTGTCATTTTTGGCTGCGGCGTTTCTTTTTGCTTGAACCGCAGGTTGAGAAGATCGTTGAACTTCGACATCATCAAATCCTCTTAAGTAATTCGTTTGTGAGGGCCATATAATCGGTCGAAGCGCGAGATTTAGGCGCTGTCTCAAAAATTGGCTTTCCGTAAATGGTTGCCTCAGATACTGCGATATCGCGTCTGACTTTTGCTTGCAAGAGTTTTCCTGGAAAAGTTTGCTCAATCACTTTTAAAAATGCTTCGTTGCTTTTGCCGCGGGGATTCCAAAATGAAAGAGCTACGCCGATTATTTTTGCTTCATGTCTTTCAGAGATATTATTGATGAAAAGCGATAACCGCTGCAATCCTTTTACACTATAAAATTCAGGAGTTGCGCAAACAAGAGAGTAATGCGATGCGATGAGCGCTGATTCAGTGAGCCAGCAAAGAGAAGGCGGCGTGTCGATCAAGACAACATCGTAAGGAAGATCGCGCAAAATTTCTTTCAGTCTTTCGTGGGAATATCGATCTGCCGCAAGAGATCCCGACACTTCCACTCGTTCCAGCCAAGTATCTGCAGGAACGATGTGCATATTCGGAATGCAGGTCGTCAATATGACGTCTTGAAGCGGTTTTTCTCCTTGCAAAACAGGCGCCATGCTGTCTTGTTCATCGGGATCGAAACCAAGGCCTGTTGTAAGGTTTGCTTGGGCATCGAAATCGATCAGGAGAACTTTTTTGTTATGGTATAGGCACAAAGCGGATCCGAGATGGAGCGACGTTGATGTTTTCGCCGTTCCACCTTTAAAACTACTCACAGAAATAACTTTCATGAATCTTTCTCCTATACTGGACTATGTCCAATTCCTGAGAGTGCTTTTCGGCGGGTCCCTGGTATCTTCATTTCTTCAGGTCCTTTTCTTATATATGCCTATAATGTTTCGGACCCCACAGAAATGAATCTACCGGGCTTCACCCGAGGGACGCGCTCGAAAATCCCTAGCTCACTAAATGGACAAAGCCCAGTTTTAGGGAGCTGTCGAAAATGGGGACATTAATGCACGCTCATCGCGTTCTTTTACGACTTTAGCAAGAAAATCAGAAATGTCAATCTCTCCATGAACAACATTATCGCGTGTTCGCAATGCAATTGTTTTATTTTCGACTTCTTTGTCGCCGACGGTAAGGAGGTAATTCACTTTCATCATCTGTGAATTGCGAACTTTTTTACCGACAGATTCATTGCTGCTATCAATATCGCAAACAATTCCGTGTTTTTGGATTTTTTGCTGCAATTCCTGTGCATAAGGAAGGTGGCGATCTGCGACATTCGCGATTCTGACTTGATAAGGACTGAGCCAGAATGGGAATTTGCCAGCGAAATGCTCGATCAGAATGCCGAAAAATCTCTCAATCGATCCAAAAAGAGTTCGATGGAGCATGACGGGTCGCTTATGCGATCCATCATTATCGACATATTCTAGGGCGAACTTTTCAGGCAAAAACATATCGAGCTGAACAGTTCCGCATTGCCAAAATCTGCCGATTGCATCACGGATATGGATGTCGATTTTCGGTCCATAGAAAGCGCCGTCGCCTTCATTGATCCGATAAGTGTGTCCCCAATCGTCGAGAGCTCCTTTCAGTCCATTTGTTGCATTCTCCCACTCTGCGTCAGTCCCGATTGTTTTTGATTTTTCAGGACGCGTTGAGAGTTCCAGTTTGTAGGGAAGACCGAAAGTCATATAGACAGATTCGGCAAGTTTAAGAATTTGCAGAATCTCATCGCGGATCTGATCGGGTCGCATGAAAAGGTGCGCGTCGTCTTGATGGAAACCTCGCACACGGAAAAGCCCATTCAATGCTCCAGAAGCTTCGAAGCGGTGTACATGTCCAATTTCTGATACTCTTAGAGGAAGATCGCGATAGCTGTGGGTCGAAGTCCGATAATATAGCATGCAGCCAGGACAATTCATCGGTTTGATGGCGTAATCCCGTTTTTCGATCTGAGAGGTATACATGTTTTCTAGGTAGTGAAACCAGTGGCCGGAGCGTTCCCAAAGTTCTCTGCTCATCATCATCGGTGTCTTGATTTCGATATAACCGGCCTGAGTGAGACGTTCTCGCAGGAAGTCCAGCAACCGGTTCCAAACGATCAATCCGTGCGGATGGATGAAAGGCATTCCTGGAGCTTCTTCCTTAAATGAGAAGAGATCCATGGCGGGCCCAATAATTTTGTGGTCCCGTTTTTTGGCTTCTTCTAAAAGATGTAAATAATCTTTGAGCCTCTTCTTGTCAGGGAAGGAGATTGCATAGATACGGGTCAGCATTTCGCGGTTAGAGTCCCCTCTCCAATATGCACCGGAGGTCTTCAACACCTTGAAAGCTTTAATTTTATTCAAGGCAGCCATATGGGGTCCTCTGCAAAGATCGAAGAATTCTCCCTGCCTGTAAGCGGAAAGAGATTCATCTGCAAAACTATCGATCAGCTCCCGTTTAAAAGGGTTTTTTGCAAAGGCTTCAAGCGCTTCATGTTTGTTGGCAAATTCAACTCGCTGTGTCTTATAGTTTTCTGCTAAAATAGCCTCGACTTCTTGTTCAATTTTTTCGAAATCTTGATCTGTGACAGTCAAGTTGCCGAAATCGTAATAAAAGCCATGTTCAATCGGAGGTCCAATAGTGGGCTGCGCGTTTGGCCAAAGACGTAAGATTGCCTGTGCAAGTACGTGCGCTGAGGTATGCCAAAAAACTTCTTTACCTTCTGGGTCATCGAAATTCCAAAATATAATTTCATCGCCATCGGTAAGAGGCTTGGTAAAATCTGTCAATTTTCCATTCACGCTTGCTGTCACTGCTTGTTCAGGCGCGGTCAGGTGGAGTTTTTCAGCAGCGTCTTTAATAAGGCTCCCTTCTGGGAGTTCGAGGACTTTGTTGTTGGCTTTGACTTTCATGGATTTAACTCAGGTAAAAAATGATATAGAAGTGTACAAGATTTGGGAAATATCTCAAAAGAGCTCATGTAAAACAGCTTTACATTTGTCCCCTTAAAAATTTTCCTGTAATAGAAGACTTATGCCCTTAGCTACATTCGAAGAGCTTTTTTTTTCTTCATTGCGTTCAGCTCCTAAAGGATCTATAGCGAGTCGGCATGATGTTGGCAAAGAGGCGGAAATATATCAATTAATGGACCTATGTCCAATTCAGGAGTCTTTTCGGTTCCGGGCTCGTTATTTGGGTTTAAAGGTTGCATATCTTGTCATTGATGATGAAGGGGAATTAGATAAGGATTATTTAGAAGAGCTCAATCGCTTATTCAGCCTGGGTATTTTTTTGCTAGGTCCTAGGCGAGAAGGCGATGCAATGATCTATACCCATTTAAAAGATTCGTTGCGCCTCTTAGAAGAAAACAAAGAAATATGGGCTGCGATTCGGAAATTCTCCCCCCCACTAGCCCACAAAAAAGCTGAAGAGGTTGTTAGAAACACTCTTTGGCCTGAACAAATGCGCAGTGTACAAACGGTTCATGTTCGAAGAGCTGTTATCGCTGCCTGGCTCACTTTATTAAGACAGACTGCAGGATCTTGTTTTGGAACAGCTCCTGCCATATTGATCCAACAAAAATATCCCTTAAGTCTCTTTAAAGATCTATACGACATTCTCAGCACCGGCCGCATGAAAAGAATCGTCGCTGGCAAAGAATATTCAGTTCCTTTGAGCCCAAATTCTGGGACAACTGATTTACAAAAACCTTTACAGGGATTTGTTTTGGAAAGCCTCCCCTTTTCTCCAGGATTATTGGCCGCTTTTGAGGCTGCGGAAATTTTTTCACCCCAAAAATCTATTGAAGGAAAACGGGATCGGATTTTTCGCTTATTGACTCAAGGTGAATTGCCACAGAGCATAGAGAAATTTATCTCGTCAGTTCTCTTAGTATAAGAAGGTCTCATAGAATAAGACCTGGCAGATGAAGAGAATCTTTCCAAAATCCAAATGACGCCTCTTTTGGCGAAACAAGTTGCTGTCTATTATCAGCCTCCTTCTGAAAGATCGCAAAAAATTTCAAATTGGAAGAGACGCTTTTCTAAGGCTTGCCTGGCGTTTCAATCGATTGCCGAATGCGCTTTACTCCGCTGTTGGGAATACACTTTAGCCTCTTTTTGTGATGTGAAAGTAGACTTTGCACGTTGGAATTTATATGTAGGATTGGGTCTTCATCCTGACAATATTGGAGGCATTGGATACTTTCTCTATCAAACCATTAATGCACTGCTTCAGAGTGCGAATGAAGAAGCTTCTCGGTATCATCAAGAATATGAACAGGTGGCTGGAGCCGTAAGGGCTA
Source organism: uncultured bacterium (assembly GCA_964644465.1). GTDB lineage: Bacteria > Chlamydiota > Chlamydiia > Chlamydiales > SM23-39 > CAZXVU01. The sequence continues at coordinate 10,861 of CAZXVU010000021.1, forward strand.
CGGAGTCTTTGATACACGGATCTACGAGCGATTCTCATAGGAATCAGCTGAAATCTGAACTTTCAACCTACGTCTACTCTGCAAATATAGCATTAGAGATGAGAGATAAAGCCGCGGAAAAAGCTGACGCCTTGGCAGGTTTTTTCTCTTCCCTCATCCGGCAATATGACCAAAAATTCCAAGATTATTTTCAGGAACTTTTCGATCCCTCATTATTTGGAGAGGCCGCGCATCTTTATGAAGACAGCCCCGCTGGTTTCCGTTTAGTCTACAAGCACGGGAGGACTGATTCTTCGCAATGGACATCGATTCATAATGGAGAACAGTACATTGAGGCTCTTCGGGATTTTTTCTCAGTAGTTGAAATGGATCTTGAAATCCCTTCTTTGCTCGGAAGAGAACTCCTTACCCAAATCACAACGGCTCTCATCCAATTTATTCAAGAGCCGGAATTTCTCGAGTCTGCCATCCAAAGAGCCAAAGAAAAAGGGCGTCAATCCCCATGGGATTATATTTCTGGTGGTACCATGGAGACCCTTTTACAAGCGTATTGCAGCCGCGATAGACCTTTTACCGAAGTATCCTTTGTTCCTCATTCAGAAGAACAAGTGCTCCAGGTTTTCGAAAAGGAAGGGATTGGAAAAAATGACCCTCTATTAGTCCACTCACCAACGCATGCGTTCATTTTTATCCCTCGTCTTATTCCTTCAAGTTGGGAGATGCAGATTGAACAAAATCGGCAATGGAACCAAAAAAGGAAATTGGATGAGCATATGCAAGAATATCTATCTCATAGACTCAGCGATAGACTGCCTGGTGAAGAAAAAGCTCTTTTCCTTCATCTATTCAGACAAAAGCAAAATATTAAGACTCCCCAGCAATTAAGAGAAAACTTTATTGATTGTCTCAGGTCCATAAAAGGCTCACGGATCAAAAATCCTATAGGTCTAGTAGATTCACTTTTTTTCGAAAATCTGCCGTTATTTCCCTTTTCTGAGGCAAAAATGGCTTTGAACGACTTGTTGAATCATCTTTCTGTTCGACATAAACTCGCTGCAAAAAAATGGGAACCAAAGCTTCAGTCTATGGAAGGTTCTTTCATGGGTCCTCTTGAAATCTATCAAACAACAAAAGAAATCTTGTTTAATCTATTAATGAGACCTTTTTCTTCTGTGGATTGGGATTGGGAAATTGCAGAGACTATGCGCCTTATTGGAATCTCCTCTCCTCATCCAATCATTTTTGCCGATACCAATTGGTCGGATTGGTTTTTTGGATTCATCGTGAATCCTGTCACAAACCAATTGGAACTTTGGAGGTTGAATAGAACTGCTTTGCAAGGATATCCCATGAATGATTGGAAAGAATGGATGGACGCAAAAAACACGGCTCCGTGGATTATTCTGTCAAAATCGAAAGAATATACAGAGTTTCTATAGAGAGGGTTGCATGAAAAAATCAAAAATCTTTTTCCTTAATTTGGTCAGATGTGATATTCAATTAACAGTAGATGTTGGTTTCGTGTCGAATTCGACATGCTTAAGGTGCGATTCAATAGAAAAGCCCCTGCTTAGCGAGAGTTTGTGAAAGACACAGAAAATCCCAGCAGGGAGTTATTTTCAATGGAGGTCATGATGAAAAAACTTGCGATGTTGATGGCAGCAATTGTTGCATCTACAGCGCTCTACGCTGCTCCTGTCGGAAATCCATCTGCGCCTCAACTGATCGATGAAGGTTTTTTCATGTCATGTGACACCTGGATTGATCTGCGTGTCGGATATGAAGGAGACTTTGTTTCAGATGCAAGGATGAAGCAGTATAGAGAAGGGCATGGGCGCGTAGATAGATATCAGCAAAGTACCAATTCAGGAACTGTGACAATTAACGTTCTTGACCGATTGGATGTTTATGGGGTCTTTGGATCTTCTAGAACTCAGGCGGAATGGCGTTTTGTTGATACTGTAGGCGCTGTCAATCTTATTGACATGGAAACACTGTACAATTTTCTTTGGGGCGTAGGCGCGCGAGGTTTGCTCTTTGAATGGGGAAATACTTCGTTTGGTATTGGCGGACGTTATTCAAGTGCAAATTATAAGACCGAATGGCTAACAACAGATGGAGTTCCTGTAAGTACCGCTGGAACGCATTTAAGATGGCATGAATGGCAAATCGATTGGGATATTTCTTACAGAATCGATCTCTTAACGCCTTATATCGGTTTAAAATATTCAAATGCCAAAGCTAGGCTGAGTGGTTTTGATACTCCCATTGCAAGCAGTGGTTCAGGAACCAACCATTTCGAAAACAGAACTCCCGTGGGTATGTTTATCGGATGTTCTCTTTCAACAGGAAAATATTTCATGTTGAATGTTGAAGGTCGTCTTATCGACGAGGAAGCAGTCACCATCTCAGGCGATCTGAGATTCTGATTCTTGCCTCTCCAACAAATAGTGATTGAGCAGGGACCTTTCCCTGCTCTTTTTGTTTGATATATTAAATGCTCTATTTACTCTTTTTGATCCCTTTTTTTTCTCTTTTCTCTGCTCCAGTAGGTAATCCGTCATCCCCCGCTTTGCTCGAAGAGGGATTTTTTATTTCAGATCAGTTTTGGTCAAATATCCAACTTGGAATCACAGGAGATTATCTTTGGCAAAAAAAATTAAGAACTTGCCATTCGACAGATTCTACTGGTATTCATCATGCACAAATTCAAGGACCTTCGGAAGTTGCAGACTTAACTTGGAGCATTAGAGAGCGTTTTAATATTCAAGCACATCTTGGAACCGGCCAATGCCAATGGAAGTGGAACCAGGACAATGGGATGATCCGCGGACAATCGCACAATGGATTGCTTTGGAGCGGCAGCGCAAAACTCATCATTTTAGAAATTCAAGATACCTCGCTTGCCTTTGATGGCCAAGCAGGAGGTTGGGATTTCATGAAAGGCCATTCGAATCTCAATGGAACTCCCATTTTAGGTACAAACAAACTAAAACTCCGATTTTGGCAAGCAGGGGCTGCCCTGACACAAAAAATCGCTATATTCGCTCCTTACATTGGGTGTTTAGCGAATCAGACTCGCTTTAAAATCAGCCATCTGAGAACCGGATTGGCTGAGCTCCAGTCCCAAATAGTCTTGGGTCCTTTTGTAGGATGTACAATCAGCAATGGATCGAAGTTCCTCCTAAATATCGAATGGCGAGGTTGGTTCGAAGAAGGGTTATCTCTATCCGGCCAATTCCGTTTTTAGGGTAGGACCGCAAACTGCATTGCGGACTTATCGGTAAGGTTTGCTACAGCATTGCTGGGAGTCTAATACTTCTTCCTTTTGCAGATTAATGAAGGCTTCCTTATAATCCTTGATTTCCTTAGAGATACTTTTAGAAGGGTCTTAATGTTAAATCTTTCCCGACTTGTGTTTGCCCTCTCTTTCTTGAGTATCCCTATTTTTGCTCAACAAGCTGCTGTTTCTGTTGCTGATACCCCAATTCCTGCTGAGACTCTGATTGCTCAAGGCGATGTGCAATATAATGAGAAAAAGGATCCTGAAGCCGGCGATATGGATGCGCTGCGACGCTGGTTGAGAGATAAACGATTGGTCACAGTGAAAGAGATCGGTGGAGATCTTTCTCTTAGCGGTGAGGTCCGAGTTGAGTTCCAAGATACGAATGAACGGAAAAATGGGATCCGACAAAGAGGCAAGGGCGGGACTACAAGAAGAGCTCAATATGCTTGGGATAGCGAAGTCAATATCATGATCGATTACAGGACCGACTACACCTGGGCTGCAATCAAAGTTGAGTTTGACAATGATATGGGCCTCAGCAGCGGAACTGTCAACAGGATACGCCTGGAAAAAGGGTATCTTGGAGGAAGAGCGCTCTCAGGAGATACGTTCACGATCGATGCTGAAATCGGAAGGCGCTATCTATTCAATGTTTTTGATTCAAAACTTGAATTCTCCTCTCTCTATGACGGCGTTCTATTTCGTTTCAACAAGGCATTTCCTAACTTGGGCGATTATTATTTTAATGTCGGCGCCCTTCTCGTGAACGATCGGATCAATCAATATGCTTACGTAGCTGAGATGGGTGGTTTACGTATCGCAAACGTGGGCCTGAATATGAAATATTCCATCATAGATTGGTACAAGCCCTTCGCAAATAGATTGAGAGAGCTCCGTTATAAATTTTTGGTGTCTCAATTTCTTACCTCCTACCAATTTTATCCTGAATGGATCGGTAAACGGCTCATTAAATTCTATGCAGCAGGCCTTTGCAACCATTTAGGCTTTGGAGTTGAGCAAACCAATGGAAGACGGCAAAATTTTGGTTGGTATGCAGGCATGTCTATCGGCTTGGTAAAAAAGAAATTTGATTGGGCCATAGATATCAATTATCAGTGGCTTCAAGCCCAAGCTGTACCGACTTTCGATGTCAGCGGCATCGGACGGGGAAATGCGGAAGGCGTGGGATTCTATACGAATGCAGATAATGGGGATCCTAGAAGCGGAGCTACAACAAACAAAACAGCCGTAGGCTCTTGCAATTATCATGGTTTTGAAATCGAGGCTCTCTACGCCTTTACAGATAACTTCACTCTTCTACAAAACTTCAAATATTCAAGAACTTTGAACACTAATATCGGTCCCAATCTCAAGTATAAACAATACGAGTTGGAATTCATTTACGCGTTCTAAAGAATAGATAATTTTCATGAAAGTGTTTCTTTTCCTCGCCATTGCTACGATTGGCTTTGCACGTGATTCTGAGTTAGTCCAAGCAGCTCTTGTCCATCTAAAAGACATGGGCGCTGCAGTTCAATCCAATAAGATTGTTGATGAACATTTCACCCGCAGCAAAAGGGAATTTGAAAATCGTTGGGAAAAATTCAAAATAGGCAGAACCTTTGCTCGCTGGACGCCCAACCGTCCTATGGAGGAGATCGAAGAGGAATTCGGTGGGCTTTATGAGGCCAGGATTTTTACTTGGTATGAAAAAATCGATCTGGAGACTCCAATCCGGCAGGTTCATCCTGATTACTCAATCGCTGAAGAATTAATTGTAGGAGACCACGTTCGGGTTCCGAGATGCGTCGCATTCGAATACAACAAAAGCTGCTCATATTTTAACTCTAGCAATATCAACATAGGCGGACTCCGTTTTTTAGCAATGGAGGGAACCCGCTCGAAAGATGAAAATGGCTTTTTCCATCTCCTTCTTAATTATCATGTGAATTGTTTGGTTCGATTAACTCCTGATTTTGAGGGGGATCAGAAGAAATGCCATCCTTATTGGAAGGGACGTATTGTTTCGATCCCTCATCCCTCCGGCCATGTAGAGAACACATTAAATATTCCTCGCAAGGATAGCTATCCCTTGCCGATCCCCTACATTGTGTGTGAAGAATGGCCAGATAATCGGGGAATCGGACCTGAAATGCTCTTAAAAGTCTTGGAAGCAGCGCGAAAAAAAAATCAATCAACTGACGATCTAATTGCGGTGCATTGCAGCGCAGGAGTCGGTAGAACGGGGACTTTCATCGCCGCCTTTACACTCCTCCATTTGATCGATCAACAGATTGCTGATGGGGTAAATATCGAGGATATCAACATCAGCGTGGAAGAAATTGTTGCAAAACTTTCTCTCCAAAGATTCCATATGGTCAGCCAAAAGACACAATATGGAGATCTATATCGGCTGGTAGATCTCTATCTGGAAAAAATCGGTAAACACTAATCTGACTCTTTCGTAAAACGAAGCGTGATCTGCTTTACGTAAAAACGAAAAAAAAGAAATCTTTTCGGGATCCGTTCTTTGATCCCATGCGCGTAAACTAAATGGAAATGCAATCTTCCAAAAACTTTCTTATAAGCTTCTATGATTTCGTCGCTATCCGTTCTCCGGTGAAAAAAGAGACATGCAGTACAATTTTGATTTTGAATTCTCTTCGCATGTCCAAATAGAGACTCTAAAGTTTGTTTATGATCTGGTTCTGGAGGAACGATTCGCATAGAATCGAACCAGCCGTTTATCCACGGAAAATGGCGGAAATATGGGTCAGGAAGAAGAATTCTTAATTTGGGGACGCAAGAAAAGAGGAGCAGAGCATCAAACCAAGAATTACTTTGTAAGATGATTACGTGAGACGGGTCTGGCACTGGCGAAGCTAGCTTTAGTTTACGGAATCGCTTTAAGATTTTTTGGATGAAAAAAGGAAAGAATAGAGTCGAGAGGCGCCCTATAAGAACAAGATTTGAAATAAAGGTCAGGATGCCCATGAAAGCAAATCCTGTGGGAGCGCTTAATCCGAGTTCTTCGCTGATAAAATAGAGGCAAAAAGAGGCCATCAGCACCCCGATAAAACTAAAGAAATTGGCTGCTGCAATCACTTGCCCTCTTATTTCATCAGGACTATTTACCTGTAGATACGAATCAAAAGGGATCAGATAAGCGCCGCCAAATAGACCTAACAGGCCCAATGTGACAATGGTGATTGGCAAGGAGGAAGAAAAAAAGTAGAGGATTAAGAAAAAGATCGTAATGAAAAAACCTGCCATGCAAGAAATGCCAGGTTCCACCCGATCTTTCGAAAGCTGCCCTGCTAGAACAGCCCCAATCGCGATCCCAACTGCTGTGGCGAGAAAAAGATACCCTCCTCCAACTTCACTCAAACCAAGAGACTGCATAGCGAATGGGATAATATTTAACTGAGTAAAGGCACCGATAAAAAGAAAAAAAGAAGATCCGTAAATAGCAGGCAGAAGATGGGGGATCTTCCAACTTGTTTTTAAGGTTTGATAGATTTCATAGAGAAAGAAAGGGTTGATTTTTTTCGGAGAGTTTTGCGGCGCAGTTCGTCGAATACCTAAGCTTGTGATCAAACCGATCACTGCGATCAATAGACAAAAAAGAGACACTAAAAAGAAATTTTTTCCAGTGACATCTGTGAGAAAAGAAGCGAGAAATGTTCCTAAAATGATCGCAAGGTAAGTGAACGAGGTCATCGATCCATTAGCCTTAGAGACCATTTTAGGCTCTACAAGCTCAGGGATGACTCCATACTTGGAAGGTCCGAAAATTGCGCTTTGCGTAGCCATGAAGAAAAGAGCGGCAAAAGAGCCAAATTCCCATTCTAACGAGATCGTCAATACACCAAAGAGCATGATCATAAGTTCTAGGATCTTCGTAAAGACAATGATTGTCCTTTTGCTGATTCTGTCAGCTAAGACTCCTGCGCCTGAAGAAAATAATAAAAAAGGAATGACGAAAACAGCGCCTGCTATAGAGAGAATCGAGTTTGCTGATGCAGGTCCCTTTACATTGATTAATAGGTAAATGACGAGAAGTTTAAAGATGTTGTCATTGAGGGCCCCGAGAAATTGTGTGGCATTGAGGAGGTAGAAAGAACGGGAGTCAGTGCGAAAAAGCCAACGCATGAACTATTTCTGCAATTCCTTAAAGAATTTTCTAGCCTGCGCTAAGGTTAGCCTCTTGAAAGAGCTCTTTGCAACAGGAAAAATTAGTTATGTCATTGCAAGGAGAGAAGGAATTTTGAGATACTGCCATTTATGAGAAAGGCACCGACTCTTTTCTTCAGCCAGAAAACGGATGATTTAGTGGATTGCCTCATCAATCAAGTTCATGGAGAAAGAGCTTCTCCTTTGGATTGCCCCACTATCCTTCTTCCCTCTGTACAAATGAAGCAATGGCTACTTGTTGAAATTGCAAAAAGAAAAAAGATTGCAATGGGCATCAAGCTGCTCTCTGTTCAAGAAGGAATGCGATTTTTTATCCAAAATTCCACGATACCCAGCTCGTTGGAATTATTTTGTCTGATCGAGAAAGCGCTCAAAGAATGCAAAGATCCAGAACTATTGAGATATTTGGACGGGAAGACAAAGCGCATTCAAGACTTATCTAAACAACTCGCTTCTCTTTTCTCTTCTTATGGACAATTTGGAGAAAGCCTTTTTCATTCTGAGAAAATCGGCTGGCAGTACGAGATTCTGCAGAAGATTTTTGTTCAAGGTCCGTGGAAGATGCAGGTTCAATTATTTGCAGATGCCGCTCATGGCGAAAGAATCCATTGTTTTGGGATCGATTCTCTTCCCCCATTATTTTGGGAATACTTATTCAGGGCGTCTTCGCTCTCTATCTATTTATTTTCTCCATGTACTGAGTATTGGGATGACCTTGCTACCGATCGGGAACGGAGAAGCTCTGCCCGGCGCCTGAAGAAAAAAAATATTCCATTCAAGATCCAAAGGGAGCTCGATAGCTATCTTAGAAAAGCGCCCCCTCTTCTTGCTAATTGGGGAAAATTAGGAAGAGAAACACTCAAGGTATTCGATCGGTTTGCTGTACACTTCGAGGAAGTTTATCGAGAAATTCCTGAGACGTCTCTTCTGAAAAAAGTGCAAAACGACCTTTTGTTTTTTCGGTTGCCAGGAGAGAAGAAGAAGCAAGAAGATGCATCGATCCAAATTTCTTTAACGGGATCTTCTCGTTTAAGAGAAGTAGAGGTTTTGAGAGATCAGATTGTTCATTTGCATCAGCTTGGAGTCCCTTTTTGCGAGATGTCTATTTTAGCTCCTGATTTGAAGTCCTATATCCCTCTGATCGAATTTACTTTTTCTGATCCTGAGATTCCTATCCCCTATCGGATTTCTGAATTGGATATTGGGGCCCAAAGCTCTTTCTATCAAGGATTGGGACGGCTGATGAAATTGGCTTTTGGTAGATGGGAGGCTGATGAGCTTCTCGCTCTATTCGAAACTCCCGCTTTTTATCGAAAACGAAACTGGAAAGAAGGTCATTTAGAGCTATTTCGGGACTGGATTGAAAAAGCTCGGATCGACTGGGGAATTGATGAAACGCATCGGAAAAATATCCTTTCAGAATTTTATTCTCCCAAAGAAGTTGGAGACGGATCATGGCAGAACGGGCTAGATCGGCTTCTTGACGGGATGATCTATCTTTTCCCAGAAGGTTCTCCTCTTCAAGGCGTAGAAATTGGATTCGACAGCCTGGAAGAGTTGATTGAACTGGTATTGGGGCTTAAGGCAGATCTGGCCCTATTTCGAAGCGGAGAGGAGACTTTAGGCGTTTGGGCGAGCCGCTTATCTCTTTTAGCTGAAAAATATCTATTCGCAGACTCTGAAAGCGAAGCCGATATGGCCGCCTTGAATGCATTTCGGGATCTATTGAAAGAAATGAGGGAGGTCAAATTCGGCCTTTCTGAAGCCCCTGTTTCCTTTGCTTCTATTCAAAGTTTTCTGATCCAGCCGATATATGGCCAACTGTCCGCTTCTCAACTCCATGCAGTGCGTATAGCCCCTTTTGAAGAAGGGGCAGTCCTTCCTGCAAAGGCTCTCTTTTTGCTGGGGATGGATGAAGAAAGCTTTCCCCGTGCTCACATTCCTTCCTCTCTTGATTTATTATGGCAGGAGAAAATAACGGTTCCTGAAAGGTCTGATCGGGACCGCTACTTATTTATGCAGGCTCTTTTTGCGGCCCAAGAATATTTCAGGATCAGCTATTGCCACTTGTCCGCTGAAGAAGGGAAGCCTGTTTCTGCTTCGATTGTTGTGCAGGAACTCATCAATGAGATCGATTGTCCTTCGATCGTTTATCCTTCCTTTGATGCAAAGCGCTCTCAAGAAAATATAGAGCTCTCTTTTTGGCCCGATCTGAGCTCTTGCCCCGATTTGAATCTTCCCGAAGGAGAAAGAATCGTCTCGATTTCAGATTTAGCCCAATTTGCACGCCATTCTTGGAAATTTTATCTCCAAAAAATTGAAACCATGTTTCTCAATGAGCCATTGGAAGAGAGTTTTATCCTACAGAAAGCGCAGCTTCTGCGTGCCTCGCTGACACAACCTTTGGAAAAAATCTTTGCTCAAGAAACTCTTCCTGGCGGGCTTTTCGGAGAGGCTCTTAGATTGGAAATTCAAGAAAAATCGGATGAATGGAGCGAGCAATTAAAAGCTTGGAATATCGAAAAAATATCGTCTCTTCAGTTCCAGGAAAATGGGGGAACGCCCCCGATTGAAATTTGCTGGGAAAATAGGCTCAAAGTGCGCCTTGTCGGGGAAATCAAGCAAATTTGCCCTCAAGGTTTTGTCCACATGGGAAATGATGATATCGGAAGTCTTTTGAAAATTTGGCCGGAAGCTTTGATCACATCTCTTGCGTTGGGGACAGACCAGATCTTTGCTCTCAAATCAGGAAAAATAAAAAAGCTGGAAGATCCACTGAAATCGCTGAAAGCATTCCTTGAATATTATTTTCGCTGCTTGGCCTATCCATCTCCTTTGCTTCCCGACTATGCTGATGCTCTTTTGCGAAAAGATGCAAACGAGTTAGAGAAAAAAATGCGCACCCAAAACAGGCAATTGGAAGATCCCATCGCTGATTGGGTGCTGGCTCGGGCGCCTACTTTGAATGCAGAGAAAATATTCGAAGGATGGGAAAAAGTTTTGAGAGAATCGTTTTCTGGGCTCATCGCCCTATATCCCTCCCGTGCCAAAAAGGGAGATGCTCATGCAGCGGTTTGACTGTCTTTCTTTAGATTGCCCGCTTTTCGGTCCTCATCTTTTAGAAGCCTCTGCCGGAACTGGGAAAACATTTTCGATCGAGCATATTTATGTGCGGCTCATCCTGGAATCCATTGAAGTTGAGCAAATCCTTGCAGTGACCTTCACTCGCGCGGCAACGAGAGAGTTAAAAGCGCGTATCCGCTCGAATTTGGAAAATGCGCTTTCTATGATCCAAAGCGGGGAAGCCTCTTGGGACTATTTAAAGCCCCATTTGGGTTCGGAGGAAGCGAGCCGCTTATTGTCAGATGCAATCACCGCTTTCGACCGGTGCCAGATCTTTACGATCCATGGTTTTTGTTATCGGATGCTGCGAGAATTCGCCTTTGAGGCGAAAATTGGCTTTTCTCTTCCCGATCCAGATGGAGGAAGGGGAACTTCTCAAAAAATCTCCCAAGCAGCTCGCGACTTTTTGGAATGGGGCATTAAAGAAGAAGATCTTTGTCCGGAACAGGCAGCTCTCTTGATTCAAAAATATCCAAATCTCGAAAAAATCGAAGAAAAACTGCTTCTCAGAGAAAAAAAAGAGGGCCCCCGTTTTTCAGAGCTTTTTAGCCAGTATAAAAAGGCGTTGGAAGGTTGGCCAGGAGATCTTATTGAGGAACAAAAACTTTTGCACGACTTCCGCTGTCTGGAAAGCGGTTTTAAAAAAGCAGAGGCAAAAGGAGATTTGGAAAGCCAGGTTGTCTCTTTAGCAAGAAGCTTTCAGACCCCCGATGATCCCCGCTTTTTCCGCACTTTGATTCGAGAGAAAGGATCTCTATTTGCTTTTCTTGACCCGTTGAACCGAAAGATCAAATTCTCCCCTCCCGCTTTTCTGAATTATCCTCGTTTTTTCGACTGGGCAAGGCTTCAATTTGGCTCTCTCTTCGAGCAGAAAACCTCTCAAGTTTTGCAAACTTTGCAAGGACTTTGGAGTCCCATTGCAGAGCGGATTTTGTCGGAAGAAGAGCAGTTTAATCCCGACGAAATCCTCATGCAAATGCGAAAAGCGATAGAATGCGAAGAATTTGCTGCACGGGTTCGCCAAAAATATCGCGCTGCGATCATCGACGAATTTCAAGATACCGACGCCATGCAATGGGAGATTTTCCGCTCTCTATTTTTGGAGTCTTCTTCTTTGCTGGCTTTGTATCTTGTGGGAGATCCAAAACAATCGATTTACCGCTTCAGAAATGCAGATATCTATACATATCTCGAAGCGCGCGATTTCCTGGGAGAACAACATCTCTATCATCTCGATACCAACTTCCGCTCATCGAAAAAATTGATCGGCGCTCTGAATGCCGTCTTCCAGCGGGATTGGCTCGTCTTGCCAAAGGCGAATCGAGTGCTTCCCTACCTTCCGGTAAAAGCTGGCGCCAGCATCACATCGGAGTTTCCCGATGAAAAAGGATCTCTTCATTTTCTCATCGCGGAAGGGGAAAATCTCTTTGATGAAGCATTCCTTCCTTTCGCCGTTCAAGAAATCGAAAAGCTTGGGCTTAAAGAGTTCAGTAAATTCGCTGTTTTAGTGAAAGACCGCTATCAGGTCGAAAAAACACTAGAACTTTTTAGAGAACGAGAGATTCCAGCGATTGCCCGCAGCCATATTTGTTTGGGAGAGACTCTTGCTTTTCAAGCGATCAGAGAGCTCTTAGAAGCCGTTATCAAGCCGCGCGATTTCAGCGCAGCAAAAATTGTCATGGCAGGACCGTTTGGGACTTCGGCGGAATTTCCCTATGCCGAGTTTAAACTTCTTTTGGAAGAAAAGGGCCTCGTATTTTTTTGCAGGGCTTTTTTCGACTATAAAATAGAAGGACTTTCCATTTTTGAACGGATCGCCGCTTATGATCTTTCTTTCACTCGCGATGTCTTGCAGATTTTTGAAATCCTGTTTCTCTGGGAAAAAAGAGAGGGATTTTCTTTCGAAGGACTCACGCGCTATCTAAGCGATTTAAAGACCCTGAAATCTGATGAAGGGGGCCGCAGGAGGATGGACTGTGAGGAAAATGCAATCCAAGTCATGACGCTCCATATCAGCAAAGGGCTTGAATTTGAAATTGTTTTCGCCTTGGGCCTTTCAAGCAGGACTCCCGAAAACGAGGAAGAAGCAGAGGAGCTTGATGCAGAAAAACTTCGTCAGCTTTACGTAGCAATGACTAGGGCTAAAAAACGTCTTTATGTCCCAGTCGCATTGACCGAAAAAGAAGGAAAATCAGGCACTCATTCTCCCATGGAGCTTTTTTGCCGTCATCTCGAGAAAGAGGGCCCGCTGATGGAGCGAATTTCGGCGCTTTCCAAGGAAGAAAGCATCACATTTGAAAAGCTGCAGCCTCCTATTTTTCTTTCTCCAAAACTGCATTCTCCAGAAAGAAAAAAACCCGAAAACAGAAGCTTTTATCGTCCCGCGTTCACTCTTTCTCTGCTCTCGTCATTTACCTCCCTGGCCAAGATCAAAGAACGGGAAAACAAAATCCAAGCTCCCTCTTCTGAATTTACTGCCCACACAATACCTCGGGGAACCGAGACAGGGATTTTCATCCATCAAATTTTCGAGCGCCTCTTTTCTTCTACAAAACCGATTTGGCGGGATCTGGCCGCTATTGAGACGATCATTGCTGATGAACTTCGTTTCTCCTCATTAGAGCCTTGGAAAGAACCGATCCAAAAAAAAGTGTCCGAAATCATTCGGCTCCCTTTGCAAATTGAGGGAGAGTTTTTTTCATTAAGCGAACTCGAACCCGAAAACCTGAAAGCCGAAATGGAATTTGTCTTCGCAATGCCGCCCCATTTTATAAAAGGATTTATCGATCTTGTCTTTTTTCATCGGGGGAAAATGTTTTTC
>CAZXVU010000022.1:0-24217 GCA_964644465.1 uncultured bacterium
TTTGCAGCCTCAATAAACGCTTCTTTCCCCTTCACTTTTACAAGCGGTGTGATGAATTCCACATCGGAATGGACATATTTTCCCATCTCAGCAACGTTTTTCTTACCCATTGCGATGTAATAGGCTTCGGCAATTGCAACATTTTCTTGGCTCATAGTAAACTCCTGGTTTGATCTTTTACATTGAATATAGTAAACTATAACCAATATGTCAAATCGTAAAAAAAGAGTTTACAATTCTGCCTCGAGGCTCACACAGGCTGCACAGACAAAAAGCCGCATTCTTGCCTCTGCAAAAAAAAACTTTCAGGCCGAGGGCTTTGAGCCTGTAACCGTTGAAAAAATCGCAAAATCTGCGGAAGTTTCAGCACCCACTATATATTCTTTATTTCAGTCAAAGAGAGGCATCCTTCGCGCTCTAATGGATGAAGCTCTCCCGCTCGATCATATTTTAGCCCTTGTTGAAGAAGGAAAAAATCAATCGCCAGAAAAGCGGCTCGCCATCGCTGCTAAAATTTCGCGGCAAATGTATGATGCGGAACGTGCGCAAATGGATATTTTTCAAGGAGCTTCTGCAATCGCTCCTGAATTCAAAGAGCTTGAAAAAGAAAGAGAGCAGCGCCGTTATCAGCGACAGGAAGAGACTATCACAAAGATGTACAATGAGAACTCTCTTATAAAAGGACTCAAATTATCCGAAGCGCGGGACATTCTTTGGGCGTTCACTGGACGCGATATGTATCGGATGTTTGTCGTAGAACGTGGCTGGTCATCTGACAAGTACGAAAAGTGGCTAGCCCAATTGTTAGTCAAAACTCTAATTAAACCTTCTTGAGGGTATCCTCTAAAGAAGCGACCACTTTTTCATACGGCGGCTCGCGGTGTAAATAATGCTGCAGATGAGTGAGAAGCATGACAATTTCTGAACGTCTTTCGATTTGGAAAAATTCGAGTTGTTCTTGAACATATACCGTAAACTGCGGCCCCTTTGATTCTCTCAAAAATCGCTCCATATGGCGAATCTGCTCATCGACTTGATGGAAGTTTTGTAAAGATAGATTTGCGGCGATTTCAGCAAGCCGCGCAAAGGGAGTTAGCATGTCAAACAAACCAAGCGAACTACAAAGCAGGGAAACGCGGTCAATTTGATTCGGTGTTTCAAGGTATTGGATGAACATCTCTGTAAAAAAGCGAGAATTTGTAAATTGCTTTGAAATCGGACCCAATGCGGTAAGAAGGCGTAAAGCATCAACTCTTTTGAACTTGTCTATAGCCTGACTAAATTGCTTTTGGAAATCTTCAAAAGGTTTCATAGGGTCGAGGGTAACAGAGGGTCCTGAAGTATAAGCGCCGACCAAATTATAGATAGCTTTCATAGTATATTCATTCTAAAGGCCGAGGAGAATAAAAAAACAAAGACATTTAAATCAATGATTCTCTTGGCCTCTTGAAGGGAATTTCGGATCCTCGTAAAGTGATTCGAAATTTATGCGTTTTCCCAAAAAGTTCATTTTTGCAGCTGCGCTTCTGATTTTGCTTGCGCTTGCGATTCCGGTCGAGCACAAGTACGACAAGCTATTCCGATATTTTTCCCTATCGCTCATTCCGAATGGGTTGGAAATCCCATCGTCCTACGACAAAAAAATCTATTTTTATGGATCGGATCTGATAGCCATCGCGCTTCTATTTTGCCTCCGCATTCCATTGAGGCGATTTTTTCTGGATCGGAGCGCCATATTTCTTTGGATCATCTTTTTTTGCGCTTTGATTTCTATCGCCGCCTCTCCTTTTGCTCATTACCCCCTGCCTTACATTCGTTTACTCCAACTCTTGACGCCGATTCTTCTATTTTCATTCATCGCCAATGCTTTTTCATCCGAAGAAAAACAAACAATGACTCAGTGGATTTTAGGCGCAATTGTACTTGGAGCCCTTTTTCAAACTACCGTTGCGATCGGGCAATATTTCCAGCAAGCTTCTCTGGGTCTTAGAATTTTAGGCGAACCTCAATTTACGAATGCAGATATCACTTTTCCTGGATTTTCCGTTTCTGAGGGAAGCCGTTGGATTTTCGATACAATTTTTCATCGAGTTTCAGCCAATGCGTATCTAATCAGGGCTACAGGAACTCTCCCCCATCCGAATGTTCTAGGGGGATTTTTGGCCCTTTCTCTATTGGCTATTTATCCATTGATTCTTCGCTTTGAAAAATTCCGACCTTATTTATACCTTTCATTCCCCTTTCAATTTTTTGCTCTTGCAATCACCTATTCCCGCGCCGCTCTATTTGCCTGGGCACTAGGAACCTTTGTTTGGTTTGTCGCATGCAGATGGAGACAAAAGGTCTTTTTTAAAGAGCGCGTGATCCGCCACCTCAGTTTCACAATTTTCTTTTCAGCAACACTCACTCTGGTTTTGCTGCACGATCAATATCTTCATCGGGGAGGAGTGCTCAATTACAATAAAGTCTCCGAACAATCAGACACCATCCGGATCCAATGCCAAAATATCGCTTTCGAAATGATCAAAAAAAATCCACTTTTCGGCGTTGGATACAACCAATTTTCAGAACGGCTCCCCAATTATATCCCGACTGATTTCAATGTTCAGATTAAACCCACAGGGACTCACAATATTTATCTCTTTCTCGCATCAGAGTGCGGCCTGATCTCATTGGCTGCCTTTCTCCTCTTCATCGGGACCCTTTTGCGCGCATCGATCCGCTCATCCATCAATCCAACAACCGCTTCCCTACTCGCCATTTTCATTGCGTTTCTATTCATTGGGGTGTGCGATTTTTATCCGATTCTTTTCCAGCAAGGCAAGCTGATGTTATTCTGCGTAGCAGGGCTCCTTGCCGCGCATGCAAATTATGAAAAAAAGAGTGTTCCAAAAGCTCTGGAGACTGCTACATGACCGAACCAACTAGAAGAGAAGTGTGGAAAATGTTCGACCTCATTTCTCCTACTTACGACCGCATCAATCGAATCCTCTCTTTAGGGATGGACCAAGGCTGGCGCAAAAAGTGCGCGAAACATCTCCCCCCTGAAAAGTCATTAAAAATTCTCGATCTTGCTACGGGAACTGGAGATCAGCTCTCCGCTCTTTTTGAAAGCAACGCTTCGATTCAATCGGCAACAGGGATCGACCTTTCTCAAGAAATGCTACAAATCGCTGCAAAAAAGTTCCAAACAAAGCCATATGGTCAAAAAGTGCGCTTTCTACGGGCAGACGCAGAAAAAATCCCCTTTGCAGCTTCTCTTTTCCATGTAGCGACTTTTTCTTTTGGAATCCGGAATGTAACCGATCCGCTTGCCTCATTAAAAGAAATCCACCGAATCCTTAAATCGGGTGGAAAATGTCTGATATTGGAATTCTCCCTGCCCCCTAAACCGATCAGAGGCTTTTATCTATTTTATTTGCGCCATATTCTGCCCCGAATTGGAGGGCTTCTCTCAAAAAACCCAGAAGCATATAAATATCTCAATCAAACGATTGAGACCTTCCCCTCCGGAAAAGAATTTTGTCTGCTTTTAAAAAAGGCTCAGTTTGAAAAGATTATGGCCTATCCGATGGCTTTAGGAGCTGTCACCCTCTATGTAGGTGAAAAATCATGAAAATTTTTTGGGCCGATAGGGAAGGGAAATCTCCCCCTTCTCATTGCACATTTCATTTCCGCCCTTTTTCAGCAGGAATCTCCTCGCAAAAAATCCAAATAGTCAACCATCTTCCAAAACCCACTCCTCCGATCAAGGTTCTCCGACGTACTTTTTCTCCTAACCATGAGAAGTGGATCGAAGGGGTGAAAAAATCGGTGGATGCAATCATCCATCAAGAACTTCAGAAAGTCGTCCTTGCCCGCACAGTCACATTGGAATTAGAAGCAACCCCGAATCCATTTGCCATTGCTGCGGCTTTACAGCTGAAAGCTGAGGGCGCCTTTGTTTTCTGCATCCAAACACCCGAATTCTCCTTTTTAGGAGCCTCCCCGGAGAGGTTGTTTTCACGAAAAGGGAAAGAAATCCTCAGCGAAGCCATTGCAGGCACCAGAAAAAGAGGAAAAACTCCTGAGGAAGATGAAACACTGAAGCGTGAACTATTAGCGAGCGCAAAAGATATGCGGGAACTCTCCCCCATTCAAACCTACTTAAATCAAGTTTTATCGCCGATCTGCAAAGCCCCCATCATCTTCTCTCCTATTTCTGTCCATGCTGCGCAAAATGTGCAGCACCTATATAGCAGATGTTCCGCTCTCTTGAACGATGGCATTACCGATGAAGAAATTTTAGAGCGTCTCCATCCCACTCCAGCCCTTTGCGGAACCCCGAAAGAAAAAGCGTTGAAACTGATCGAAGAGCTTGAGCCTTTTCAAAGGGGTCTTTACGGAGGGGCGATCGGATGGAAAACTCCTGAGGCCTCAGAATGGATCGTGGGGATCCGCTCTTGTTTGATCCAGGGAAAAACAGCGACCCTTTTTTCTGGGACTGGTATAGTAGAGGGCTCCGATCCTGAAGAGGAATGGGAGGAACTCGACCAAAAACTGCGCCTCTACGAGGGAATTCTCTTATGAAAGAAGCCTTTTGGATGATCGATCAGCTTGTTCAGCAAGGAGTGACCCATTTTTGCATAGCTCCCGGTTCAAGAAGCACTCCCCTCGCCTTAACCGCAGCCGAACATCCTGGAGCGAAAATTCACGTTCATTTTGATGAGAGAGGGCTTGGCTTCTACTCAATGGGACTCGCCCAAGGAGCCAAATTCCCCTCTGCGATCATCGTCACATCTGGAACAGCCGTCGGCAATCTCTACCCCAGCGTCATGGAAGCGCATCACAGCTGCGTCCCTTTGATTCTTCTAACAGCAGACCGTCCACCGGAGTTGCGCGATTGCGGAGCGAATCAAACGACAGATCAGATCAAGATGTTTCAGCCTTTCGTCCGCTTTCAGGCTGATCTTCCCTGCACATTGAACGAAGGATATTTTCGTTCTATGATGGCGCAAGCTTGTTTCCATGCCCAGCAAAACCCTCCAGGCCCAGTTCAAATCAATTGCCAATTCCGCGAGCCCTTTTACACGATCGATCCCCCCTTGGAAAAAGGATCTCCGATCCAACTATCTTTTCCGAAATTGAAACCAGATCCGGGTTCCATCAAAGCTTGGGAAAAATTTTCAAAAGGATTGATCCTCATCGGGCGGCTAGCCTCGCAAGAAGACCTTCTTCCCATCTTACAACTGGCGAAACAGTTGCAATGGCCCATTTTTGCAGACCTTCTGTCTCAAGCGCGCTGTTCTCCCACAAACGAGCAAATCCGCCATTTCGATTGGATCTTGAAAAGCGGATGCGATCTCAGGCCCGACTTGATCCTCCATTTTGGAGAAAGGGTCACCTCCAAAAAAACGCTCGAATGGCTGCAGGAAATCCATCCTACCCCTTATCTTCATGTAGATCCCCGCCCTTCTCTTTTAGATCCAGCCCGTTTGCAAACAGGGCGGATCCAAGCTAACGCTTCCGAATTTTGCCCTCTGTATCATGCGAGAACAGACCAGAGCTGGCTCTCTTCATGGAAGGAAAGGGATCGAGAAATCGATGGCATCGTGGAAGGATTTTTCGCTGAAAATCCCCAATTTTCAGAAGGGCATGCGATGCGCACAATCGGGCAAATACTCCCTTCCCATTTTTCCGTCTTCCTAGGCAACGGAATGCCGATTCGGGACGCAGACCATTTCCTTTTCCCGAAAAAGAGCTGCAAAGGCTTTTTTGTGAACCGTGGACTGACCGGAATCGATGGGAATATCGCAACAGCCGCTGGACTTTCAAACGGTCAAAATTCCCCTGTTTTAGCGTTTCTTGGCGATCAAGCCTGTCTCCATGACCTCAATTCTTTCGCTCTCTTAAAAAAAACAAAACAGCCTTTGATCCTCATCGCATCCAATAATTACGGCAGCGGTATTTTTCATCATTTGCCCGTCGTCAATTTTCCCCATTTTGAAGAACTTTGGGGCGCTCAGCACAATTGGCATTTTGAAGAGCCTGCGAAAATGTTCGACCTCCCTTATATAAGGACAGACTCTGATCCCTTTGATGAACTTTTGGACGCTTTCCAATCGGGAAGATCGTGCGTCATCGAAATCATCACCTCGCGCAGCTACAACCACCAATTCCAAAAAGAGCTCACAGAACGATGCCAGCAAGCACTTGTTTAAAAGAAGGATCGGGCATCCCTCTTGTCTTTCTTCACGGCTTCCTCGGAACCTGCTCTGACTGGAAAGCAGTATGTGATTTTCTCCCCCCAAGCCATTGCATCGGCATCCATTTGCCTGGACATGGCGGAGTCCCTTTTTCAGAAACTTTCGAAATCGATATCGACCGCTTTCATCTCATCGGATACTCGATGGGAGGCCGACTCGCGATGGCCTACGCAGCTAAAAACCCTTATAGAATCGCCTCGCTCACTATTGCATCAGCCCACCCTGGCCTGACTGATGAAGCAGAAAAACAAAAACGGCTCGAGAGCGATGCCAGATGGGCAAAAATTTTATTGGAACTCCCGATTGACGAGTTTTTAAAACGCTGGTACGATCAACCGCTCTTTCAGTTTTATAAACCGGATTTGTCGATGCGTAAAAAGCAGAATGTGCAAGATCTTGCCAAAGCCTTGATGCATTATAGCTTAGGCCGCCAGCCCCGTTTCGACTTAGACAATGTTCTGGTTGGAGAATGGGACGCAAAATTCCGCGCCCTCTACATAAATCCGATTCTAATTCCTTCAAGCGGACACGTCGTCCATCTTGAAAATCCTAAAGCAGTTGCCGCAGCCATTGAAAAGAGAGTGTTTTCATGACAATCTGGATTCCTTTCGGAACCTATAAAGACATCAAATACCACAAGATCCCTGGGATTGCGAAAATCACGATCAATCGCCCTGAAGTGCGCAATGCATTCCGCCCCTTGACAGTAGATGAAATGATCCATGCTTTAAATGATGCGCGCAATGATCCAGAAATCGGCGTGATAATTATTACTGGAGAAGGGAAAGATGCTTTTTGTTCCGGAGGCGATCAAAAAATCCGAGGGGACGCAGGGTATTCAGACCTCCATGGAGTCCATCGCCTAAATATCCTCGATTTTCAACGACAGATGCGGACATGCCCCAAGCCCATCATTGCGATGATCGCCGGTTACGCGATCGGCGGCGGCCATGTGCTACACGTTGTATGCGATTTAAGCATCGCAGCGGATAATGCTATTTTCGGCCAGACAGGCCCTAAAGTTGGCTCTTTCGATGGTGGATATGGAGCCAGCTATCTATCTCGGATCGTCGGGCAGAAAAAAGCGCGCGAAATTTGGTTTTTGTGCAGACAATACAATGCACAGCAAGCCCTAGAGATGGGACTGGTCAACTGCGTCGTCCCTTACGAAAAATTAGAAGAGACCACGATTCAATGGTGTCGAGAAATCCTACAGCTTTCCCCCATTGCGATCCGCTGCTTAAAAGCCGCGCTCAACGCAGACTGCGATGGACAAGCTGGATTGCAAGAACTGGCTGGCAACGCCACAATGCTTTTTTACATGACAGAAGAAGGACAGGAGGGCCGCAATGCCTTTAACGAAAAGCGAAAACCAGACTTCTCCAGCTTCCCCAAGCGCCCTTAAAGCCTATTTTCTCGCTTCAAGGCCAAAAACTTGGATCGCAAGCATTAGTCCTGTTGCGATTGGAACAGCTATAGCTGCCTACGAACAGCCCATTGCGTATTCTACCTTTGCATTGACCCTTCTTTTTTCTCTCTTCATCCAAATCGGCACGAATTATGCAAACGACTATTTCGATTTCATCAAAGGCGCCGATACAAAATTGCGCAACGGTCCAAAGAGGGCCACTCAAGAAGGATGGATCACCCCATTTGCCATGTTCAGCGCATGCCTGATTGTCTTTGGACTCGCTATTCTTGTTGCAATTCCGCTCATGATCATCGCGGGACTTTGGAGTTTTGCGGCCGCCGCTCTTTGCGTCGCCTTGGGAATCTTTTATACAGGAGGGCCAAAACCGCTTGGCTACCTCGGTCTTGGAGAGCTTCTTGTTTTTGTTTTTTTTGGCCCTGTTGCAGTGTGCGGCACCTATTTTCTCCAAGCCCACACCGTCACTCTTCCCATCTTCATTGCAAGCTTAGCTCCAGGACTTCTTTGCTGCTCCATTCTCATTGCGAATAATCTTCGAGATGAAAAGACCGACCGCCTCGCACGAAAAAACACTTTGATTGTCCGTTTTGGCCGCAGATTCGGAAGCTGGGAATACACCCTCTCCATTCTTGCTGCTTCTCTCATTCCCCTCTCTCTCATCTATTTTTTCGACGCTCCCCTCAATCTCGCTTGTTCCTCCCTCATCTTTTTTGTGGCCATTCCTGCCATCAAAAAAGCATTCTATTTTGAAGATCCTCTCGAACTCATTTCTGTATTGCAGAAAAGCGCTCTCCTCCTCTTTCTCTACACAGTTCTTTTCTGTTTTGGTTTATGGTGACAGCCCGCCTTTATCAATATAAACTTCCTCTCGACACTCGGAATTGGAAAACTCGCGAAGGACTCATCCTCCAATGGAATGATGGGTTCGGAGAAATCGCGCCTCTTCCTGGTTTTAGCCGAGAAACTCTCGAGGATGCGCGATCAGAAATCCTCCAACTTCTTCCCAATCTCTCCTCTGCAAAACCCACTCTTCCATCCGTTCGCTTCGGCCTCTCTTGCGCTTCCATTCCTTTTCCACAAACACCCATCCACCTTCCTCTTTGCGCCCTCGGCCCAAAGCCTCATTTTCCCACCGTAAAACTAAAAGTCGGACATCTCTCCCTCTCCGACGCCATAACCCTCACGAAAACACACTACAAAAATCATCGTCTCCGGATCGATTGCAATCGCGCCTGGACCCTCGATCAAGCTCTCAATTTCGCCTCTCATTTCCAACCCACTGATTTTGCGTATCTCGAAGAGCCTCTCCGCCTCTTTTCAGACCTCGTCCGCTTTTCTGAAATCACTCAATTTCCACTTGCAGTTGATGAGTCCCTTCTCGATTCGCCCTGGCAAGAAATCCCGACGCTAAAAGCCGTCGTCGTCAAACCCACAGTCGTCGGCTCCATTCCTACAATTCCTCCCCATCTCGATCTCATACTCAGCTCCTCCTATGAAACTGGCCTCGGCCTTCTTCACATTGCCCGCCTTTCTACCTCCTCTCTTCCCATCGGCCTCGATACCTACAGTTCCCTCCAAGACGACATCCTCTCCACTCCGATCCAAACAGCTTCTGGGTATTTCTCTTGGCAGCCCAATTCCCTCAACCCCATCAACCTCTCAAAGCTATGCCTGATTGCAACTGCCCCTTAAATGAAGCTTCCCTCGATGCTCCCAATCATCTCGCCTATCTATCTCGCACGCATTCCCTCACTTATTCCCAACTCGACCAGCTTGCCTCTTCCTATGTCACCCGCCTTTCTCATCTTCCACCGGGCAGCCGCGTTGCCGTCCTCCATCCTCCCGATCATCGCCTCATCGCTCTCATTTTTGCCTGTTTCCGCCTCCATCTTTCCATTTGTCCGCTCAATCTCCGACTTCCTCCCGCACAAATCGAAACATGTCTCTCCCGCCTCCAACCGTCACTCTTTCTCACCTCGCTAGATGCCCCTTATCCTGACCATCCTTTTCATCCTGTTATATCTCCCTCTTCTCTTTTCCTTTTCACATCCGGCTCTACTGGCACTCCCAAAATTGCTGTTCTCTCTTTTGCGAACCTCATCGCCTCCGCCACTTCCGCAATCTCAGCACTTGATCTCCGCCCCAATGATCAATGGCTCCTCTCACTCCCCCTCTTCCACGTCGGAGGCATCGGCATTGTTTTCCGCTGCATTCTTGCTCGAGCAACCATTGTCCTCGATGAAAATTCACCTCATATTACACATCTTTCCTACGTCCCCACTCAGCTCTATCGATCTTGGCCCATTTACAAAAATCTCCGCTGTCTCATGCTGGGAGGCGCTTCCATCTCTCAATACCCAACACGCCTCCCCATCTATGTCACATATGGCCTCACTGAAATGAGCTCGCTTGTCACGGTCCGTTTCCACCCATCAACGGCCCACTTAGGCCATCCTCTTAAAGGGCGCGAGGTCCGCCTTGCTGCCGACAACGAAATCCTCGTCCGCGGCTCTTGCTTATTTCAAGGATATTGGGAAAATGGCAGCTTGCATCTTCCTACCGACTCTGAAGGATGGTTTGCAACGGGAGATCTCGGACACTTCTCTCCTCAAGACGGCCTCGCTATCATAGGCAGAAAAGATTGGCAGTTCATTTCAGGCGGTGAAAATATTCAGCCTGAGGAAATCGAACGGGAATTATTGGCGCTTCCTGAAATTCTCGAAGCCGTTGTCATTCCCATCTCTGATCCAGAATTTGGCCACAGACCAGCAGCCGTTGTCCGTCTTTCCGATTCTTCTTTCAATCTCAAGCGGATGCAACAAGCTTTGCTCAACAAAATTCCGAAATATAAAATTCCGATCGCGCTATTTCCATTAGATGAATTTCCTAAAAACGGCCTCAAAATAGATCGTAAGCAGATTTTTGAATTAGCAAACCAAATTTTTTCTAAATAATTGAATTTTTCTTCATTCAAAAACCTAACAATCAATTAGATCAGAACACATCTGTGCAAAAAAAAAGCCCTTATCTATAATCCGCTCCTTTGTCACATATAATAGCGGACATAATATGACCCTCCAAGTACACCCCTTTCGGCGAATCTTTGCCCGGTTCTTCCCGCGCAAAGCAACATCAGCTTCCCTTCCAAAAGAAGCCATCGAAGCAGATCTTTTGCCGGAAGAGCAAAAAAAAGACTTGGCGCTCCGTTATTTAAGTATGGGAGAACTGGCCCTGTTACAGGGAAATCTCAACGCCCTCTCCCATTTCGAAGCTGCCTCTTCCCTCGATCCGAACAATCCGCAAATCTGGTTCCGGCAAGGATTGGCCTTTTTTGAATATGGATCTGAAGAAGGAAAGGAAAAGGCGCTTCTCGTTGCAGGGAAAAATTTTAAAATCGCGACACAGCTCCATCCCCAGTTTTTCGACGCATGGGTCGCTTGGGGCAATGTCTTACTGCAGCTCGGTCGATTCCATGACGAGCACCACTTCCATATAGAAGCGAAAGAAAAATATCAAAAAGCCCTTGAATTTTCTTCTGAGCAACCCCGCGAAGCGCTGGCCGAACTCTATTGGGACCTGGGAATCGTATGGTCTGAAATTGCACAGCATTCTGGTGAAGCCCTCGACGTGCGCCTGGCCATCGATGCGCTCCAGAATTCAAAAAATCACCAAGAAAAGCCCTCCCCAGAATTTTTGAACGACTGCGGCAAAGCTTATCTTGAAATGGGCCTTCTCATCAATGATCCGCGCCTCTACATCCAGTCGATTGAATACCTACAAAAATCTGTGATTACCGCCCCCCAATATTTTGATGGATGGATGTCTCTTGCCGAAGGCTACTCCCAGCTCTACATCAATACGATGGACGAACGGTACGTAGCAAAAGCTTCCGATGCGTTCGCTTCTGCTGCCAAAATGTCTCCCCGCGATTGGGAAGTATGGCTCTCCTGGGGCCAACTCTTGGGCGAATCTGGACGCCTCAACAGCGATCCAAAACTCCTCCGCTTGAGCATTGAAAAATGCGCCCGCGCCGCCACGATCGACGCCAAAAATCCACTGATCGTCAGCCAATGGGTCGAGTCGCTCTCTCTTCTCGGAGCATCCACCGCACGCATTGATTTATTGATCGAAGCGGAACACAAAATTCTCAAAGCAACCGACCAATTTCCCGACGATCCCGATCTCTGGCATGCCTATGGAATTTGCCTGATCGCATTCGCCCGCTACTATGAAGATCCAGAATATTTTGAAATGGCCATCGAGAAACTCCAATACGGCCTTTCGATCGACCGCACTGACGCAGAGCTTTGGCATGCCCTTGGCCTCGCCCATAAATTTTACGCCGATTTGACAGACGACAGAGATCTCATTGAGCGCTCCATCCGCTTTCTGATCCGCGCCATGGACCTCAAGCCCTCTTGCCCTTCTCTCATCTATGACGCCGCTTGCGCCTATCTCCAATATAGCGAAAAAATTGAAGACCTCTCTTCACTCCAGCAGGCAATCACTCTCCTTGAGTCTCTCTTGCAAAACCAAAAAGATGCAATCCTCCACCATCCAGAATGGATCTACGAATACGCTTGCGCCCTTGAGTGGTTAGGCGATTTCACCGACGAGGAAGTCCACTTCTCCCGCGCCATCGAAATCTTCTCCCACATCCTTCTCATCGATCCCGATTTTCCACGCATCCATCACAAGATCGCCCAATGCTATGTCGAGCTCGGCCATCTTACAGATGAATCCGAATTCTATAAGCGCTCCCTCCACTCTTTCCGCCTCGCAACGAGACAAGATGAAGAAAACGATCAGATTTGGCTCGATTGGGGACTTTGCCTGATCCACCTCGCGCATCACACCCTCGATACAGATTTCATGAATCAATTCTATCTCGATGCGGAATTCAAGATCAGCCGCGCAGGACGCCTCGGCAATGAAGCTGCATACTATAATCTTTCTTGCCTCTATTCAATCCTCGGACGCACCCAAGAGGCCATGGAGCTTATCCATAAAGCCCTCGCTGCCCGCGCCCTTCCTCCGCTCGAGGATCTCCTCGATGATGAATGGCTCGATAATCTCCGCGAGACCCCCGCTTTCGCCCAATTCCTCACCGCCCTGGAAGCCAAGCTCCAGCAAACCCGCGAAGAATAGAGAAGAAGTAAATATATTTAATATAGACAGTCGGGCCGTTACGCGGATTTTCCCCAAAAGAAACTTTTGGGTACCCCTTTCCGCTCCACCCCCGCTGCCCAGGTGACTGGATTACAGCTTCGGCTACCGCTAAAGCTATCGCGCCTACGGCTACGCTACCTAGAGGTATGCTCCGCCGTTTTTTACGGCGCGATTATCCTTTGCTGTAACCAGTCGCGGGCTGCACATGCGTTCCCCCTTCGGGGGACCCCTCTGCATGTGCAGTTCTCCGGGGGAGGGATGCCCTCCCCCAAATCCCCCACCCCTCGACATCTTTACCACTTTCTATATTCTAATTTCTTATCTTCTTACCCTTATTGCTTTTCTCCTATTTGAAATTTTGATATTCTAGATTGGAAAAACCCTTCTTTGAGAGTCTATGGATAAACGCACTATTCTGTTCATGATCTGTATTAGCTTAGCTTTTTTCGGAGTCCATGCCTGGTTCGACTGGCAAAGAGGCGATGATAAAAAAGCTGCCCAAGCCAAAATTCAAGAACAACAGATTTCCCGTCAAAATGAACTTGAAAAGCAAGCTGTATCCCGCACAGCAAAACTGGAAGACCTCCCCGTCGCTGATTTTTATTCAGAGACACAAGAAAAAATGGGATCCGGAATCGTTTGCGAAGGGTTTTTATTTACCTTGGGTTCGAATGAATCTCTCCCCTCGAAGATCTATTTGGAAAATGGGGAAGATTTCAGTTTAGTTTCCAGTGGATCCGAAGCCAATGAACTAGCGATTTATCAAAGAGAAGGTACAGCTTCTTTATCCTTGCCAGCTATTCCTAAAGACCACCCGATAGACATGCAATTGGTTGCTCTTGGGGATGACGTGCGCGTTGCATTGGGAGAGCAAAAAGGGGAAGAATTTTCCCTCCCTTTCCATTATTTAGATCATCCAGCAGTGGCTCTGATGAATGTGAAAGGTGTTTTCCTCCCTGTCGGAATCTATGAACCCGGAGCAAAAGAGATTAAGGAGTTGAGCTCTTTCGAAAGACTCCAGACAATCGTGCAGCAGGAAGAGCAGGCTGCGTCATCGTCAACAGGAAGCGATGAAACTTTTTATGTCTTGGAAAACCAATATCAGCAGCTCGTCTTCTCCTCCCGCGGCGGCAGCCTTTCCGAAATCAACCTTCCTTTGCATAATTCAAAGGACTCAAAAAGTCTGGTCAAAGAAATCGATGTCGATCGTACGATTGTCAAAACATCTCCGCAAAACGCAAGGTTTCCACAGCATCCTTATCTAACTTCTGACCAAACGCTCCACCAAAAGGGCGCAGAAGGAGGCTATTATCCTCTTTTAAGAAGACCGATTATCGATGCTAACGGAAAAGAAAAAAGTTCTGTACCTGCGGAATATTATGCATTGAATATTGTCGGCGACGACCCAGAGATCGCAAATCTAAATTATGAAATGACCCGCTTCGAGCCAAATTTGATCCAATTCGAAGCTTCAAGTGGACAGAGGCGCATTGTAAAAACCTATTCTATTCCTAAGGAAAGAAACGGCCCTTACTGCTTCAATCTAGATATCCGCATCGAAGGCGATGGACGCGGCCTTTGGTTAACTTCCGGAGTTCCCGATGTTGAACTGGTCGGCGGATCTTATAGCCCTTTATTGAAATACCAATCGACAAAGGGAAGAGAATCCGAAGTCGATTCGATCGATCTGCCTAAGAAAGGTCCCATCGTTGTGACCAGCATCAGCCCCAATTGGATCAGCAATTCGAATGGCTTTTTAGGAATCATCGTGGATCCACTTGGTGAGATTGGACAAGGCTATAAAGCTGTCCAAATCGATGGAGCTAAAATCCCAACACGCCTGAGCTTGATCGATCCAGCCTATAATCAATATCCCGTAGCCAATTATCCTGGGTATGCGACTTATCTTCCTCTGAAGAGCGGAGCTAATCTTCCCTTTAGAGTCTTTGCAGGTCCGTTCGACGATAAGTTATTGAAAGAACTCGATGCTCTCTACGAAGATCCGACGCAAAATTACAATCCTGAATACGCGTCCGCCCAAAGCATACAAGGATGGTTCTCTTTCATTTCCCAGCCTTTTGCAAAATTCCTTTTCATCTTGATGCAGTTTTTCTACACGATCACCCACTCATGGGCGATGTCCATCATCCTGCTCACAATCGCGCTGCGCATCATGATGTATCCCCTCAACGCATGGTCGATCCGTTCCTCCATCAAAATGCAGGAAATTGCACCGAAGGTGAAGATTGTCCAAGAGAAATACAAAAAGGATCCTCGCAAAGCCCAGATGGAGGTGATGAACCTCTATAAAGAATCGGGTGTGAATCCAATGACTGGATGCCTACCGGTGCTTCTGCAAATGCCATTTTTGATCGGGATGTTCTACCTCCTGAAATCAAGCTTCCCTCTTCGCGGGGCGGTATTTATTCCTGGATGGATCGACGATCTGGCAGCGCCTGACGTTCTCTTTAGCTGGGGACAGCCTATTTGGTTCATCGGCAATGAATTCCATCTTCTTCCCATTTTGATGGGCGTTACCATGTATCTACAGCAGCGATTTACTTCAAAGCTGCCGAAAGATCCAAGACAGCTGAGCGATGCGCAAAAGCAGCAGAAGATGATGGGCAATATGATGTCGGTGTTGTTCACAGTGATGTTCTACAACTTTCCTTCGGGGCTCAACATCTACTTTATGTTCTCGACGATCCTCGGCCTCGTACAGCAATGGTGGATGACGAAAAAAATGCAATCTGCGACGCCTACTCTTAAAGTCGTAAAATAGGCCATTTATGGAGGCTTGGGCCCGGTTTTTGTCGGAAATAGAACAAGAATTGGGCCCAGCCATTGTCTCTCAGTGGCTGCGGCCTATCAAGGTGGCCCGCTTCGATGCGGGCAATCTTTATCTGGAAGCTGCCGACTCTTTTCAAGCTGACTGGTTCGAAGAACATATCCGCCCCCGCATGAAAGAGAAGCTATTCAATAACAATCAACGGCCGATCAAAGTACACCTTTCTGTCATCTCCTCAAAAAAGCCTTCGAACAAAGAAGGAGAAGCTCCTCCCCGTTTTAGAATCTATCCTGACTCCATCGATCCTGAATTGTCCCTCGAGAACTATCTTCCTTCCCCGCAAAATCTGATGGCTTTCAAACTCATCTCGGAATCGGTTCAAAACACCAGTTTTAATCCCATTTATCTCTACGGCCCAAAAGGTGCAGGAAAGACACATCTCCTCTGCGGTGCTGCCACAGCGATGGAAAAACAAGGGAAGAGGGTTTTCTACGTCAAAGCGGAATCATTTACCGAACATGTCGTTCAAGCGATCCGGCTTGGCTTCATGCAGGAGTTCAGACGCGTCTATCGAGACATCGATGTGCTGATCATTGACGACATCCATATTTTTTCTCGAAAAAATGCGACTCAAGAGGAGTTTTTCCATACATTTAACACCCTCCATACTCTCGGCTATCCGATCCTTTTGAGCGCGAATGTCCCCCCCTCTCAACTGAGCGAAATCGAACCCCGCTTGATTAGCCGTTTTGAATGGGGCATCACTCTGAGTTTAGAAAAAAGCGATCCAAAACCGATTCTCCAAAAAAAAGCTGCCCTCTGGAAGCTCTCGATTTCTCCGGAGTTAGAGCAATTCCTCCTCGAAAAATTTCCCCTCGATCCAATCCTGGCTCTTCAAGCTCTCGCCTTCCGCTCCCAAGGAAAAGGACTCATTACTTGTGATCTCGCCCAACGGCTGCTAGGCGATCTTCTCCAGCAAGAAGAAAAAAACGCGCTGACTCCAGAAAAAATCATTAAAGCAATCGCCGCCCATTATGGGATCCGCAGCGAAGACCTTCTTGGAAAATCGCAAATGCGCGAATGTGCGCTCCCCCGTCAAATCGCAATGTATTTATGCCGTGAAAGGCTCAAAATGCCCTTCCAGAAGATCGGCGAGCTTTTCAGCCGCGACCATTCTACTGTAATGACCAGCGTGAAACAGGTCCAAAAAGGGATAGAAGAAAAGAAAATCGAACTCCTTTCTATTTAATCGCGCGCCATGGTTAAATTTTGCTCCTTTTAAAACAACAGGAGTAATTATGGCAGCATCTGCAATAGCATCCCCAAGAAATCACCCTTACACTCATGCTGAAATGGCCGAAGAATTGGGTCTTTTACAAAAACATCGAGGCAACATTTATGACGCTTATAGAGTAAATCCTGATCTATTCCGAAAAACAGTCCCATATATATCTAGAGTGCTTCTCGATGGCGATCATTTGACCGATTTGCAAGCAAGCGTGATCTTGCCTCTGCTTACTCGATCAACTCAATTCGATCTTAGTAGATGTGCCCATCTCACTGGAAGAGCCCTCAGATATGTGCCTGATACCGCTCAAACAATCTTGTGCCCTCCCTCTACGAGATGCGAAGATTTAAAAAACCTGACTGGCCGTAAAAATCTCAAATTTGTTTTCGTGGATCATTTTGAAGATCCTGACAGAACAGATGGAATTGAGTCTCTTCATGAAATAGCTTTGGAACGGCTCCAAATACCAGTTCCAAGGACGAATTTCTTCCGCTATCTCCCTTCTACACTGACCATTCTCGATCTTCATGGTGGAGAAGTGTCCGATCAAGCTCTGAATGGTTATTTACAATCTGAAAGCGCAATGAATCTAACTGCGTTGTATCTAAATAGAGTCACAAAGGTCACAGCCACCGCCTTTAAAGATTTGGCAAGGTATCCTTCCTGCATTCAGGTTCTTTCATGTCCCGACATACACAAAGGACAATTTCTGGAATTTACACGTCACGAAGGAGTAAAAGCATCCCATAACACTGAGGAGGAAGTCAACCATTCCAAAGCAGTTTGGAGGAGGGTTTTGGGCGAGCAAAGTAGAAAGAGTAGAGTCTTACAGGAAGGAAAAGTAGATTAAATTTTGACAAAAAGCCCTCTTCGAAAGAAGAGGGCAAAGCTATAAATATTAGATTTTGATGTACCGTTCGCCAGGTTTCGCACCGCCGAAAGCAGCAGCTTGATCTGGAGGAGGAACTGGGAATTGGAATGGTCCTGGATCTTCGCCTGCGATGATCTTATTGACAATCTCGCGCCATTTTTCAACGGTTTCAACGAAGAGAGGAGCAAATCTGCGGAGAGCCGCTGCGTCAACTCCAAGACCCATATCGATCACGCAATGCATGAGGATAAGTTCTTCTTTTGGAGCTACGCCAATGCCGCCACCAGCCATTTGGCCGCCGAGCATGGAACCTTCGAGAAGGCGTTCATAGAGCTTAAGACGGATTTTGTCGTCTTTAGGAAGGCCATCGAGAATCGGCGAATAGAGATATAAGCGATCTGAATTGGGTTCATAAGTAATGTGAAGCGAAAAGGTGTTGTCTATTCCGAGAATACACGTATTATTTTCATCGAAATCGAGCCCATCTAAATTTAGCTCCTTGCCAAATTCTTTTAGATTCGCTTTGGCATTTTCATAGGACATTGTTTCCTCCTGAATGATTTTTTATTAACTTTTTTGCAAAGCTTTCCCTTGAAGAAAGCTCATTAAAATTGGGAAATGCAAAATGAGCAGAAACTTTTATATATCTTTGCCCCATAGGTCTCAAGCGAAATCTCAGATTTCTGGCTTTAGAACGGCCCTTGCAAGGATGGGGGAGCGCAAAATTTCAATTTTCCCAACAAATAATTAATAATATTTTAGTTGAATGAAAACTAAAATTCAATATTAAACAAAGATAGACATATAGACATTTTTTTAATGAATTCTGGCAAATTTTCAGTTTTTCCCGGGGTAACGCATCCTTTAGGACTTACAGTTCAAGGAGATACGTCAAATTTTTCTGTATATTCTTCGAATGCAACGAAGGTTTTCCTGGGTCTTTTCTCCCTTGATAATTCGATGCCTATCCAAGAAATCCCTCTGAATAAGACTGGGGATATTTGGCATGCGGCCGTTAAAGGGATTCCACAAGACATTGACTATGCATACCGATGCGAAGGCCCTTCCGATCTAAAATTAGGCCATCTCTATAACCCTGATCTATGGGTTTCCGACCCCTACGACAGGGCCCCTGATACATCTCCTCTTTGGAACAATCCGCCTGATCAAAGAAAAAAAGGGTATTCTCGCGCTCGGATATTGAAAATCCCCTCATTCGACTGGCAGGGCGACGAATCGCCAAACATCCCCAAAGAGGATTTGATCATTTACGAGATGCATGTCCGCGGGTTCACGCAGCATGGGTCAAGCTCTGTTGCTGCTCGAGGCACATACTTAGGGATTATCGAGAAGATTCCTTATCTCAAAAAGCTCGGCGTCAATGCAATCGAACTCATGCCCATGTTCGAGTTCAACGAAACCCACAATAAGAGTATCGATCCAAAAACAGGACAGTCGCTACCTAACTATTGGGGATACAGCACGCTCCATTTTTTTGCCCCAATGCGCCGGTTTGCTTCATCCAAGAAGATCGATGCTCCTATCCAGGAATTTAAAACCCTTGTCAGGGAGCTCCATCGAAATGGGATCGAAGTGATTCTCGACGTGGTCTACAATCATACGGGAGAGGATAAGATAGACGATTATGTCGTCAACTTCCGAGGTTTGGATAATGCTTCTTACTATATGCATGACCACCAAGGCGTCTATAAAAACTACTCAGGCTGCGGGAATACGTTCAATTGCAATCATCCTGCCGGTCAGCAGCTCATCCTAGACAGTCTCCGCTATTGGGTTGAAGAGATGCATGTCGATGGCTTCCGCTTCGATCTCGCCTCGATTCTGACACGCGACGTGAATGGCCACCCGCTTCCTGACCCGCCTCTCATTCTCGCCATGGTCGCCGATCCAATCATTAGCAAAGCAAAACTCATCGCCGAAGCATGGGATGCTGGCGGGCTTTACCAAATCGGATTTTTTCCCCAACTAGGGCCCTGGTCGGAATGGAATGGAAAGTATCGGGACAAAATACGGCGCTTCATAAAAGGGACGGATAAACACGCAGGTTTTTTTGCCAGCTCCCTTTCTGGAAGCGAGCCGACATACCGCATGTCTAAAACCCCTCTTTCCAGCATAAATTTCGTGACCGCCCACGACGGTTATTCATTGCGCGACCTGGTCACCTATCAGGACAAACACAATTTGGAAAATGGAGAAATGAATCAGGATGGGTCCAATCAAAACGACAATTGGAATTGCGGCTCTGAAGGTCCAACAAATGACAAAAACATCATCGATCTTCGAGAAAGGCAAATGCGCAATTTTCTCCTCGCTCTTTTTATCTCTCAAGGAATCCCAATGATCCTAATGGGGGATGAATATGGCCATACCCGCAATGGAAACAACAATCCTTATGTTCAAGATAATGAGATCAGTTGGTTCCTTTGGGATGAACTTGAAAAAAACAAACAAATTTTTACTTTTGTCTCGGCGCTCATCACATTCCGCAAGAAAAATCCCTCGCTGCGCCATACCCGCTTTCTGACGCCAGTGGATATCGATTGGCACGGTGCAGCGCCCTTGCATCCCGACTGGAGCGACGGATCGCGCCTCGTCGCATTCACGCTGAAATCAAAACCTCCAATCTATGCCGCATTCAACGCCCATTTCCACCATCAAACAATCACGCTTCCTCCCAATACAAAATGGCATAAGCTCGTACTTACATCAGAAGGTTGGGACCAGCACTTTTTCCTCAATCCTGCCAAGGGCCCCCTTCTCCCCGCCCAAATCGATCTCCCCCCCTACTCCGCACTCCTCGCCCAAGGTATCTAACCGGCACTGCCCACAATCGGTACTTAGCCCTATTCACACAAAGACACAAAGGCACAAAGATAGAAAAAAGTTGCGGCTTTGCCGCAAAAAAATCTTTCCTTCTTCTTTTCTTTGTGTCTTTGTGTGAATAAAGTTAAGTGCCCTTCAGGAGTCATACCGGCTGTCTACCATTTCATTTCTTATTTCCTATTTTGTATTCCTCTGCTATAGTCGAAATTTAATTCGGAGGAGATCATGCGCTATTTATCAGCAATTGTGTTAGGGATTCTTGCAGCGAGCTGCAGCCGCAACAGCGACGAAGTCAGCCGCTACCATGAAGACGGACGAGCCAAACCTGTTGTTGCTGTCGCATCGATGATCGATACTACTTCTTTCGATGCATCTTGGAGCCTCTCCGAAGAACTCACATCCATGATCGTCGACCAAGTTTCTTCAACGGGTGAAATTTTCGTAAAATCTCAAGATGATTTTCCCTTCGCAGAAAATCCATTCAGCAGCGGAGATCTTTCTTGGATGAAACGGGAATTCCAAGACAAGGAATTTGTCGTCTTTTTAGAATTGGTCGAACACGAAGCAGTCCCTGCCACAAAAGGGAAAAAAAATTATTCTCCTCAAGAAGTCTCCACAAATCTCAACATGGCTGTCCGCCTCCGCGTGATCGATCTTCGTCAAGCTACTCCCAAAATTGTTCTCCAAGAGATGGTGCGAGACAGCTATTTCATCCCAAAAGCCCTCTTGCCAACCGATTATACAACGGCAGTATGGGGAACTGATGAATACAGAAAATCCCCAATGGGAATTGCACACACACAACTCTCTCAAGAAATTGCCAATCGGATCAGCGACTATATCCTTTTGGCGAAAAGCCGATGAATTCGGATGCTTCTTCCATCCTAGCTTTTGGGGTACTTTCTCTATTAGTGCTTTGGATCAGCTGGAAAAGAGGCTTTTTCGTTCTCCCTGAGGGAGAATGGATCGTCCCTATCCGATTTCTTCATGTAGTAGGGGCTTTTGCCATCTATTTTTTTGGTTCTCTCACAGCCTCTACCATTTTTACAACTCTTTTGAAGTTGCGATCTTCAAAGGAGCAATTAGGCTTATCAACCTGGTTCAATTTTTTAACCTCCGCAGTGATTTTCGCAGCATTGATTCTATTTTGGAGAATCTGTTCCGAACCTCTGCGCAATGGAATTTGGCGCCGCACGAATGGGAACAGACATCTTTACGCCGAAGATATCTGTTTTGCCTTTCTTTCTTGGTTTGTCTCCTTCCCTCTCGTCCTTTTCCTCAACCAGCTTCTGGAATGGCTTGTTTCCTATTTTTTCCATTTGACACAGCTTCCCGATCAGCTTGCCGTATATTTTCTCAAAATGACTTTCGGACAGCCTGTTTTCTTTGTCCTAGCAATCACTTCCATCGTGATCTTCGCCCCTGTTTTGGAAGAACTCTTGTTCCGAGGTTTTTTACAGACTTACATTCGACAGCATTTAGGATCAAAACAAGCGATCTTCATTACTTCTGCCTGTTTTGCCTTTTTCCATTATTCTGGCGATCAAGGTTTAGGAAATATCCCCATTATTGCCTCTCTCTTTGTGTTAGCTCTCTTTTTGGGATTCCTTTACGAAAGACAAGGCTCTCTACTGGCGCCAATCACCCTACACGCTTCATTCAACGCAATCAGCATCATCAACCTCTATTTCTTGGGAGAATTCCCTGGAGCTATATGAAACGAACTCTCTTCTTAACATGCCTAATGACTCGAGCGCTCTGCGCTGACTTTTCCTTCGACTTAGCAAATGAGATTGCAAGCGACAAAAATTGGATTTTTTCCCCCTTCTCTATTTCTTCCTGTCTTTCTATGGTTGCAGCTGGCGCCAATGGAGATACTGCAGATGAAATGAAGAATGTTCTCCATTTGAGTGGAGATATCGGTTCCGAATTTGAGAAAACGATGCTCGCTTTGCAACATTCAGCATCCTTTGAAAAAGACTTTCAGCTAAACATCGTACAAGGGGCCTGGATCAAGGACGATTTTCCAATGCTCCCCGCATTCAGTACATTGTTGAGGCACTCTTTCCAAGCCATTGCTGAGAGGGTACCATTCAATCAGCAAACCGTTGATCAGATCAATGATTGGGTAGCCGAATCGACGCATCAAAAAATTCAAAATCTGCTCTCTGATTCAGAGTTCGATGAATCGACGAGACTCGTTCTTGCAAATGCCGTATATTTCCATGGAAATTGGAAGACCCCCTTTTCCAAAAAGGATACTTCTCCTCGCCCCTTTTATCTTTCTTCAGGAGATATGATCCACTCAGAGACCATGCTCCAGACAGGACGCTTTGATTACTATGAAAATGAAGATCTTAAAGCAGTCGCTCTTCCATACATACAAAATCATGACAGCACATGTACGCCGATTTGTCTCATTGTCTTGTCTAAATCCAAAGAGATTTTAGATCTTGAGAAAATCAAGAACGCCATTTCATCTCTTCAGCCTGCTATGGTGCAGATCCAAGTTCCGAAATTTACTTTGGAAGAAAGAATCGAGCTTAAACCCTTGCTGAATCAGTTAGGCATCCAAAAAGCTTTTTCTCAAGATGAGGCTGATTTTTCGGGCATCAATGGCCTCGGAGGTCTCTATTTAAGCGCAGTGCTTCACAAAAGCTTTTTTGCCTTTGATGAATTGGGAGTCGAAGCCGCTGCAGCTACAGCAGCTATTATCAATGCAACTACCGCGGTATCGAAGCCAGTCAGAGTTTTCCCTTTTATCGCCGATCGCCCCTTTTATTTTTTCCTCCTCGATCAGAAAACAGAAACGATGCTTTTTATGGGTCACATAGAGAATCCTAACATTTAGGCGAGAATGCCCTTTCAGTTATATTCTTACGGTTTATCGGATATCGGAATCTCAAGACCCAACAATGAAGATGTTTGGGTCGCTCTTCCTGAGATTGGATTTTTTGCGCTCGCAGATGGGATGGGCGGCCACCAAGCTGGTGAGATCGCAGCCAAAGAAGCCATTGAGAGTGTCTGCGAATCTGCAAAAGGGATCAAAAGCCGCGATTGTATGGAACTCATCATCGAGCTTCGCCATGCGATTGAGAAAGCCAATAAATGGGTCTATGAGTTGGGAAAAAAAACGATGTCTCTCAACGGAATGGGAACGACCCTATGCTGTTTGATGTGGACAGAAGAGGCTATTGTTTATGCCCATGTGGGTGACAGCCGCATCTACCGTTTCAGGGACAAGAAACTCGACCTTCTCACCCAAGACCATTCCCTTTTCGCCAAGTGGCTGGCAACCGGCAAGCTTGCTGAGGAGTGCGAGACCCCCTATCCTTATAGAAATGTCATTACACGCGCCATCGGCACTGGGGGCCGCGCAAACCCGGAAATCGCCGTCGCTGCCCATACTTCAGGCGATCTTTATCTCCTCTGCACCGATGGATTATCAGACGTTCTATCCTTGGAAGATATAGAAAAAATTTTGAACCGCTCTCCAGACTTAGAAACCGCTACTAAAAGGCTGATTCAAAAGGCGAAAATTAAGGGGAGTTCTGATAATATTACCCTCCTATTGATTCAATCT
>CAZXVU010000023.1:0-23760 GCA_964644465.1 uncultured bacterium
GTTCAGTGACGTTTTTCGTCCAAGAAATTTCAGAAACGTGGATCAGCCCTTCGATTCCAGGCTCGATTTCAATAAACGCTCCATAAGAGACGAGGTTGACAATCTTGCCGCGGATTCGGGTTCCAGGAGGATATTTTTTCTCGATCTCTTCCCAAGGATTGCTTTCTTTTTGCTTCAAGCCTAAAGCAACGCGCCCTTTCTCACGATCGACGTGGAGAATGACGACTTCTAATTCTTGGCCCAGGTGAACGAGCTCGGAAGGATGCTTGATCCGCTTCCAAGTCATGTCAGTAATATGGAGGAGGCCATCGATTCCATCTAGATCGAGGAACACGCCGAAGTCAGTGATGTTTTTGACGATCCCTTTGCGAACAGAACCTTCTTTGATATTCTCGAGAAGCTCTGCTTTGCGGGAAACGCGCTCTTCTTCGAGAAGTTCGCGGCGGGATACGACGATATTTTTACGTTCGATGTTGATTTTGAGGATTTTGAAATCGTAAGAACGGCCGACGAAATCATCGAGGTTTTTAATCCGTTTGTTGTCAATTTGGGAGCCGGGGAGGAATGCTTCCATTCCAATATCGACCATGAGCCCGCCTTTGACCTTGCGGATGACTTTACCTTTAACAATCGAACCTTCTTTGCAATTATGGACAATATATTCCCATTGGCGGAATTTCCGTGCTTTCTCTTTGGAAAGGACGATTTGACCGTCTTCGCCTTCAGTTGCATCGAGATAAACTTCTGTATCATTTCCTAAAACAAGTTCTTCAGGTTCCGAAAATTCTGAAATGGGAACCAACCCTTCTGATTTCAGACCCACATCGACAACGACGTAATCTTTTGTAATTTCAACTACTCGGCCTTTTAAAATTTGACCGGCAGTTAATAAAGAAAGAGGGCTTTCGCTCCCTGCTTTTTCTTTACCGAATAAGAGATCGCGGAATTGGCGGGCTTCATGTTCTTGAAAATCGACATCATCTAAGACGTTGCTGGCGTTCCAATCGTGTGTGGGTAGTGGGTTTTTTGAAGACATGTTAAAGGGTTTCTCCTGTTTATAAAATATTTTCGCGGTTACGGAGCAAAGCTCCGCCCTAATTTTTTTGCAATATCTCAAATGTGCAAAGGAATGCTCGTTTGAGTTAGAGCTTAGTTAAAGGAAAAAGATTACCAAATACTCTCGAATAAAAGCAAGAGCGATTGCGATCTCGCTATCGCTTTGATTTTCAGTCTGTTTAAGTACATATAAAATAGTTTCTTTAAAAGCTGTAACAAGTTTCGTTTTTCAAATTTTTCATTTCGTTAATCAAAAAAAATTTACCTTTCGAATCGATTTTCTATTTTCTTCTTTCAATATTTCAAAAAAATTTTTCGCTCTCCTGTTTTCATAGTGTCGCATAGACGAAAATTTTGTAAGAACCTCAAGTCTAGTCACTTTGGCAAAGTATTAATTGAATTAACAATTCAAAAAATTAGTAAAATTCTAAGAAAATTTTTTAAAAAATAAAATTTTTGCTTTATTTTTTCTAAGTTCGTTAGATAGATTGAAAATTTCTACCGTTCTTTAAAATATTTGTTTGCGGCATGAAGAATAAATCAGATAAGATCTTCGCCCTGACAAACGCGGATGAACAAAAAATGTTAGTGATGAAATTCGGCGGTGCGAGTGTTGCCCAACCTAAAAGCTTCTTAAAAATTGCCGATTTGATTATTGAAAGATCTAAACATGACAAAGAAATAGCGGTTGTAATCAGCGCGATGGGAAATACAACAGACCAATTACTTGAGCTGGCGAAGGAAGTACATCCTAATCCACCCCGCAGGGAACAAGATATGATGGTTTCTGTTGGGGAAAGAATCAGCATCGCTCTTCTCGCAATGGCCCTCTCTTCAAAAGGCAAAGAAGCCGTTAGTTTTACGGGAAGCCAATCGGGGATCATTACTTGCGAGCACCATTCTGATGCGAAAATTCTTGATGTGCGCCCCTCACGCATTCTTCCGATTTTAAAATTAGGACAGATTGCAATCATTGCCGGATTCCAGGGAGTAAGCCGTAAAGGGGAAATTACAACTTTAGGCCGCGGCGGATCTGATACAAGCGCTGTGGCTCTCGCAGTTGCGCTTAGGGCTCCGCGCGTTGAGTTCTATAAGGATGTGGCGGGTATTTTCGAAGCCGATCCTAAAAAAGACCCAAAAGCTCGCTTAATTCCAGAACTCAGTTTCGGGCAAGCTTTGGAAATCGCAGAAAAAGGAGCTAAAGTGCTCCATACACGATGTATTGCACTCGCTGAAAGAAATGGAATCCAGCTTTCCATCCGTTCCTTTTTAAATCCCACTAAGGACGGAACTTTGGTCGGTTCGGGATCCCAAATAGCAGGTGTTATGAGTTATGAGGTTGAAACATGTTCGCACAATTAGAAGAACAATTAGAATTTGATTTTGAATTCGGTTGTTCAGCTATCGAAGCGGAATACTATCGAGAAGGGGCGCAGGATCTGATACAGAGGCTTGTACCTTCTGATCTTCTTGAGGCGACGGGGGTGAGTCTCTCTGCCCAGAGGGCCCGTTTTGCAGATATGCTCCCTTTGATATGTTGGTCCGACCTGAATAAAGCCCCTTGCACACTTTCCGTATTGCTTCTTTGTAAGTATAGGTTGAATGCCTGCAATTTCTTTTACGATATGATCAGCCGCTGGCTCTTGCCTCAGAAGCGTGTGAACGTAGAACTCTTTTTCGCCTCAGATGTCCGTCTTCCTAATTTATCGGATGAGATGCTCTGTGTTGCTGAAATCGTCGTATACTTAAAAAGCGCTCAAGATGTGGAAGAAGTGCGCCGCAATCTCCATGCCATCGAAACAGAAATCCGCCTAGGCGTGGTTTCCAATTTCCACGCGCGCCGCATTCTGGAATTTAAAGGTCTTTCTACGGATGGTAAGACTGCGATGATCCAAGAAAAGATCAGCTCGCTCATACAAAGCCATTCAAAAGATTTCGACCAAGGAATTTTTTCCCAGATGCAGCACTTCTTGGTCACATGTCGAGAGGATTTCAAAAACAGCCGCGATTACCACCATATTAGCAGGATCATCTCCAACCTATATTCCGTTCGCAAGGTCCTGAAACAAAATATTGAAGTGGTCTCTTCCAAAAGACACATCATCCTGAAATTCCTCAAAACTCGTTTGACAGCTCCTGGACAAAAAGAAAAGCCAGTATTGGGAATTTTGGTCGGATTGAATTTTTTACAGCAGCATGAATTGTTTGAAACCGCTCATTTGGTAGCTGCAATCCAGAAACATATTCCCGCTATCCGGCTCATAGATGGTTCAGCTTTTGTAGACCGAGCTACCGACGGCTCGCTTCAAACAATCTATTTAGAGATCGAAAAAGGGGGCGGCGCCGATTTCACTTTAGATGAAATCAACTTGCTCCGCACAGCGCTTCCTGATCAAATCAAAGGGCACATCGAACAGCTTACGCATCCTATATTTATGCCCCGCAACGAAGAAGAAGTGCTTCGCAATATCATGTCCCTCTCTCGCCAGCTCCGCTTTGTGAACGATCTTCCTCAAGTCATTATTTCTTTCGATGAGCAAAAAAGCGCGGACCTTAACTTCACTGTGATTCTTCTCCGCGTTCAAGGAGAAAATGAGCCGACGGTTCAAGAGCTCTTTGCTTCGAAAAAGGCGAATCTGAAATTCATTCCCGACCGTGTGCGGAAAGTAGGCCGTCTCCGCAGTAAATATATCAAAGAGGCGACCGTTTTCAGAACAGTGATCTCAAGCCAATCCTTCATCCGTCCTGATCATTCTGTAGACCTATATAAGGCGCGGGAGTTTGTTCTTGGCGAAATCAGCCGGATTATCGGCGAAGTGCGCGATTACAATGGAGGCATGATTTATAAGCAAAATGAATCCCTCAACGCTTTAAAGGCCTCTTTAGGAAGAATAGCTACCCAACACAATATTCTTTTGGAAAAGTTTTTCTACTCTTTAACCCCTACAGAAATGCGCAGTGTTCTTGAAACAGAATCTTTGAAACAGCTTTTCCTGCTTTTAATTCAGGCGATTAAGACCGACCGAAGCGATTGGCTATTCAAACAAGACTCACGCCGCGTTTTAGCCGTATTGCCAAATTGCGATGGCTCAAAGAAAAAAAGAATCGCAGAGCATTTCGAAAAATCTACAACCCAGCAGCAGCTCGTTACTTTTTCTCTCGATGCCCATGAAGCTCCGTATGTTGGCTATATGCTTCTCACGGAAGAAAAAGAATCCCAACTCAAATTCTTGAACGCCTTAGAAGCTGTTTCCACGATTTGAAACTTATTCACGATCTGCCCATAATCTGCAAAGTTTAATTGGAGCAGATTATGAACTGGGTTTTTCTTCTTTTTTTCCCCATCCTTGCTTTTGCAGAAATCCCATTTCACGAGTGGTATAGCCAATACGGACAAGATCAGTTCATTTACGAAAATTTTTTCAAAGGAAAGAAAGAAGGCGTTTTTGTAGAAATCGGCGCACATGATGGAATCACCTTTAGCAATACCCTCTTTTTCGAGAAAGAGCTTGGATGGAATGGGTTTTGCATCGAACCAATCCCAGAGATATTCGAAAAGCTGAAAAACAATCGCACTGCAAAGTGCATTCAGGGATGCATTTCCGATAAAAAAGGCGCCGCAGAATTTCTCCGTATTGAAGGCTTTTCTGAAATGTTGAGTGGTTTGAAAGAGAAATACCATCCTAACCATCTAAAACGGATTGAGAAAGAAATCCAAGAGAGTGGCGGAGAAAAAAAAATTATCCAGGTGCCTTGTTTTCCATTCAGTGATTTTGCTGCTGTCAATCAAATTACCCATATCGATTACTTAAGCCTCGATACCGAAGGGGGAGAATTAGATATCTTGCAGTCGATTGATTTTCAGGCTGTGGATATCGATGCCATTAGCGTTGAAAACAATTATAATGATAAACGGATACATCAGTTCCTCTCGTCGAAAGGATATGTTCTTATTAAGTCTCTCCATTGCGACGAAATCTATAAAAAGCAATCTTTCAAGCCTCTTGCGGCAGGAGAGAGACCAAGCCTTCATTTCATCCAGCA
Organism: uncultured bacterium; assembly: GCA_964644465.1. Lineage (GTDB taxonomy): Bacteria > Chlamydiota > Chlamydiia > Chlamydiales > SM23-39 > CAZXVU01. The sequence continues at coordinate 5,101 of CAZXVU010000023.1, forward strand.
ATTTCTGCCTGAGAATCCGATCATTGTTGAGGCGGGAGCCCATGTTGGTAGCGATACTGTAATCATGAGCAAAATCTGGAAAAAGGGGACGATCTACGCATTTGAACCTAGCCCCGAAGTTTATAAAAAATTGAAAAGGGCATGCAAAAAAAGAAAGAATGTCAAAACGTTTGAAATGGCTCTTGCCGACCGGATTGGAAAAGCGGAATTCTATGCGAGCGCTCCTTCGGCGGTAAAACAAATATTCCCTTCAGATGCTCAGGGATCTTTGCTGCCGCCAGATCAGGAAAATTGGGCCTGGCCGCAAATTGAGTTTCAAAAGCCTGTTTCAGTTCCCATCACAACTTTGGATGCTTGGGCCAAGGCAAATAGAGTCAAAAATATCGATTTTCTATGGCTGGATATGCAGGGGAGTGAATATTCCATGCTGAAAGCCTCTCCGGAAATTCTCAAAACAGTCAAAGTGATCCAAACGGAAGTCTCGCGCCGCTCTTTTTATCAAGGAACTGTCTTGTTAGATCAGATGCAATCTTTGTTGGAAAGCCAAGGATTCATTCCGATTTATATCACGCCAGAAGAGCATGGAGATGCTCTATTTGTCAGGAAAGACCGTATTTAAACATTCTACTCCGCCGCGCATCAAAGGCATTTGGAGCGCCTCGGTTACACTGGTCCACTGGAATTCCGAATGTTCATTGGGATCTAATATGATTTCGGAAAACTGATCGAGATGGCAATGGAATACATGAAGAACAAATTCAACGTCTGGAAAGCGGAAATAAAATTCTCCTTTATAGGACAATTTATTCCTCTCCAGCTGTAGGCCCGTCTCTTCGTGAACTTCCCGCACGGCAGCTGATAGGGGAGTTTCCCCTTTCTCTAATTTGCCTCCAGGCGCAGCCGTCCAAAGACCTCCTTGAGGACTTTGAAGACTCCTTTTGAGCATTAAAATCTTTTTTTTGCACTCGCAAAAACAGATCGCGCCTTGAAGGTCGAAACAAAAATCTTTCGGAACGCTTGTGTAGAACATATTTTCTCAGATAACATAATCCCTGAACTTGCAAATTCAGGTCTATGCAAAAATACCCTATACAAGTATGCCCTTCGATCCTATCGGGAGACTTCGGTCGCCTTGCCGAGGAAGCAAAACGGATTGAGAAAGCAGGCGCCGATGCCATCCATATCGATATTATGGACGGTCATTTCGTTCCTAACCTTACATTAGGCCCTCGCGCAGTCTCTGCGATCAATCGAGCAACGAACCTATTCCTCGATGTCCATATTATGATTTACAATCCCTTCGATTATATCGAATCCTTTGTCCAGGCTGGCGCAGATCGGATTACATTTCATTTTGAAGCGACCGAAGACGTTGAGGATACTTTAGCCTTTATCAAGCGGTGCGGCATACAAGCGGGACTCGCTTTTCGGCCTGAAACAACCTTTTCAATGATTCCAAAATACATCGACAAATGCGATCTTCTTTTATTAATGACTGTCAGCCCGGGATTCGGGGGGCAAAAGTTTTTGCCCGAGGTTTTGGAAAAGATCAAACAAACCCGCGATTTTTGCGAAAAATATGGAAAGAAAGAAAGCTCACATCCTTTTAATATTCAGGTGGATGGTGGGATCAATCTGGATACCGCAAAGCAATGTGTAGAGGCAGGGGCCAACGTGCTGGTAAGCGGCCATTATTTATTTGGACAACCCGATTTTGCAAAAGCGATAAAAGACCTTAAAAACTGTATACAATAAATGATTCGAGCAGCCTTAAAAAAAGTAGTTGTTATCGGCGGAGGAACGGGAAATTTCGTTGTCCTGAAAGGGCTGAAAAAGTACCCCCTTGATCTCACCGCGATTGTTTCCATGGCCGACGATGGAGGCAGCACAGGAATTTTAAGGGATGAGCTAGGCGTTTTGCCTCCGGGCGATGTGCGCCAGTGTCTCGTTGCCCTTTCTAATTCTAGCCGCCTCATGCGGTCATTGATGAATTATAGGTTTGAGAACGGAGGTCTTGGCGGACATTCGTTCGGCAATCTTCTCCTCTCCGCACTTGAAAAGGTGACGGGGAGCTTTGAAAAGGCAGTCGAAGAAGCCGGAAAAATTCTCTATATCAAAGGGAAAGTGATCCCTGTGACCACGCACCAGGTTCGATTGAAAATGGTGCTCGACAATCGAAAAATCCTCGAAGGGGAGAAAGAGATCTACCTTTCTCAGGAAATCGATCAGGGTTACAAGACGATCTATTTAGAGCCATTCCCGAAAGTCAACCCCCGCGTCATCGATGAAATCCAAAACGCAGATCTGATCGTGATCGGCCCTGGAGGCCTTCATACATCTTTGATCCCCAATCTTCTGGTTGAAGGAGTTTGTGAAGCGATTTCCCAAAGCGCCGCCAAAAAAGTATTCGTAGTCAACCTCATGAACCGGAAAGGGCAGACAACTGGCTATAAGACGTCCCATTATTTGACGGAGTTAGTTCGATTCTTGGGTAAAGATATTTTTGACCATATACTGATCAATATCCAAAAACCGGCCAAAGAATTGATCGATGTATACTCTGGAGAAGGGGACCTTGTGGAAAATGACCTTGAAGATGAGAGATTGATTTTCGCCGATCTTTTAGGACGCCTTGCAGAAGAGCCCAGAAGGGACCTATTAAAACGGAACCTCATCCGTCATGATTCAAAAAAGCTAGCTCAGGAGTTAATGAATATTGTTGATCATATTTGATCTCGACGACACTCTGATCGACACCTCTGGTTCGGTCACCCCTTTTAAGATGAAAGAGTGCTTGAAACGGCTGATCTCGTTAGGAATGGAAGTTGAAGATTTTTCTATTGCATACAGCGATCTTCTCGCATTGAATGAGAAGTGTTCCAAATCGAAAGAAACTCTTCACCGTTTTGTATCAATGAGAGGCGCCCCTTCGTGGCTAGCTGATCAAGCCATAGAAGAGCTGACCACTCCGCTGCCTGCCGATTTTTCTGTTTCAACGACGCCTCATGCTAAAGAAATTTTAGAATTCTTCAGCTCAAAGCATACTTTAGCATTGGTAACTGGCGGACATCCCCCTTTCCAAAAGGATAAATTGAAAAAAGCTGGTATTGAACCTTCGGTTTTTAGTAAGATAGCTATCCCCGAAGATTCTATTAAGAAGCCTTATTATCAAGGAATACTTAGAGAATTTTCAGTGACTCCAAACCAAGTTTTGGTTTGCGGGGACCGTATTGGAATGGATCTCGAGCCAGCTCATGAATTAGGCTTCACAACCGTCCATATGCGTTGGGGCCGCGGTGCAAGGTTGGAAACAGCCGGATGGATACACCACTCCATCTCCGACCTAAGCGAATTAAAAAGGATCATTAAATGACTACTGCTAACCAAATCACGCCAGGGATGACCCTGAATATCGATGGGAAAATTTTCCGCGTCGAATCGAGTGTCAAAGTCACCGTGGCTAAAGGGACGCCGTTCGTTAAAACCAAACTGCGCAATCTGATCACCGAAGAGATCATTGAAAAGAACTTCAAACTCGATCAGACGGTGCAAGAAGTCTCTCTTTTGGAAAGATCTCTCGAATTTCTCTATCCTGAAGGGAAAGAATATCTTTTTCTCGATGTCGGCAATCTAGAGCAAGTCTCCGTACCCGCTTCAATTCTCGCTGACAAAGTGCACTACCTGAAAGAAGGCACTCAGGTAAAGGCCATGTTCTATGGCGATACCATTTTTGCGGTCGAATTGCCTCAATTCCTAGAAATCATGGTTGTGAAAACAGAAACAGGCGAAGAAGCTGCCCGTTCCAATGCGACCAAGAAAGCAGTGTTGGAAACAGGCGCGAAGATCGAGGTGCCTCTCTTTATCGAAAGCGGCGATGTCATCAAGATCGACACGCAAGTCAATGAATACATTCAAAGGGTATAGATGGATATTGAGCAGATTAAGGAATTAATGACTCATCTTGAAGCGAGCAAGCTGCGAAAGCTCGTCTTCAAAAATAAGGATTTCGAACTCCATCTCGAAAAAGAAGCAGCCATTCCCACTCGTCCTGTAAGAATGATCCCCGCTGAAACCGAATCGGCTTTTCAATCGGAAGTCCCGCTTAAAGGAGAACGAGGAGGATCCACCCGCCCTCCTGAAACCCCAGCTCCCGGATCCTATGTCACTTCTCCGATGGTGGGAACCTATTACGCCTCTCCAGGGCCTGACCACCCTTCTTTTGTAAAAGTTGGGGATACCGTCAATGAAAATACAGTGGTGTGCATCATAGAGGCGATGAAAGTGATGAATGAAGTGAAAGCAGGAACCAGCGGCCGCATCGCTGAAATTCTCGCCGATAACGCCCAACCTGTCGAATTTGGGTCCAAGCTCCTGCGTATCGTATAACTATGCAAAAAGTATTGATAGCCAACCGCGGCGAAATCGCAGTCCGCATCATCAGAGCCTGCCATGATCTCGGGCTTCAGACAGTTGCTGTTTATTCCGAAGCAGACGCCGAAGCGATGCATGTCCACCATGCCGATGAAGCGATTTGCATTGGAGAAGCTCCTTCCGCAAAGTCGTATCTTAAAATTTCCAATCTGATCGCTGCTTGCGAGATCACCAGCGCCGATGCTGTTCATCCCGGTTACGGTTTTTTAAGCGAAAATGCCAATTTCGCCTCTATTTGCGAAAGCTCCGGATTGAATTTCATTGGACCGCCTCCTCATGCCATAGCAGCTTTAGGAGACAAGGCCAGAGCAAAATCAACCGCGCGCAGCGTCAAATGCCCCGTTATTCCTGGCTCCGATGGCATTGTTCAAGATGTCGATACGGGATTGAAAGAAGCTCGTAAGCATGGCTTCCCGATTTTCATTAAGGCTGTGGCTGGCGGGGGAGGCAAAGGGATTCGGATTGCCTACTCAGAAGAGGACTTCGTAAAGAAGTTCATCGCTGCCCGGACTGAAGCCGAAGTCAGCTTCAATAATCCTGAAGTCTATCTGGAAAAAATGATCGTGAACCCTCGCCATGTAGAAGTACAGGTGATGGGAGACAAACACGGCAATTATCTCTATCTCGGCGAGCGCGACTGCACCATCCAGCGCCGTCGGCAAAAACTGATTGAAGAAACTCCCAGTCCTAAAGTCGATGAGAAGTTAAGGAAAAAAATGGGAGAATGCGCCGTCGCTATTGTCAAAGCGGCAAAATATCATTCCGTCGGAACTGTCGAATTCCTCCTCGATGAGAAGGGGAACTTCTATTTTATGGAAGTGAACACCCGCATCCAGGTAGAGCATACAGTGACAGAAGAGCTCACTGGCATCGACCTTGTCCAGCAGCAAATCCGGATTGCCCGGGGTGAAAAACTTAAATGGAAACAGAAGGAAATCCAATTCAACGGACACATCATCGAGTATCGGATCAATGCGGAAAACCCATTGAACCAATTTGCTCCATCCCCTGGCCAGTTGGAACATTATATTCCTCCCGGCGGACCCCATGTCCGGGTCGATAGCGCCTGCTATGGAGGCTATCGGATTCCTCCCAATTACGACTCGATGATCGCCAAACTCATTGTGAAAGGACGAACCCGCGAAGAGGCGATTGCCCATTCTAAACGCGCTCTTCGGGAATTCCACATCGCAGGCGTCCATTCGACGATCCCATTTCATCAATATATGCTTGAAGACAAACGGTTTTTGAACAATGAAACTACGATCACTTATATTGACCAGCTTATTGCTGAAGGCTGTAATTTTACCCGCTGAGTGTATGGACCCAAACCACTTAAGACCTCTAATCGCCCAAGATCAAATCGCTGAAAAAATTCGGGAAGTCTCCCAAAAAATCCAAACTGAATATAGAAACAAAGATCTTGTGATCGTCATGGTCATGAAGGGTGCTCTTTGCCTCGTCGCTGATTTGATCCGCGAACTCAACCTTCCACTCGATGTGGAATATGTTCAATGTTCCAGCTATGGAGCGCGCGGTGCAGAGCGGGGAGATCTTCAAGTCATCGGCTTAGATAGACTCTCCGTTCACAATCGGGATGTTCTCATTGTCGATGACATTTTCGATTCCGGCCACACAATGTCCACTTTGATCGATGCGTTTAAAGAAAAAAATCCCCGTTCTTTAAAAAGTCTCGTCCTCCTTTCCAAAAATACCCATCATGTGACAGAGTATCGTCCTGATTATGTCCTTTTCAACATAGAGAATCTGTTTGTCGTTGGATATGGGCTTGATTACAAAGAAAGATACCGAGGACTCTCTGGAGTATACGTTTTAGAGGCTTCTCACTCGGAGTGAGCGTGAAAGGCATAATTCTTGCCGGAGGAAGCGGAACCCGTCTTTATCCTGCAACTCTAGCTATTTGCAAGCAGCTCCTTCCCATCTATGACAAGCCGATGATCTATTATCCGCTTTCTGTTTTGATGTTAGGCGGTCTGCAAGATATTTTGATCATTTCGACACCCGAAGACACCCCGAGGTTTCAGAAACTTCTCGGAGACGGCTCTCACTTAGGCTTAAAGCTGCAATATGCTGTCCAAACAGTTCCCGGAGGACTAGCCCAGGCGTTTCTTGTCGGTTCCTCTTTCATCGGAAATGATTCTGTCGCTTTGATTTTGGGAGACAATCTATTTTATGGGGATGATCTTTCTTCTCTTCTCAATGAAGGAACCAAACTCTCTTCAGGCGGGATGATTTTCGGCTATCGGGTTAAAGATCCCCACCGCTACGGCGTTGTTGAGTTTGATTCTCAGATGAAGGTTATTGGAATTGTAGAAAAGCCCTCCAAACCCAAATCCTCCTATGCAGTTCCCGGTCTTTATTTTTACGGTCCCGATGTCGTAGAAATTGCCCGTTCTTTGAAACCCTCTTCCCGCGGGGAATTGGAAATCACAGATGTGAACAAGGTATATTTAGAGCAAGGCCGCCTTACAGTGCGTTTACTCGGGCGCGGACATGCATGGCTCGACACTGGCACCTTTGACGCATTGCACAAAGCCTCTTCCTTTGTGCAGACCATCCAAGAGAGGCAAGGGATCAAGATCTCCTGCATTGAAGAAGTCGCTTATCGGAAAGGGTTCATTGATAGCACCCAATTGCTTCGCCTCGCTGAGAGATACATGAAAAATGAATATGGAGAATATATCCGCGCTGTAGCTCTTGAAGAAAATATCAACTATCAAAAGGTTCATTCATGAAGCAGCTTTTTCTAATCCTCTTTTTCCCCATCTCTATGTTATTTGCCTCGGCTCGCTCAGACACATTCGCAATGTTCCAAAATGAAGTTTTTGTCGAATCCGGCACTCATCTTGGAGATGGAGTCTCAATGGCAATACACTCAGGCTTCCCTCAAGTTTATTCCATAGAGTTAGATCGAGATCTTTTTCAGCTCTGCAAGATGCGCTTTATGGACAACCCCAATGTCAAAATTATTCAAGGCGATTCAGGGGCTATTTTATATGAAGTGATTAAAGAGATAGATACGCCTATTACTTTTTGGCTTGATGGCCACTATAGCGGCGGTAAGACAGCCAAAGGGAAATCGAACAGTCCGATTCTAAAAGAGTTAAATGCGATCAAAAAACATCACATAAAAAATCATACGATCCTGATCGACGACATCCGTTTATTAGGAACAGTGTGGTTTGACTATACTACCTTGCCAGAGGTTGAAAAAAAGATTCAGGAAATCAATCCTAAATATAAGTTTTTCTTCCTAGATGGCTATGCTCCGAGAGATATTTTAGTGGCGGTTGTCGATGAAGAATAAAAAACTGGCGATCTATTTAGCAGGATCTATTCAAAAAGCCCATGAGCCTGCTAATGAATCTCGATGGACTGAAGCAGACCGCGCCCTTCTTCGAGAACAGCTTCCAAATTTCGAGATTTCTTTTCTAAATCCCGATCACCGTACCGATGATTTGTCTGACTGCGAATCGGTATTCGGCCGCGATCTTCTCCAAGTATTTTCCAGCAATCTTGTGTTTGTCGACGCCAGGGATCGCAGAGGTCTCGGCGTAGGCGCTGAAATGATGTGGGCCAAAATCAATGAGATACCAATCCTTACCTGGGCTCCTATCGATTCCCATTATAAAAAAAAGGTAGGACATATTCTTGGAGTTCCTATTTCAAACTATGTGCATCCTTTTGTCGGCTCTTTAAGCGATGGGATCGTTCCTGACCTCAAAGAAGGCGCAAAGTGGATCCGCGAGGTCCTTTTCGGGGGATCCTTCAAAGCGAAAGACCTCTCTTTTGTCCGATCGACTCTCCGTTATTATCTCGATACCCAATTTAAAAATGATCTCCCCATGCGCGAACTGATAGCGCAGAATCAAATGTTAAAATCCCGGTTAGAAACATTGCAAAAATTATGAAACTGCTTCTTGTACTCGTCTGTTTTACTTCCTTTCTCACTGCCTCCGAAGAAGAGATGATCCCTTATCGGAGGAGTCCACTGCCTCTGGTTACCCTTGACCGGAAGCCCCAGGTGATGGAAGGGTCAATCACAATGTCTCAGAATGGAGATACCCTTGTCCTAACCCAAACATCTCATATGGCGATTGTAGAATGGTGCAATTTCTCCCTTGGGCCCCAGGAAACCGTAGAATTTCATCTCCCATCTTCTGAAGCTTCTGTCCTCATCCGAGCTACAGGGTGGCAATCGAATCTGGAAGGGACACTTCAGAGCAATGGATCTATCTATTTAATCAACCAGAAGGGGATCCAGATCTCAGGCAATGTCAAAGCAGGGGAGTTTCTCGCCTCCTCCATCCCTGTTACTGACCAAGAATACCTCTCGGATGGAGCCCTTCTATTCTCAGGCGACTCTCAATCAGGCGTCCATAACTCAGGGACCATTATAGCCCAAGAGGGCAACCTCTTTCTCATCGGTCCCGATGTTTCAAATGCAGGCTCTCTAAAATCTTCAACCGGTCACATTGGTTTGGCCTCCTCCTCTGAAATATTTCTTTGCACTTGCAGCGACCAGAAGATCTGGAATCTCGGCGTAGCAGGAACAATCAACCAGGAAGGCTCTCTGGAAGGGGAAAACATTGAAATCCGAACTTCGGGCTCAATCCGCCAATCTGGGGAGATTCTGGCATCTGGAACCCAACCTGGAGCCGGAAAACTCGTCCTATCTGCGGTAAGCCTGGAAGCTTCAGGTTCCCTCAAAGCCCATTCCGAAAACGGCATGGGGGGAGAAATCCATCTCCTTGGAGAAGAAATATCTATCATGGGCCAGGCTTTGATCGATGCATCCGGTAGACTCGGGGGAGGCGTGATCTTGGTCGGAGGGGATTATCAAGGGCAGAACTCAGCCGTTCCCAATGCCAAAAAGACACTCCTTGAAAAGGGGGCCATCCTTCGAGCAGATGCTTTAGAAACAGGTTCGGGAGGTAAAATCATTCTTTTTGCAACAGAGAAGACCTCATTTTCCGGTTTCATTTCCGCGGAAGGGGGAAAATTCGGAGGCAATGGCGGTCTTGTTGAGGTTTTTTCTCCAGGAATGCTCCATTTTGAAGGTTCTGTTTCTCTCTTCGCCCCATTTGGCGAACTCGGAACGCTTCACCATTAATTTTTCTTTATTTAATTTCTTGGTGATATTATAATATTACTAAATGGAAAAGTTAGATTTAGTTGCTTTTAGTTTTCCACAACAAGCCGAAATAGAAACCCCATTACTGGGGACTGTTTCCGATGACCTCTACGCGCTTTTCAGCGAAGCAGTCTTTGAAGGGTCTTTGCAAGAGCAAGAATCGGCCCTTGATGAGAGGGAAATCGATTGGGAAGAGCCCGAGACCAAGGAAGCTTCCGAAGGACCTTCTAGCAACTCCGAAGAAAAGCTCGAAGCCGGATCTTCTGATTCAGGGGAGCAAGGGGAGTCGGAAAGGGATCAAAATGAGTACCGGCCCAACCGTCAAAAGCCCGTCTCCATCTACAAGCGCATCCAAGATACATTCAAAAATATATAAAAACGCCATCATCGCACACAAGCAATAGTTAAAAGAGCTCTCCCAGACCGAAGAATAGCTACTATGAATGGTTCATGGCAGAGAAGACTATCGATCAACAATTTAAAATTATTTTGATGTGTATATGGAATGTTTTAATTATTTACTTTTTGACAAAATTAATATATAATTATTAATAAAAAAGGAAAATAATGGCTCTACAAGCAGCTCCTAGAGACGTACAATTCAGACCTGATCAAGTAGCATTCGAGCAAAGAGATTGTCCTATCTGTCTTTCCTCCTTTGAAAACCATGAAATTGTGACTGAGCTGGCATGTAAACATATTTTTCACAAACATTGCATCGAAGACCCACGAAACGGAAATTCTTGTCCTACTTGCCGTACTCCGATTGCAGGAAGAGTCCAACACCAAGTCAATTTAGAGGGCGGCCGTAGATTTCTTTTGAACTTATTCCCTCTATTTTCTGACGATCCCGCCGTATTGAATCAGCGATTAGAAGAAAGAGCTCAAAGGGCTATAAGAGAAAAACCTCAAACATTCCATCAGGCTATAGCAGGTGAAATGGCTTTTGGATTCGGCAACTTGGTGCGAAGACATGTTTTAGGAGAAGAGCTGAGTTTAAACGTCCGGCAAAGAGCGGACGCTCTGTTTTTGGATCAGGAAATGAATATGATACGGCCCCTGAACCGAATCCGCAGATTTTTAAGAATCCAACAGTTGCCCCAACATTGGCGTCTGATGGAAGTTTGCGTCGATCCTCTGATTCGCACAGAGTTTTCTCAAAGAGTCTCAAGAGAACATCGTGCAGATTCGAATAGAGCTATTGTTGTTTGTCTGACAATGATTGCTGGCTTGCTTATCTACGTGGAATTCTTCCGCAGGCCTAATCTCTAGAAATTTTCCAAAGACAGCGTTTGTCGGTAGTGTTTTTCAATCCCCTCGGCAATTTCATCGGGATCGTCAGAGAAACGCATTAAATCTAGATGCTGAGGTTTGATGTTACCATTGGCAAGAACAGTATTTTTCATCCAGTCTATGAGCCCCTTCCAATATTCTTTTCCAACCATGTAGATGGGGAAGGATTTGATTTTCTCAGTTTGGATGAGTGTCAAGGCTTCGAACAGCTCGTCTAAGGTTCCAAAGCCGCCAGGAAGAACAACGAAGGCCTGCGCATAGCGGACAAACATCACTTTTCGAACAAAAAAGTAGCGGAAGCTCAATTCATATTTGGGATCGATGAACGGATTGGGTTTTTCTTCCATAGGGAGATTGATGCAGAGACCGCAAGATTTGCCGCCGGCTGCTTGGGCGCCTTTATTGGCTCTTTCCATAATTCCTGGACCGCCGCCTGTAATGACAGCGAACCCCTTTTTGACGATCTTTTCTGAAATCTTTTCCGTCATCTCATAATATTTCGGATCTTTCGGCCGAGAGTTTGTCGAACCGAAAATTGCGACGGAAGGGCCCAAGAAGGTCATCGTTTCAAAGCCGTCCACGAATTCCGCCATGATCCTGAAGAGGCGCCAGGAGTCGAAGGTATGCGCCATCTTATGAGGCTTCATGTTATCATCGGCATAAAGTCCTTCATCCATATTTTTCATGAGATCAATCCCTTTGCGAAACTGCGGCGGGCTTTCCTTTTCAGAGCGATCCGCGCCTGCCGCCCGTAGGCGACTTCATGCAGATTTTCGATCGCGATAAAGGCGCTGGGATCTTCCCGAAGCACGATTTCTTTCAATTCGGCCAGATCAAGGCGTTCGACGATGATAAAAAGGATGTCTCTATCTTCGCCTGAATAGCCCCCTTTGCCTTTGATAAATGTAAGGCCAAGGCCGAGTTCGTGAGTGATGATTTTGCTCAGTTTGTCTGGTTTAGAACACATGATCAGCACTGATTTCAGCTCTTCGAGACCTGCAATCACAATGTCCATCATTTTAAATGCGACAATGTAAGTCATCAGAGAGCGGAGAGCGATATGCCAATCGTTAAAAATCCAGCCATACGCAGCAAAGATGAATATATTGATAAATAGAACGACCTGCCCAACGGTAAATCCCTTTTTCCGATTGATGAGGATGGCCAGGATTTCTGTTCCATCTGTGCAGCCGCCGTTGCGGATGATCATTCCCGCGCCTGCGCCAAGCATCGCACCGCCGATCACAATCGCTTCCAATGGATCTGCGGCAAAAGAGGGGACTTCCACCAACAAGGAAAGGAACAAAGCAAACAAAACGATGGCGACAAACATGTGCACTACAAAAGAGCGCCTGATGTAGCGATATGCCAAATAGATAAAAGGAACGTTCAAGATCAGAAGGAAATAAGAAAGATAAGCGTTGCCATAAAGCCTTGCGAGGATCAGCGAAATACCGATCACTCCTCCGTCGATCAATTCGTTCGGAATCAGAAAAACACGGATCGCCATCGCAGCAAAAAAACCGCCGATAGCGATGCCAATGTAGCTGACAAGCTGCTTGAAGATTCTGTCTTTAAGAGGTGATTTTGGCTGTGGCATAATTTCTCACCAGAATACAAGTGAAAGGCATCTTTGTACAGAGAGAAAAAATTTTCGGAGATTGTCCTGTCGATACAAGCGACCAAATTGTTTTGATCGCTTCCTCGCTCATAAAATTCGCGGGAGACGGGGCTCGAACCCGCAACTTCCGCCGTGACAGGGCGGCGCTCTAACCAATTGAACTACTCCCGCTTCGTTTGGGCGCAACAGGACTCGAACCTATGACCACCTGTGTGTAAGACAGGCGCTCTACCAACTGAGCTATACGCCCGTTAAACTCAAGGTCATCTTTCTTGTTCTCTTGAGCCAAAAACGAACACCTATCATAATCAGGCAAGAAGTTTTACTCAAGGAAAAGGTAAATTTGCCTATGCATGACCTTGTCGAATTGAAACATTTAAGCCCCAATATCCTCCTCGAAATCCTCTATGCTACCCCAAATAATTTCGTAGGGAAGGCTGTCTACTCGTCCAGCAGATGTTTTTTGCGGCGCAAGACCGCGATGCGCCTCCATAAAGCCCAGCTGGCTTTAGAAAAAATAGGTTTAGGCTTGAAGGTTTGGGATGGATATCGCCCGCTGTCTGTGCAAAAAATATTTTGGAACCTTCTTCCCGATTCTAAATATGTAGCAGATCCCTCCATCGGTTCAAGGCACAATAGGGGCGCTTCGGTAGATCTTACGCTTGTGGATAAAGCGGGGAGGGAACTCCCAATGCCCACCGGATTCGATGATTTTAGCGAGAAGGCCAGCAGGAGCTATCAAGGAGCCTCACCGGTGCAATTGAAGAATAGGCTGATTCTTGAAGGGGCGATGGCTAAAGAGGGATTCCTCCTCTATCCGCACGAATGGTGGCATTTCGATGACCCCGACTGGAACGACTATCCGATTTTAGATATTCCGTTGGAGGGGATGTGAAGGGGATTTTTGCATGTCTGATCATCCTGAGCGGATGCGCGCCGGCGACTTTCCAAGATCTGCGCTGTGAAGGGGAGGCGGAGACCCGTAAGTTGGCCTCAGAATTAAAAGCCGTTGAGTCGAAAGAAGATTTATATAAGTCCCTTCCAAGGCTCAAGAAAAGATATAACAAAATCGCCGATCTTCTCATTCAAGCTAGAAAGTTTGAGGAAAGAGAGAATGAGCCATCGGCTGCCAGCGAGGAGCTCTTTGCTGAATTAGCTAGGCTCTATGAAATTCCAGGGGGCCGCGAGGCGATAGAAAGCTGCCAGTTGGAAGCAGTCCGCCGGTTAGATCATCGAAGGGAGCGAGGCGTTTTCTAAAAGAATTTTATGTTCGAGGTACGCTGTCTCATCAGTCAGTTGAGAAACGTGGATGGGAACTCCCGCGATATATCCTTGTTCGAGTAAAGCAACATCGCTTTCAGGATCTTCCTCAAAAGAATGCCATTTTCCACCTAGCCAATAGTAAGGATCTCCTTCTGGATGGATCCTTTTTTCAGGAGCTTCGATCCAATACCCTTTTCCTTGTTTGGCGATGCGGAAGCCTTTGACGCCATGTTTGCAATTGCAGGGGAAGTTGACGTTCAAAAATGTCCCGAAGGGTAGGGGATGCTTCAACAAATGGTGGATCAAAGAGACAATCGTTTTTTTTGTAGCGCTCACGGGTGGTACTTCGAAATCGGAAAAGGAAAAGGCGATCCCAGGAATATTTTTCAGCGCGCCTTCGATGACGGCTCCGACAGTTCCGCTATACAGCACTGTTCTCCCTGCGTTGGATCCTCGATTCACGCCAGATATGATCAGATCAGGCTTTCTGTCCAAAAGAACGCTCAAGGCCATCTTGACGCAATCTGTAGGCGTTCCATTTAACGACCATACAGGCGTAGGCTTTGAAGGGGATTCTGAATGGAGTTCCCAAGAGACGGGTTTGATGTGCAGAGGTTTCGTCCAGGTGATGGAAAGTCCGCTTCCCGATCTTTCGTAGTGAGGCGCAACGATGACAACATCAGCTTCGTCGTGAACTGCTTGCCATAGGTGTTTCAATCCTGGGGCAAGTATTCCATCATCATTTGTTATGAGGAGAAAAGGGCGGGAGGGCATGAGGTTCTCTTTGGGTCATTCAATGGGATTATCTCGAAGAGAGGCGAAACTTTCAAGGCTCTATGGAAAGGGCTAACTGTTTGCGGGCTAGATACGAGACGCCCTGGATTGCAATAATTCCAAAAACGAATCCGATCACTAAGGAAGGAATTTCAATGCTAAATGATTTTTCGAAGTAAGGCCAAATTCCCGCAGTTAAACCTCCTACTAAAATCCCCGCAAAAGCGCCATATTTGTTGATGCTCTTTGAATAGAGGGAAAGTAAGAGAAGAGGTCCGAAGGAGGCTCCCAGGCCCGACCAAGAATATAGCACCAATTTATAGATGGTGGAAATCTTGAAAAAGGCAATCCCAAATCCAACAAGAGCGATCAAGACCACGCTGCATCGAGAGACCCAGAGCATCTCCTCTGGAGGAGCGTGCCTGCGGACTAATCGTTTGTAAAAATCTTCCGACAAGTTGGAAGCTACTACAAGAATCTGCGCAGCCATTACATTCGTAGTCGCGGCTAAGATCGCACAGAGGACAAGGCCTGCAAAGAATGGAGGCATTGTCGTTTTGACGATATTTAAAATGACTTGCTCTGGGTCTGCCAATCCTTGTTGGAAAACATAGATGCCGATCATGCCGAAGACTGTTGCTGCAAATAAGGCGATGGCTTGCCAGCTGATCCCTAAGTATTTCGCCTTGCTCATGTCGCTTACGCGGCGGATGCCCATGAATTTTGTGATGATGTGAGGCTGCCCAAAATAGCCTAGTCCCCATCCAGCCGCTGTCAAAAAGGCCTGCAAGATGGTTGTCCCAGAAAAATCGGGGAAAATCGACGTTGAGATGTTCTTTTCCCGAGCCGCCTGAAGAATGGGCTCAAATCCCCCAAAATGCACAATCAAATAAGTGGGAATGGCGACGATCACTCCTAAGAGGAAAAATCCCTGGAACAAATCAATCCAGGCAACTGTTCGGTAACCGCCCATAAACACATAGACAACAACGATCAATAGACCTAGAGAAATGCCAAGATAATAGCTCAAGCTGAACAGAGATTCGACCAAGATGCCGAGAGCGACCAATCCTGAAGAAATATAAAAAGTAAAAAAGAGGACAGACATGGCAGCGGAAATCAGTCTGATGCTGCCAGAAGTATCTCCAAAGCGCGTTTCGAAATAAGAACTCAACGTAAGACTTCCCAGCTGCTCGGTGATCGTTCGGATCTTGGGGGCGATGAAATGCCAGTTCAAGAACATGAAAAAAGTCAAACCGATTGCTGCCCATGCTGAGAACAGTCCTGTCGTAAAAATAAGGGCGGGATAGCCTAAAAACAGCCAGCTGCTCATATCGCTTGCGTGAGCGGAAAGGGCTGTCAGCCAAAAATTCAAGGAACGGTTCCCGATAATAAAGTCAGTATCGGACTTTTGCTTTCGATAAGAGAGAAATGCGATCAGCAATAAAATCGCGAAATAGCCGAAGAATGTGGCCAATTCTAAAAAAGCGTAGGATTTGAGTACGGGAAGTTCCATAACCCTTTTATTGATACTCTTTACGTCCAATAACTTCAAGTCTATTCGATGGCAAAAACAGGCTTCCGCCTTCTCATTGCGACCCAAGCGATCAGTGCGCTGACGATGACGGGAAAAGCTGCGATCTCTACCCAGTTGGTTTTATGATAGAGCCATAAAGCCATGGCTGGAATGGGCGCTCCGATGAGCCTTGATCCCACCGCCGTTCCAAATGCCCCTACAAGATAACGATGGTTTTTCGGCGCGGCCTCGAGAGCCCAAGCGTGGAATGGAGCGGACAGGGCGATTCCAATGCAAACAAAAGAGAGCCGAACTCCAATAGCTAGGGCAGGTGAACAATCTTTCAAAAGTCCAAGAAGAGGGATCGTCAATGCAATTGAGCATGCCAAAGCGCTCTGCATCAATTTTTCTTTTCCAAGCTTCATTGCAATAAGGCCAAAAATAGGAAGCAGGAAAAAATCTCCTATAAGAAGAAGCGTATTGGCTTGGACTGCTTCCACTTTTGTGATCGAGCTGATAAAAGGGAGAAAGCCATTCATAAAGTTTGTCAATAGATAGTAGTTCGCATAAGAAAATCCAGCGACTGCGGCAATGGACCCCACAGCCATTTTATGTCTCCACAAAATGCGATAGGCAGGCTCAGGATCTTTTTGAACTGGTAGTTCTTCTCCTTTCAATCGTACAATCGCACCCGCAATTCCTGTCAAAGAACCCGCCCAGAAAAGACAACGCCAATATTCTTGAAAAAATCCCGTGGCGGCGGATGCGATCAAAATCCCTAAAATGCCAGAAGCATCGTAAAAACTGCTCCAGAGGCACCGTTTTTTTTCACCTGTTCCTTCTAGGATATAGATCGCCCCTCCCGTGATTTCTCCGGCAGAGAAAAAATTCTGTAATAAGCGCAAGGCCCCTAAGAGAATGGGAGCAACGACACCAGCCATCTCGTAAATGGGGAGAAATCCGATCATTCCCGTACAAATCGCCATACCAAATAGAGTGATTGCAAGGGTTTTTCTACGCCCGACCCGATCGCCCATTTTTCCAAAAAAAATGGCGCCTATCGGTCTAGATAAGAATCCAAAGGGAAGTAGAGCGTAGGTATATATCAAGCCTTCAATCGGATCGATGCTAGGGAAAAATAAGGGAGCCAAAAACGGGGCTAAAAATCCGAAAAGGGCTGCATCATAGTGTTCAAAGATATTGCCGAAAAGGCCTGCAAAATAACGAAACATAACACTCTCCTTCCGCCGGCATAACCCGGTTCAAGTCTAACGCAAAAGCGTTTCTTAGGGTATATTCTCAGCCGCAACTCACGGCACCCCTGGTGATAGTTGAGCTATCTTAATTCCATGGATATAAGAAATCAAGGCGTAAGAGCTTTATCGGATCCGTACAGAAGGCCGGCCCTAGCTAGATTGCCGCGGACATGAGGGAAATGAACTTCGAGATCTTTCAAAATTTGATCGACTACTTTTCGTTTAGAATTTTGTCCTACGGGACATTGGCAAGTAATTCTTGCGAAGCCGTATTGCTTTGCAAAAGTTCTTAGAGATTCTTCGGAAACGTAGATCAGCGGGCGGATGATCGTCACGCCGTAATCGCGCATAGGCACTTTGGGCAAATTGGCTGCGAATTCTGCTTTATGCAGCAAATTGAGCAGCAACGTCTGAGCGCTATCGTCGCGGTGATGGCCGAAAGCGATTGTCGTAGCGCCGACCTTTTTCGCCGCTTCAAAAATCAACTTTCTTCTTTCGCGCGAGCAGCGGTAGCATTCGAGATCCTCTCTTTTTTGCGTGGATGTACAGGTAATGAAGTTCACACCCAATTGCCGGCAGATCGCCCCGAGAAAACCTTCATCAACTCCCGCTCCGCAGGAAAACTCTCCACCGACATGGATGGCGTGGATTTCAAACTCTGGAAAGCCCCGTCCGCGAATAGAATGGAGCAAAAACAAAAGACCTAGCGAATCTTTCCCCCCGCTTAAAGCGATCGCCACTTTTTTCACCTCCTTGTCCAGCAAGGAAAAGTCGAAAAGGGCTTTTCTTAGGCAGCTTTCCAGCTCCTTCCCGAGGGCTGTCCAAGGGGGCTTTGCAATAGGGACTCCGATATCCATAACTCTCTCAATTTGTGGGGCCAGTTTACTCCTCTGAAGAGCCCCCGTCAATATCAATAGACTTTTGTTCTTCTCTATGCTAAAATGGAACCCTTTTAAAATGAATTGAATAGAGATATGAAAAAGACAGGACGCAACGATCCCTGCCTCTGCGGTTCAGGGAAAAAGTTCAAAAAATGTTGTGAAAGCAAGATGCTTGGCGGCCGTTTTATGGCAACTAAGGTCGATACCGCTAGCGCGACACAAATCAAGAAGGTGGCTTCTTTAAGCACCTTGTTCCAAGCGCGCCTCGCTGAAACGCCGAAAAAACCGATGCCTCCGATTCCAGAAGAAACAGTGATTCCGGCGATCCCAGTCGAAGAAAACAAACCTGAAATGGCCTTGAGCCCGCAATCTTAAGTTGAGAGCAAAGAGGAGTTTTTGTTAGAATAATCGCTTCTTATGCTGGCGTAGCTCAATTGGTAGAGCGCCCGACTTGTAATCGGATGGTTGAG
>CAZXVU010000024.1:0-13294 GCA_964644465.1 uncultured bacterium
CTTGCTTATGAAAAAGAGAACGTTTCTTCTGTTTGAGATATTAATTGCTTTTTTATTGGTGACGCTTTGCTTGGTTCCGTTGATTAGCCAACCTTTAAAGCTCTATCGCACAGATATGATCTTTCTTGAAGAGTTGGAAAGAGAGCGGCTAGCAGATTGGACTTTTACAGAAGTCAAAGAGAAATTGCTCAAACATGAGATCCCGTGGGAAAAACTCCCTTCCAAAGGCAACAAATCAAACTCTATCGCTCTTCCTTCATCCGTGATTCAGATCCCTGGCTGCACTCCCAAAAAAATCGAGCGGAGTTTTATCCTTTCCTGCAGAGGTGAGAAAATAGGCATTCATAACGAGATCTATCGTTCGATTTGGATCACCATCGATTTTTCTCCGAATCTATTAAAAAAGAAAAAAAGCTCTTATAAATTTCGATTAACTGTTCAGAAAATCCCCCTCGTAAAAACTGATTCTTCTGAACAACTCCCGGCGTAGAATTTATTTCCTATAGAAGAAAAATTTGAAAAAAGGCATAGCTGGAGGTGAGAGAGCAGGAGAGAATCCACTATGTCTTCCCACCCCCATGAAGAAACTTTTCATCCCCATATCCCGGCTAGCACCCACGTCAGGGAATTTACACCTCGCGCAACCATTTTGGGGATGATCTTCGGATTCTTTTTTGCGGTCGCTAACGCCTATTTAGCATTGAAGTTAGGAACCACGATATCTGCTTCAATCCCCGCAGCTATTATGTCGATGGCTATCCTGCGGCTCATGTTCAAAAACGTAACGATCCTAGAAAATAACATCGTACAGACCATTGCAACAGTAGGAGAGGGGCTTGCTGCTGGAGTCATTTTTACTGTGCCTGCCCTGATTCTTCTTGGAGAATCTCCTTCGATCGGCCGAATTTTTCTTCTTTCCGCAACAGGGGGAGTGCTCGGAATTCTCTTCATGATCCCAATGCGCCGCTTTCTGATTGTTCAGGAACATAAAAAACTTCCCTATCCTGAAGGGACCGCCTGCGCAGAGATTTTAAAAGCGGGAGCTGAGAGCCGCCAATCGGCCATCTTGGCTTCTTGGGGCGTACTAGCTGCAGCGATATTTAAAATTTGCTCCAATGCTCTTTACTGGTGGAAAGAATCTCCAGTTTGGACCTTTAATTTTCTGAAAAAAGCAGAATTTACCATCGATGCCACACCGGCTCTTTTAGGAGTCGGGTACATTATAGGACCGAGAATCACTGCCTATATGTTCGCGGGCGGCATTTTGGCTTGGTGGGTGATCATCCCTTTGATTATGACATTTGGATTAGAAGGCGTTCTTGTTTACCCTTCCACGGTGCCGGTATTGGAGATGTCTGCAGATGATATTTGGAATCAATATGTAAGATATATCGGAGCAGGAACTTTGGCTTTTGGGGGGATCTTGAGCCTCTTTAAGGTGGCGCCTCTTCTCTATCGAACGATCCATACAAGTTTTAAAGAATTGTTTGCTGGGTTGCAAGCTAGAGCTCACCTCCCTCGGACAGAACAAGACATTTCCCTTGCATGGCTTGTCATTGGCTCAGCAGCGATTATCTTATTCCTATGGCTTTTCCCTTCTCTTCCCATGAATCTTCTGACTATCATTCTTCTCGTCATCCTGAGTTTCTTTTTTGTTGCGGTCACTTGCATTACAGTGGGTCTGGTAGGTTCTTCTTCGAATCCGGTTTCAGGCATGACGATCACGACGTTGCTTGTGACTTGCATCATTTTCGTCCTTCTTGGATGGACGGAGCGAATCTATTTAATATCCGCCATTACGATGGGCATTGTCGCTTGCTGCGCGATCTGTTTGGCTGGCACCACAGCCCAAGACCTGAAAGCAGGATATATTCTAGGCGCCACGCCAAGATCGCAACAGATTGCTGAAATCATCGGAGTGATCATTCCCGCCCTAGCTTTGGGATATACAATTTATATATTGAATGAGGCCTATGGAATAGGATCAAAGGTCATGCCTGCGCCACAAGCGACCCTTCTTTCCATGGTAGCTAAGGGAGTCATCAGCGGCGGCCTTCCCTATGCGCTTGTAGGGATCGGGATCATGATCGGCCTTGCCATGGCCCTTCTCGGCATTCCCGTCCTCCCTTTCGCTCTCGGTGTTTATTTGCCACTATCCTTAAGCGCTGCTACAATGGTCGGAGGTATTGTGAGAGCTTATGTCAATCGCCAAACTACTCTCGACCTCCCTCAAGAGCGAGGCATCCTCTTGGCTTCTGGCCTTATCGGAGGCGATGCATGCATAGGAATTGCAATCGCATTTCTGACAATTGTCGGCATTATCCCAGCGGATTCTCCCACAAAATTGCCCGATTGGGTCAGCCTCGTAGCCTTTCTCTTATTAGCTCTTGGCCTTGGCTTTTACGCGCTCAGAAAAAAATCTACACACGTAGCTCAGTAAGGCATATTATCCTTTTTGAGATCATGATCGCCCTGTCTCTGACCGCGATCCTTCTCACCTTTCTTTTCTCTTTTTTTGTTGAAAGCGCAAAGATTGAAACTAAATTAGAGGCCGCCCGCCATGAAATCATTTCCCGCCAACATCTGCAAATGCGGCTTCAATCGGTGTTTATGGGACTAGACCGTTCTTCAACTCACTCTCTTTACACAAAAGTTTTTCCCGATGAGAAACAAATCAGCTTGATTGCTACATTCGATCAAGGAATCGATCCCGATCCCGCTTTCAGCGGCCCCATCCTAGGACGGATCTATCTCGATGAAGAAAAGAATCTCACTTTTGCGACCTGGCCTCTCGAAAAAGAGAAAAATCTTCCTTGGCGAAAAGAAATTCTTCTTTCCGGTGTCTCGGATTTCGAGTTTGAATTTTTAGCTCAAAAGAAAGAAAAAGAGCTCAAAGAAAAATCGCGTCCGATCAATGCATCGCTGGAATGGCTTTTCCAGTGGCCGAAATCACGTCCTGAAATCCCCTCGATCATCCGGCTTACTGTGCGAAAAGAGAAACAACCTCCTCTGCAATTCGCTTTCATCCTCCCTTCTCCGGAACCTCTCGTGACCTACTGGGAAGGAGGATTCAAGTCATGAATATTTTAGGGCTTGTATTCTCTCTGATCCTCATCCTTACTTATGGGTTTTTCGCTTGCTGGGAAAAAGAATACGGTTCCCATCGTCTATCCAATACCTATCTCGGCCATGAAAAAGTGAACCGAGAAATTCTCCTGAAATACGAACGGGAGCTCTATGAAAAATTCCGCACTAAACCCACTACCACAACCGAGACGGCTAAAGAAACTTCTAAAAAACAAGACGAAGAGAATACTTCGCCTAAAGTACCGGAACTCAATCTCGGATGCGCTCGCCTCAATTTAATGCCCTTGATCAAAGAGGGGAGAGAAGAACACCCTCAGCTCTATGAATTGGCTGCAAAGGTTTTGCGCATTTTTTATAGTAAATCTCTATTCGAGTCCAAAGCCCGTTTTGAATATCAATTCCTCGATCGATTTCTGAATGCTGCTAAGATTGCCCTCAAGAAAGAAACTCCTTTTGTTCTTGAAAAAATCTCTTTCAAAGATCTCAAAGATCAAATTCTTTACTACAAAATGCTCAAAGGGATTAAGGAGTGGAATCTTTCAAATGGATGCCCTACCCTTCTCGACTATTTCCAATTCAAGGAGTCGGAAGAAGATAAGATCTGCCTCTTTCATGCGCATCCAGACTTCATTGCGGTACTTTTCGGCCCTAAAGCAGCGGGGAAGCTCTTTGAGGAAATGCACAAAAAGGACGCTCCCCCTTTGACGAAAGAAAAAATCGAGCAAATCTGCAGCGAATCGCATATTACCTTGGATCCCGACCTGCTTGAACTTCTTCAATTAGGCAAGCCCAATCATGAGCGAGATTCTAAAATTACATTGATTGAAACGGACGATTCGACCCACATCTCTCTCCGCAAAAACGTCTTCCTCAACCCCTCTTAGGGGGCAGCGAGCTTGAGGGGAAGGGCAATGACAAATGTGCTTCCTTTTCCCAACTCTGAAGTGACGGTCACAACGCCTCTATGTTTTTCAACGATCGTTTTCACAATCGAGAGGCCAAGGCCAGCTCCGCCCGACTTGCGGGAACGGGCTTTATCAACCGTATAGAAACGATCGAAAATATGGGGCAGATCATTTTCGGGGATCCCTATGCCTTTATCTGAAACGGTGAGATGGACCATAGTGCCCACCCGCTGGATCAATATTTCAATGTGCGCAGGCTCCGTTGAATATTTTACGGCATTTTCTAAGAGATTCATGATCGCAAGATCCAATAGGTCGCCGTCGGCAAGGACGGGAGCTCGAGAGAGTTCGCTATGGAAAGAAACTTGCGCGCTCCGATGAGCTGTAATCAAAAGATGTTTGCAGTTTTCAGCAAGAGAAACCAGATCAGTGTTGCGAAAATTTTGTTCTGAGAGATTTTCAATATCGGATAGGGTCAAAAGACTTTTTACGAGTTTGTCGAGACGCCCGCAAGTACGGACAATTTTTTCCGTAATGCTATGGAGCATTTCCTGGGACAGCTCGGGCAAATCTTGCAATGTCTCAGTAAAGCCGCGAATGATGGTGATGGGTGTTCTTAGCTCGTGGGAGGCATTTGCAATAAAGTCTTTTCCCATCTCTAATACTTTATAATCCGAGGTCTTGTCTTGCAGAACAAGGATCGCCCCTTTTTGATGGATGAGAGGCGCTGCAATCAATTCGAGATAAATCCGTCCGCCAACCCCGTGCGTCCATGTTTGAACGATGGGTTCCGAAGTTTGCAGAGCTTGAAGAACGAGTTCATGGCATTTCTTCGCAAGACCCGGATCTCTTGTCTTCAGATGATCGAGGGGCTCTCCGAACATGGAATTGTAGGAAATTCCGAGCATCTGGCATCCAACTTGATTGGAATAAGTGATCTTTCCAGAAGTATCTACTGCAATCACTCCTTCTCCCAGCGAATCGAGGATCAGCTCGGTTTCTTTGCGCTGCTGAACAAGGTTTTCCATTTCTTTTTGGATTCTGTCAGTTAGAGAATTCAGAGTGAAAGCAAGCTTCGTAAATTCATCGCCCGGCACTTTTTGACTCAGAACAATGCGGGGAAGATATTCTTCCTTCTTCTCTTGATAGGGCAGGATCGCGTCGATAATGTGCTGGATCGGTTCTGTGAGGCGATGAAGGATCGCCCAAGTCATGATGCTGTATAAAAGGAGGATCACGATCCCTAAAATCAAAAAGCCCACTTCAAAATCTACTGTAAGGTCTTTGATTTCATTGAAAGGATAGCCTGTCCGCAAAATAAATTTTTGGCCATGCGTTTCAAACTCGATCGCGACATAGGCAAAGGTTTCGTGAAACAGCTCAGAATACGATTCGCTATACCCGCGGCCATATTTCAACGCTTCGTCGATTTCGGGATGGGATTCTTCTAAAGGTGGGGTAATTCCTCTCTGCTGCAGTCTAGGCAGATGGGAATCATAAATCATTTTCCCATCGGTATCGATGAGGCTAACCCTATGGAAGATGAATTCTTCTTCGGTTTGCATGATTTCTAGCATGCCAGCGAGATCGGGCGCTGTTTCCAATCGCGTAATGAGCCCTTCAGCGCGGTTCTCCAGCGATTTGCGCATGATATTGGCAACTGTGCGCTCTACAAAAGGAAATAAAAGGGCGATGAAGACCAAGAAAAGGATGATGTCGCTCAGAAGGATCTTCTTTCTAAAACTGAGCATTACTCATTGCCCTCATAGAAATTTTCACAACCTTTAGCTGTGACAAGCACAGTATCTTCAAATCGGACGCCGCCAAGTCCCGGCTGATATAGGCCTGGCTCAATGGTAAATACCATTCCTTCTTTTAAGATCACATTTCTGTCTTCTCGATCCTCTCGGATTAGGGGGAACTCGTGCGTTTCCAAACCAATTCCATGCCCTAAACTATGGGTAAAGAGATTCTCTAGGCCTTCTTTTTGGAATTCTTTCCGCACCGCAATATCGAGATCGCCGACTCTAATTCCCGGCTTCACAAGCGCAAAGGCTTTACCAAAAGCTCTTTTCACGATTTGATCAAAGCGCGCCAGTTCCGGATCAGGGGTTCCAAAAAACAGTACGCGGGTCATATCGCCTCGATAATTTTCGACGACGGCTCCAATATCAATCAATACGATTTGGTTTTTCTTTAATTTTGCTTTTCCCGCCCGATAATGTGGATAGGCGCTATTTTCTCCGAATGCGATGATCGGTTCGAATGAAAACTCTTTCGCTCCATTTTTGAGGCAAAAAATCTCAAATTCGAGCGCCAGCTCTTCTTCGGATATCCCTTCCTTTAAGTTCTTCTTTATAAGCTCGAAGCCTCTCCAGGTGAGATGAGCCGCTTTTTTTAAAGAGTCGATTTCATGGGAATCTTTGCAAACCCTGATTCCTTTCAATGGTTTGGAGATGGGAACGAATTCTGTCTGGGGAAATCTATTTTGCAGAGCGAGGAATTGCTCATAGGTCAAAAACGCGCTGTCGAAAGCAACCCGTTGCACATTTTTTAGCTCTTCTGGAAACTCTTTTTCTTTGAAAACAGGGCAAGGAGCTGCTTTTTTCGCTCGGTCATAGTAGCGATCGTCCACGAAAAGCTTCACTTCTTTTGAATCTACTAACACTCGTCCTTTGGATAGAGTAAGACCTGTTAGATAAAGCAGATCGACAGGATTCTCAATCAGACAGGGTTCTTGCAAAAGGGAAGCGAGCTTTTTGATCCGAGGATTCATGTTTTTCCTAGAATTTTCTCCAAATCGCTTTCATCGATTTCCGACCAGATGGGATTTCCCAGAGGATCGTATTTCCGGTCGCTGCATTGTTGCAATCTCCGCCAGAGGAGATTGGCTTCTTCTAGAGAATAGTTCTTTTTAAGGGAGCGGCAGAAACGGCAAGCAACGGAGTCGAGTTTCTTCTCCGACTTCCAATCTGTAAAAAACTGCGAAAAATGAGCCGCTTCCATACAGGCAGGCAGTGTGTCGATCGCAAGAATCTGTCCTAAAAGACGAGACTCGATTCCAAGCTTTAAAAGTTCTTGAGAAATTCTGTCCCCATCCATCGCTTCAGAACGGCTTAAAGGAATTTCCAAAGGCCAAATCAAGGCTTGGACTTCTCCTTTTTCCTTTTTCATCGATTCAAAGAGAATCCGAGCATAGGCGGCTCCGAGATCTACAAGAAGCATTCCCTCTTTTTCCAATAACAAAAATTTACCGATCACGGCGATGGGTTTCTCGGGGAATGAAAAAGGAAGCGAGGGTGAAGATGTTCTGAAAGGCTGAGGGAAAATGGGCAAAGGATCTTCAGCAAAGGAAAAAGAAGGAGGTGTGAAATCGATCGGCTTTGCAAGAATTGGCCCCTCAAACACGGAAGAAACTGCATCTTCGAAGAACTGAAAAATCTTTGATTCATCTTGAAAACGGGCTTCTCTTTTCTGAGGATGGATGTTGACGTCGACTTTATCGGGCGGCAATTCCAGAAAAAGAACAAAGCTAGGGTGGGAACTTTCTCCAATACGCGTTCCAAATCCTTCTTTCACTGCTCGGGAAATCAACGGAGAAAAGATCGGTCGCCGGTTTACGAACAGATATTGGCCATTGCGATTGGGCCCTGTCTTTTCAGGCCCTCCGACAAGTCCCCGGATCATCATCTGATCTTTTGAACAACAAATCTCAAGAGGATGCTTTTCCAAAACGTCTTCAATCCGCAATTTCCAATCTTGGTTACTTGGGACTTTCAAGAGGGTATTTCTTTGGGAAACGAGAGTAAAAGCAACGTCTGGGTGGGCTAAAGAGATCGTCTCTACAATACGTCTTATCTGGGCAGTCGTCGCAAACGGTGATTTTTGGAATTTTTTTCGGGCAGGAACATTGAAGAAAAGAGATCGGACTTCTATCGTCGTCCCCTGATTTCTAGCGCAAGGGCCGACGGAAACGACCTTTCCTCCTTCAGACATCACTCGGGTGGCCTCTGCTGCATTGCCCGTCTTCAGTTCGAAATGGGAGACCGATGCGATGGCAGCCAGGGCTTCGCCGCGGAAACCCATCGTAGAGAGCGCTTGCAAATCATCCATAGCGCGGATTTTCGAAGTAGCATGCCGTTCTAAACACAAAAGGGCATCTTCCGGACTCATCCCGCATCCATCATCCTCAACGCGGATGAGCTGCTGGCCCCCTCCCTGGATTTCTATCTCAATGCGACGGGCGCCAGCGTCGAGACTATTTTCGATCAGCTCTTTCACAATCGAAGCGGGATTTTCAACCACTTCTCCTGCTGCAATTTGATTGACGACTGCCTCGGGCAATCTCTGGATTCTTTGCGTCATGTTCAATGTTATATCAGAAAAGTGCCCCATC
Source organism: uncultured bacterium (assembly GCA_964644465.1). Classification (GTDB taxonomy): domain Bacteria; phylum Chlamydiota; class Chlamydiia; order Chlamydiales; family SM23-39; genus CAZXVU01. The sequence goes on from CAZXVU010000024.1 coordinate 8,389, forward strand.
GGTATACTGTTCCGCATGAAATGGCTTTTCTTATTGGCAATAACCCCTCTTTTTGGCGCATATATCGGCAATCCGGCCGACCCCGCCCTTATGAATACCGGTTTCCTTTCAGCTAACTATCCATTCTTCAAATTTACTTCTGGGTATATTGGCGATTACATTTCGAATAAACGGTATGAAGCACGTCAAAAAGATCCGAATTTCGATCCGAATAATACCTTCCGGGAATTTGGACTCCATTCCCAGCTCGCCAGCTTTTCCATGATCTTTATTGAAAGGCTCCAGATTTTTGGGACTGCCGGAGGCTCAAAAGAACATGCCAAACTGAAAAAAAAACCCTCGATGGAGGACCTTTCCTCAACATTCTTTGATTTCCAGAGCGCTTATCATTTTTCTTGGAGCGTCGGCAGCAAAGCCATCCTTCTCCAATGGGGGCAGACCTATTTCAGCACGGATTTCACCTATTTTGCGATTCCCTCCTCGCCCAAATCATTCTTCAAATATTTCAACCGCCTTAACCTTCCCCTCGATCTCACTAAACAAAAAACCTCTCTGCGCGAATGGCAAATCAGCGCCGGTCTTTCCTCCCGATTTTTCTTCCTTACGCCCTATGGAGGGATCACTTACCTTCATTCCAAACTCCATGTCCAAGAAGGACCTGAAGTCCCCTCTATCAATTACTATAATGAGAAGAAAATTGGCTATTTTTATGGCCTCACTATTTCCCTAACCGGCCGCTTCCATGTCAATTTGGAAAGACGGGTGCGCGACGAATTTGCCTATGCTTTTTCGACAATTGCTGTATTTTAAAGAATATGGAACATCCTCAGGCCCGCTTCATTATTGACACTTTTGCCAAAGCCGGCTTCGTCGCATATTATGCGGGCGGCTGGGTCCGCGATTTTCTGCTCAACCATCCTTCCGACGATATCGATATCGCCACGAATGCACCCCCAGAAACTATCCAAGCTCTTTTTCCCCATACCGTCCCCATCGGCATTGCTTTCGGCATCATCCTTGTCATTATTGAAGGGCATCAATATGAAGTCGCCACTTTCCGGCAAGATTTAGACTACAAAGATGGACGGCGTCCCTCTCGGGTGGAATTCACGACTGCTGTTGAAGATGCAAGGCGCCGCGACTTCACGATCAATGGAATGTTCTACGACCCGATCAAAGATGAGATCCTCGACTATGTAAAGGGACAAGAAGATCTGGAGAAAAAGCTTATCCGCGCCATCGGAAACCCGCACGAACGAATCAAAGAAGACCGCTTGCGGATGATCCGCGGGGTGAGGCTGGCTTGCCGCTTTGGATTTCAAATCGATCCAGCGACGGAAAAAGCAATTAGAGATCATGCCGAGGAGCTCTTCCCCGCAGTGGCCATCGAAAGGATCTGGCAAGAATTTACAAAAGGACACGACTTCGGCAAATTGAGGCCGATGCTGATCCAGCTTCATGAGTTTGGCTTGTTAGGAGTTATTTTCCCAGAAGTGAGAGAAGTGCCTCTCAGCGAAATCGAACACCGTCTGTCCCCCATCAAAGATTATCCCCTGGATGCCCCGGTCATCGCTTCGCTGCTTCCCCTTTTCCCGAATATTTCTCTAACAGAGCAGCTCGAAATTTGCCAGAAACTCAAGCTGTCTAATCTCGACCAGCAATTCGTTTCTTTCTTTTTCAATACCAGAAAACTCATCGATGCTGAACATAACAGACCTATCGAGCTGGCTGAATGGGCTTATTGCTACGCGAATGGCTTTTCGACCATCTCCTTGCAAATCATTGGAGCTCATCTAGACCCGCGCAGGCGGGCTGCTTTTTTCCGAGAACATGAAGAAAGAATGGCTGTTTTAGATAAATCGATCGACCGCATTCACAAACACGATCCAGTTGTCAAATCAGGAGATCTCATTGCAGCCGGCATTGAGCCAGGAAAAACAATGGGCCTCCTTTTGCGGGAGGCCGACAGAATTGCGATCAATGAACAATTTCATGAACCTGGGCCGATTATAGAGCGTCTCAAGCAACTCCCTTTATGGCCTTAAACGAATTTTTGATGATGCAGAGCAATTGTGATTCGATCTCCATTTTCATAGGTGAATGAAGCTGGGGCTAATGTTCGAAATTGATTTGCATTCTGCATGAGATACCCTTTTGAGATCATCATCATCCTAACGGTATCTGGACTATCAACAGGTATCGGTTTTTCATGATTAAATTGGAACGTGTAAAACGGCTTTACAGTAGCCACTCTTTTTAGTCTTGAATCGGAGGGAAGGCGAGTTAGAACAGGTAGATCGCTCAAATAGAGTTTTACAACTTCCGCGACCTTTTTGGCGATATACTGCTCATCAGAAGAAAGCATTACTTTTAACCTTCGGCAAAAGCCCAGGGAAAAATCTGTTCCAAGAATTTGCTTGGTTAAGGCTACTTGAGATCTTTCTACTTTTCCGTTATTTGCAGCGTCTACAAAGCTTCTTAGAACGCCAGAATCAAAGGACCTTAAAATTTCCATATTACTATTCATATTAACAACCCATATTAATTTCGTTTTTTATTAAAATTATCAGTCAATTATACCAATAATAACAAATCATCTCAACGCTAAATAAAAAGAACTAATTGTTTAAAATTTTAAAACTCTTTATTTCTAAAATTATGAAAATAGAAACTTGCAAACCCCATCGGCTGCCATTAAAAAAACTTGATTGGGGTTCTCTTGTTCCACTCATTGGCAGCGCCAGAGAAGCTCTTGCCCGCTATGATGAAACGTTGCTGCGGACACCCCCTTCTCTCATAGAAATTTTTAAATGGAACGAATCGATCTCTTCTTTGAAAAGTCAAAATATTTCTGCGGATCTCAAAGAAGTTCTACAATTTTCTCTAGAAAAAAGGGCCACAGAAGCGCGCATTCCTCTATTGCAAAAAATTTTAAATACTAAAGAAGGTCTCGATTTTGCGATTAAATGGGCCCAAAAAAAACCTTTGAATCTCCTTTTTTTCTGCCGCGTGCATGCGATTGTTAAAAAAGATGCTTTAAATCCTCAAGAAATAGGCCGGATCCGCAAGAAGCAAAATTGGATCGGCCCCCAGGGAGGCTCTATAGAAGAGGCCTATTTTTTCCCGCCAGAGGCAAAAAAAGTTTTAGGCTATATGCGTATATTAAATAAATATTGGCTTTTCAAAGAAAAAGATCCTTTAGTCCAGGTCGCTATTTATTTCGCCCAATTCTTGATCATCCATCCTTTTATGGATGGAAATGGCAGGGTAGCTAGAATCTTCATTCCTGTAGCGCTTTGGAAGAGAGGTTTTATTTCCCAGCCGATGCTTTTTTTAAGCGGATATTTCGAAAGAAACCGGCTTAACTATTTCCGAAATCTGTTTTATGTTTCAGATAAGAATGCGTGGGAAAATTGGATCGCCTATTTTTTGAAAGGGGTGATTGAAGAATCCGCCATTCTGAAAAGAAAGGCCGAAAACATACTTCATAAAAAAGAAAATCCTCACCGAAGCTAGAGTCCAGTGAGGATTTCCAAATTATTGTTGCTGTTGCTGAGCGCCCATGGTTTCGCCGCCGGTGCCGCTCTTTCTCATTTTTGCAGCAGAAGTTTTGCGTCTTTTCTTTCTACGTGGAGCTTTTTTCTTAGCTGCTTTTCTCTTGGCGCTTTTTCTTTTTACAGTTCGTCTTCTTTTCACAGTTCTTTTTTTCGAAGTCGCTTTTTTTCTACGTTTGCGTACAGCCATGCATTCCTCCTTTTTGGTAGTACATTAAACCTACCCTTGCAACATTGAAAATTTTTTTTCAATTACAAATGCGTAAAGCGAGCATTGCGATATCGTCATGCTGAGGAGAGCCTTGGCTGAAGAGATGGATTTCTTCCAAAAGCTGATCGACGAATTGTTGAGAGGATTCTTTTTTCTTGCGCAGGATAAATTCCCGAAGCCGCTTTTGTCCAAAAAGCTGTGCATCGGGATCGTGCGCCTCGATGATGCCATCCGTATACAAAAACAAGAAATCACCTTCTGCAAGGGTGATTTGCGCGGTTGGGATCGCATCGAGCTGTTGTGCGCCTAAAGCGATGCCTCCTGTCCAGAGTTCTTGGATATGATTGCCTCTTTTCAGCAATCCAGGCGGGTGCCCTTGCGTGCAATAGGTTAAGAGATGTTTCGCCGGATCGTAAATTCCCAGCCAAAGCGTCACGAACATCCCAGAATTTCTAGCATCAATCCAAAAAAGATCGTTTGCTTGCAGCACGATCTCTGAAAGATCCTTCGTCGTTCTTGCAAGGCTGCGGATCATGCTTCTTAAACCCAAAGAATAGAGACAGGCAGAAATTCCCTTTCCCGCCGTATCGGCAACGGCTAATAAAATCGTCCCATTTTCAAGTTGGAATAGATCATAAAAGTCGCCGCTGACTTCCTTGGCTGGAAGATAGCCGGGAGCCATATCGATTTCTGGAAGATTGGGCAAGTGCGTCGGAAGAAGGCTCATTTGGATTTCATGGCCAATTTTTAACTCTTCAGCAAGGCGCTCCCTTCCGATTCTTTCTCTTTCCGCTTCTTGCTGATGCAATAAAAGAGAGTCGAGCGTCTCATTGAATTGTTTCCCGAGCTGATTGATCTCAAAGCCCATCCAGTCCGGTGTATAGCGAACATGGACTCCGCCCTCAGAAACGCGGGTCATTGTTTTGCAAAGAGCCTTCAGCGGCTTGCCTATGCGGCGGCTCAGCAAAAATACGGCCCCGCCTCCAATAACTCCGACAAAAATGAATAGAAGCCCAATGCGGTAGTAATATTCTTTTTGCTGCAATTCCTGGATCGCATTTTTCGGAATGGTGAGCATCAGACTTATATCTGATCCCTCGACTGGCAATTTAACGGTTAAGAGCTCTTCATCGGGAGCACG
>CAZXVU010000024.1:13394-17203 GCA_964644465.1 uncultured bacterium
CGCTCATTTCCTAAAACTCCCAGGATTTGTTGGACATCGTTCAATTTTTGTTTATATTCTTGGGAATAAAGAAAGATGCTTTCGACGAATAAGGGGATCGCCAACAAAAGAACGCTCACGAGGAGGACCCTCCCTGCGAGGGATCCCATGGGATGAGGCTTTTTAGTTATTTTCCGATCCGTCATACTGAACCCGATGCTAACAAAAAAGATCATCAGCTTACAACATCCTCTCGTCAAACACTGGGTCCAGCTCCGTTTGGAAAGGCCCTATCGCGAGGAAAAAAAACGGGTCCTTCTCATGGGAGAAAAGACCATTCGGGAACTCTCGAAAAAAATTTTTATTCACACCCTTATTTCTCTTGAGCCAAGTCCCGAAATTCCCGCCGAAGAGAGGATTGTTGTCTCTGAAGCGATCCTAAAAAAGGCCACTGGCCTAGAACAGCCCGACGGATTTGCTGCAGAAGTCTCTCTCCCTGATCCCCAAGATTTGTGCGATAAAAACTATCTTTTGATCTTGGATCGGATCTCTGATCCAGGCAATCTCGGGACGCTTCTTCGCACCGCTCTTGCCCTCAATTGGGAAGGGGTGATCTTCACTCCAGGCACGGTCGATCCTTTTAATGATAAGGCTCTTCGCGCCGCCAAAGGAGCTACTTTCCTTCTCCCTTATGCCCGTTATGACTCAGATCAGATTGCAGCGCTGTTCCAGAAAAATAAAATTCATGCCTTTACCGCAGATACCGAAGGCAAGCCTATCAGCCAACTCTCATTTCCCCCTCCTATAGCATTAATTTTAAGCAGCGAATCTCATGGCCCCGGTTCTTGGTCGGAAAAAATGGCAACACGCCTTACGATTCCCATGGGCCCCAATGTTGAATCGCTCAACGTCTCTTCATCAGGGTCGATCCTTCTTTATGCAATGAGGTCCTCAAAATGACTCGAGACCGGTTCGACGACGAAGAAGATTTTCATGCCAAAGACCGAAAACAATTTCGAAAAGAGCGAAAAATAGCCCAGCAATCCGACCGTTCCAAATACAAAAAAACGGATCAGGTCGAAAAAAAGGCTGAAGAAGTCGATCTTTCCTTGAGACGCGGACGCGTCGTCGCAATTTCCGGAGAAGGTATTTGGGTCGATTCGGAAGATGTCCGCTTTCTCTGCTCTTTGAAAGGGCTTCTGAAAAAAGAAAAATTGCAGATGAAAAATCTGATCGCAGTGGGCGATTTTGTCCGCTTTTCACCGTCTGCTGAAAAAGAAGGTTCGATTATCCAGATCGAAGAGCGCTATTCGACTCTTGCGCGAACAGATATCAGCGGCAGAAAAGAGCAGCTCATCGCCGTCAACATAGATCAGGCCATTATAGCGATTTCTGTTGTTAATCCTCCCTTGAAGCCAGCCCTCATCGACCGCTATCTCATCGCTGCTGAAAAAGGGAATATCCATCCGATTATTGTCGTGAATAAAATCGATCTTCTCGAAGAGGCGACAGAAGAAGAGCGCCTCAGATACCAGGAATTTCTCACCGTCTATGAAGCTCTTGGTTTTCCAATCCTTTCGATCAGCACGTTGAAACAAATCGGATTAGAGGCCCTTCGTTCTCTTCTCAAAGATAAAATTTCTGTATTTTCGGGCCAATCGGGCGTCGGCAAATCTTCTCTGATCAATGCCTGCTACGGACTGACCTTAAAAATTGGAGGCCTCGCCCACAAAACTTCCAAAGGATCCCATACTACCACAACTGCTGAACTCCTCCCTCTTCCTGGCGGCGGTTACTGCGTGGACACTCCTGGCATCCGGAGCTTTGGCATCTGGAAATTAAAAAAAGATGAAGTCATCGAACATTTCCACGATATTGCATCTTTTGCAGATAGCTGCAAATATGGCGATTGCATCCACCTAAGCGAACCTGGCTGCGCCGTCTTAAAAGCCTTAGAGGAACATAAAATCGCACCCTTGCGCTATGAATCCTACCGCACCCTGATTGATGAAGCGGCGGGAGGGATCGATAATAGAGCAAAACGGAAACTAGAGCCTGAAGAATGAGCCTGATTGAATCGTGCCATGCCCTTGAAATCCTCGACTCCCGAGGAAATCCAACCCTAGAAGTGGTCGTTAAAACCGTCGATGGGTTCCAAGGCAAGGCAGCAGTCCCGTCCGGCGCCTCTACAGGAGAGCATGAGGCCATGGAATTGCGCGATGGCGATCCGAAGCGCTACGGCGGCAAAGGCGTTTTGAAGGCTATAAAAAACGTGAACGGCCCTCTCAATGAATGTATAAAAAATAAATCGGTATTCGAGCAAACAGCCTTAGATAAAGAGATGATCGCCCTCGATGGGACGCTCACCAAAAAAAATCTTGGAGCCAACGCCTTGCTCGGCGTTTCCCTCGCAGTCGCAAAATGCGCAGCAGCGGCAAAAAGACAACCTCTATATCGCTATCTAGGAGGTCCTCAAGCCACTCTGCTACCTTGTCCCATGATGAACATTCTGAATGGTGGCATGCATGCAGACAATGGGCTCGATTTCCAAGAATTTATGATTCGCCCGATTGGCGCTCCCACTTTTCATGAAGCTGTCCGATGGGGTGCGGAAATTTTCCATACTCTGAAAGCGCTCTTGAAAAAACAAAACCTCTCCACATCTGTCGGCGATGAGGGAGGCTTTGCGCCTGCTATTTCTTCCAATGAAGAGGCACTCGATCTTATCCTCCTCGCCATCAAAAAAGCAGGCTATCGCCCGGGAGTCGACGTCACACTTGCCCTCGATGCCGCTGCCTCGGAGTTCTACCGCGATGGATTTTACTACCAAATGAAGAAAAAAAATGCGGGCCAGCCCTTCACGCAACGAACATCTAAAGAACAGATCGCCTACCTCTCTCAACTCGTAGAAAAATACCCGATCGATACCGTTGAAGACGGCCTGGACCAAAATGATTGGGAAGGTTGGTTCCACCTCACCGCAGAGCTTGGGCCCCGCATACAACTTGTAGGAGACGACCTTTTCGTCACAAACACTCGATTTCTGCAGCGCGGCATAGATTCCCATGCAGCCAATGCAATCCTCATCAAAGTCAACCAAATCGGCACCCTCACGGAAACGATCGAAGCCATCAACTTAGCGAAAAAAAATCACTATCGGACCATCTTCTCCCACCGTTCTGGGGAAACCGAGGACACCACGATCGCCGATCTTTCCGTCGCCCTGAATGCCGGTCAAATCAAAGCCGGTTCACTCTCCCGTTCCGACCGTGTTGCCAAGTACAACCGCCTTCTCGAAATCGAAGCCGAGTTAGGCACCCACGCCCAATTCCATCCCAAAAGCAAGTCGGCCTAGCCGACTTGAAAATAATGCTACCCCCGACTATTGCTACTATTAGAGGTGGACATGCGGCATATAGTGGCACTTTTTGGGGAAGCGGAGAAAGGCTCGTTTAAAACACCCCATCTCATACGCGCGCTGCCTCAGCTTATGGACAAGCTTGGCAATCCTCCAGAAGAGAGCGAGGGGTTGTTTTTCGCAGTCCAAGCTCTTCTCTTTGAGAGAGAAATCATCTATTTCCGAGTCGCAGAAGAGGGATTTAGCAAGATCGATTACTTTTCAGGCTTAAAAACTCTAGAAGATCGGGAGAGGATCAAGCAAGTGCATGCTCTATGTCTTCCGAAGGTGGGCGATGCGGAGATCCTCAATGCTACGCAGCCAATCTGCCAACTCCACAAAAGCTTTCTGATAACAACGCAGAAAGACCTCTACGATTATCTCACATCTAACTAATTTATTATCAATCGGGCATGACTCAATAAGGGCACCT
>CAZXVU010000024.1:17303-20080 GCA_964644465.1 uncultured bacterium
TATCTCACATCTAACTAATTTATTATCAATCGGGCATGACTCAATAAGGGCACCTAGCTCTATTCAACACAGAGACACAGAGCCACAGAGAAAAGATGAGAAAGAAAAGTCCGCAAACAAAGTTGCGGATATATCAAACAGGCATGGCTCAATAAGGGTACTTGGACCTATTCAACGCAAAGACGCAAAGGCCGCAAAGATAGAAAATAAGCCCGCAACAAAGTTGCGGAAAAAAAAGAAAAAGGTCCGCAACGAAGTTTGCGGTCCACGGCTGAGCGCGGACAAAGCAAAATCGAAGCGAACGAAGAGAGCAATCCGACCGACGAGAGCCATTCCTTGGAATGAGAAGGCCGAGGAGGCTGCGGAATCGAGAAAAAGGTCCGGGGGACCTTTTTTTCGCGAAGCAGATGAGCGAAGCGAATCGGCCCGAAGGGATCGATTTGGCAAAGTCCCCGCCAGCCCCAATAATAAACTAGGCAACGTAGTTGGCTATCCTAGAATCTGAAGCCCATTGTGCCGCTGAAGGAGTTCTCGTCGATTAGACGTCCTTCTATGTTGATGTCAAAATAACGGCATGCAAGGATCGTACATCCTAAGAACAATCCCCATTTGCGGCGGTTGTCGAGCTTAAAGGGATCTACAACGTTAGCAGGAGTAGATGGATTCAAGCTGACAATCGTGCGAGAATATTTTGTTCCGATATAAGGAATAAGAATCGAAGCTTGGTAGGCGATGGCGCCAGAGACTTGCCAATTGTACCAACGGAGTTCGTTCACTTCTGGGATGATCGGTGCAATTACTGAATAGAGGAGAACATCGCGATGGTCTGTCTGAAAATAACTTCCCTCTACGCCAAAACTGAAATCGCAATATTTAAAAACTAACCATTTTGCTCCGAGAGCCCAGGCTGGCAAGCTATGTGGGTTTGTTTCTAAGTTAAAGGTTGTTCCCGTTGCGTCTGTGAGCTGAAAATGGAAAATGGGATCGACGAGACCACCTTTTGCATAGAAATCGATTCTACGAAGAATATTTGCTGTCAGGGTGAGGTAGTTTCCGTAAAAGGAAGAAAACTGATCTCTCTGATGCAGGCCTGCGGTGGTAAAGTTAAGGGCCATGTCATTCATATATTCTTTTTCGTAATCGAGTCTGACATTGAGCCAGTAGTCGGCTTCGTCAGGGCACATATGTTTTGTGTAAGAGACGATTTTTGGGATGTCGGGCGCTTGAGGATTACCAACGTAGTTAGCAAATGCTGCATTCGCAAATGCCAGAATCACTGCAAGCAAGGAAACAATCTTCATAATGTCCTCTGGGACTGGAGCTTTTTCTAATATTCAGTTTTATAGAATTCTCGGAAAAAGACAAAGAAAAAAATCAAGAATGGGTCATTTTTTCTGGAATCACAATCCGATCGAACTCTTTTCCACTAAGATATCCTAACTGCAGACATGCTGCCCGAAGCGTCAAATTTTTCTCGTATGCAACATGTGCGATTTTTGCTGATTTATCATATCCGATCACTGGGCTCAGAGCTGTGACTAACATGAGAGAATTGTGGACATACTCTGCAATTTTTTTCCGGTCTGCTTTTATTCCTTGAGCACAATATTTATCGAACATTGTCAGCGAATCTTTGAGGATCAGTATCGAATGGAGGAGATTGTGGATCATTACGGGCTTGAAAACATTGAGCTCAAAATTTCCTTGGGAACCAGCAAAACTGATCGTTGTGTCATTGCCCATCACTTGAACAGCCACCATTGTAAGAGCTTCACATTGGGTAGGATTGATTTTTCCCGGCATGATTGAAGAACCTGGTTCATTTTCGGGAAGGATCAATTCATGGAGGCCGCAGCGCGGTCCAGAACCTAGCCAGCGGATATCGTTGGCTATTTTCATGAATGCACAGGCAGAGGTCTTCAATGCACTGCTCATAAACACAATTTCATCATGTTCTGAAAGAGCAGCGAATTTATTGGGATGCGATCTAAAAGGAAGGCGGGTTAATTCACCGATTTTCTCCGCCACTTTCTTTCCAAATCGAGGATCCGCATTCAAGCCTGTGCCAACAGCAGTCCCTCCAATCGCCAAATCATAGAGGCCGTCAAGAGCTTGTTCTATCCGATTGATATTCCTTTCAATCAGCGATGTATAGCCGGAAAATTCTTGAGAAAGCAAAAGAGGTGTGGCGTCTTGTAAATGAGTCCGGCCGATTTTGACAATTCCAGAGAACTCTTTTTCTTTTTTCTTAAACGTTTTTTCGAGTGCTTTCATCGCAGGAATAAGTCCCGATGAAATCTCCATAGCCGCTGCAATATGCATTACGGTTGGATAGACATCATTGGAGGATTGGGATTTATTGACATGATCATTTGGATGGATTGGATTTTTAGTTCCCAGTTGTTCGCCGGCCATTTCATTGGCCCTATTCGCTATGACTTCATTGGCATTCATATTGCTTTGTGTGCCGCTGCCAGTCTGCCAAATACTTAATGGGAAATGTTCATTGAGTTTCCCTGCAATCACTTCATTGCAGGCTTTGACGATGAGATCTGCTTTTTTCTTTTCAAGCTTGCCTAATTCCAAATTGACGAGAGCGCAAGCTTTCTTCAAAATTCCAAAGGAAATGATCATTTCTGGAGGTTTTACATCGCGTCCAATAGCGAAGTGATGCAGGGAGCGCTGCGTTTGCGCGCCCCAGTACTTATCAGAGGGAACGCTCACTTCCCCCATACTATCGGATTCTTTGCGAAATTTCTTCATCGACTACCTTTTCC
>CAZXVU010000024.1:20180-23176 GCA_964644465.1 uncultured bacterium
TAACGAAAGTATTCGGAGAGACCTTGCTCAGTGGGCTTCATCGCTTTAGCGCCTGCTTTCCAATTCGCAGGGCAAACCTCGCCATGCTGTTCATGGAAAATCAAGGCATCAAGAGTTCGCAGAACTTCATCTACAGAACGTCCCAGAGGCAGATCATTCACAAGCTGATGGCGGACAACTCCTTCTTTATCGATCAGAAAAAGACCGCGGTAAGCAATCCCGTCTTCTTCTTTCAAAACATGAAAGGCACGCGAGATGCTCTTGTGGATATCTGAAACAATGGGATAAGTAACTCCCTGAATGCCGCCCTTAGTTTTTGGAGTATTGAGCCATGCAGTATGAGAAAAACAGCTATCAATGGAACAGCCGACGATTTGTGCGTTCCGTTTTTCAAATTCTTTGTGCTTTTCTTGAAATGCATGGAGCTCCGTGGGACAAACAAACGTGAAATCGAGAGGATAGAAAAAAAAGACGATATATTTTCCGGCAAAATCCGAAAGGCAGAAATCATCATAAATCTTATCTTTGATGACTGCTTTTGCTTTGAATTCGGGGGCTTTCTTTCCAACAAGTGACATAGTGTACCTTATTCTTTAAATATTTCTTCAGCGCGGCTCAGCCAGTTTTCGTTACCAATGGACGTATCTCCGCCATGTCCTGGAACCACATGGGTCTCTGGAGGCAGGGCAGCCAATTTACGCAAACTATTCCACATCTGCATCGGCTGCGCAGTCGGGAGATGGAGGTTTCCGATACTTCCTTGAAAGAGCGTGTCTCCAGAAAAAAGAAGTTTTTGCTCCTGCAGATAAAAACAGACGCTTCCTGGAGAATGGCCTGGGCTATGGATCACATCCAGTTTCAAATTGCCGACGTGTATCGCTTCCCCTTCTTGCAAAAAGTGGTCTGGCCTTACAGGATGGATCGGAAAAAAAAGGGGGATGCCATCAGAGCCGGGATTTTCGATATTTTTCGCATCGAGAGAGTGAATATAGATTTGAGCATGCGTTTTGGCTTGAAGAGCATGGGCATCGGCAAAATGATCCCAATGGGAATGCGTTAAGAGAATTTTTTCAATGGAAAGCCCTTGCTTTGCAGCTTCTTTCAAAATAGCCTCCGCGGACCCTGGCGAAGGATCGATTACGGCCGCTTTTTTTGTCTTGGCGCATCCAAAGAGGATTGCGTTGGTCTGCAAGGGACCAAAAGGGAATTTATAGATAATCATAGGTTTTGCACCGGAGAGGATTTGAACCTCTGACCCCCTGGTTCGTAGCCAGGTACTCTATCCAACTGAGCTACCGGTGCCCATTAAATGATTATCATCCCCCATTAGCCCCTAAAAATCAAGGGCTTTGTAAGAAATCCCACTTTGTTTATCCCTTGAAAATAAATCAACAAGATGTTAAAATTAAGTAACATATGAATAATTTAAACGCAATTTCAAATCACCCAGCTCAGTTTGGAGATTATTTAATAATCCAAAACAAAAGCCAGTTAGAAGACCTTGCAAAAACAACGAAGAAATTTGCGAGCGTCTTTTTTCAGAAAGGGCTTATGAAATTGTGCGGTCCGATTGCTGTGGTCCACTATCTCCATTTGAATGGTAATCTCAGCCAAACTCCTGATGAAGTCGCTGACCAATTCGATGCTGAAGAAGTTCAACAAAATGGATCCTCGATCAAACAAATCTGTAAAGCGGCTGCTTTTCTCTCCAAAACCCGCTTTATTGCACAACGAGGGGCATTAGATTTTGATTCGATCAAAAGTGTTTTATTCCATTATGGAAAACCGTTGCTTGCGGGGATTCATAGATCCGGAAGAAGCGATCATTGCATTGTGTTAGTTGGGTTCACCCCACGTTCTCTGATCTATTACGATGCTGATGCAACTCTGAAAAAAATATCCTATCATGAATTTCAACAATCTTGCATGGCGACGATGTACCCTGAAATTGCAGAATTGGAACAAGATAAGCCAGCCCCTGAGAAATACGTATCACCGCCACGCAGAAGAGTCAGTTCTCAAAACGTCCCTGTAAATATCTCAGATTCTAAAGAAAAGTCTCAGACACCCATTCCAGGAATGGATGTTTGACAAACTTGATGAGTTTCTGAACATCTTTTTCACTCAAACGGATGACTTCCGCTTTTCCTTGCGATAGAAAACGGGGTGATTCGAGAAGGATAGGAAAGGGAGATTCCACAGTTTTGTATTGATACCCATGGATGAAATCCGTTCCCTGGAAAGGTCCTGCAAATTCTTTGTGAACTAACTCAGTCCAGTTCTTGTCGTTTCTATGGCTCCAAGTCTGCACTTTTTTGAGCATCTCATCTTGAGTCCTCACCCAGCTGTAATGGTGGAACATCGGCTCGCCGTCGACTCCGATCACATGGCGGCGCTTTGGACCTGGAAGAAGGTCATAGATCGCGTCCCTCTCTTCCTTTCTCAAAATAAGCTCAGGGTTCAAAGACCTTTTCTGCGCCAACACGATCGAATCTTCCCAGTGCAGCGCTTGATAGCGGGGCTCGCGGAAATACCAATAATTAGCCAGTTTTAACGCCGTATGGCATTGATAATCGCTGCAATCGAGCCATTCATTAAACCGAGCTCCATCGGCGATCTCATCTGCATCGAGAAATAGGACCGTTTCGATTTCCTCTTTCAGAAAGGAATAGCCGATCAGACGAGATAAACTGTGCCAAAAATGAGCGGGATCGATCATCTTCCAGACTCTCTTAGGAATTTTAATATGATACGGATATTCAACGAAAAGACATCCCGGAAAGGAAGCATAGATTTCATTGAGAAGAGAGCGGTTTTCAGGGGTCCCGTCAAAAAAATGATTGCATACAGGAACAATCACCTGCTCAGAAAAAAGTTGAACCTGCTCTAAGCAAGGCTTGATAAAGCGGCTTTCATTCGAACAAAAATTGACAATCGATGCAACGGGATGCTTTTTCATAGGTCTTGGTATCATATCAGATTTGTGAAATTTCCGC
>CAZXVU010000025.1:0-23135 GCA_964644465.1 uncultured bacterium
GAGAAAGGGAGTTTATTTAGGTTTATATAAGCGGGAAGAAATTCTGGCGCATGAGGCTGTGCATGCAGCTCGGAGCGGCTTTGAAGAGAGCCAAAATGAAGAATTTTTTGCGTACATGAGTTCCGAAAAGAAATGGCGCAGAGTTTTAGGGCCCATTTTGCAAAGACCCATCGAAGCATGGCCTTTTGTCCTTGGGTTGTCTGGCGGAATGATCGGGGAAATCTCTTCGATTGGTATTTTGGCGGGAGTGGGGTATTGGATTGGAGCTATTTGGACGGGGCTTGGATTCGGAAGATTGTGTTGGCGGCATTGGAAGTTGAAAAGTGCTGCGGAAAATGTTTTGAAAGAGGTTGGAGATGCACGTTTCGTGCGTGCCATCTTGATGCGTTTAACAGATGAAGAAATTAAAAGATTTTCAAAGGGTGAACGGATTGAAGAATACGCTGCGAGACAGAATTGTCTGAGATGGCGTTTGATTCGTTTAGCTTATTTAAGGAGGCTTTGTGGCTCAGAAAGTATTGGTTGAAAAAGGCGAATGGCAAAAAAAAGAAAATCATCTGAAGTATTGCGACGCTCTAGAAGCGGGCAATATTTTATTTTTTCCATCTACTCCTTTTGAGTTTCCCCAAGAAGAAATCGATTTTCTGTTGAGGCAGAGGCAAGGGGGATCGAAAGCGAGAAAAAATATCGCTTATAAGCCGCAGCTCGATCGGATTACAAATCATGATACTACCGATGAAGTTGCTGCAGAAAAAATCAAAGTGATCCTGAGGAATTATTCAAAGCGGGTCACAGACTTTTTATCGGTTCTCTTGGCGCCTTATTCGAAAGATTGGAAGCATGACTATGCGAGTTTTAGGCCTTTTCAAGAGTTGGGACGCAAATTACGGTTAAGGGCACGAAATGATTTGCTCCATGTGGACTCTTTTCCCACTCGGCCCATGCATGGCGGAAGGATTTTGCGTTTTTTCACCAATATCAACCCCGTGGAAGCGAGAAGATGGATTACATCGGATGGATTTGCCGAGTTGGCAAAGGCATACGGGGGTGATAAGGGTGTGAGGTTTCCCGCATCGAAAGGATATTCATTGAAAGATCGATTGGAACGAAAGATGAAACAATTCTTGCGGGCGTCGGGAGTTAAAATCCCATTGAGATCTCCTTACGACCATTTCATGCTGAATATGCATAACTTTTTAAAAGAGAATGCAGACTTCCAGGAGAAGTGTCACAAAGACCATTGGGAGTTCCCTCCGAACTGCTGCTGGGTTGTATTCACTGACCAAGTTTCCCATGCGGCTTTATCGGGTCAATATGCTTTGGAGCAGACTTTCTTAGTTCCTCAAAAAGCGCTTTTGTTTCCAGATAGATCTCCAGTGAGCATCATTGAGCGGCTTTCGGGAAGAAATATGGTGGACCCTGAGTTATCAGCGCAGCTTTTTGGATAGATATTTACGTTGGGAGGCGGAGCTGATTTTGAGCTGTCTCCGATATTTTGCCACTGTGCGGCGAGCGACGGTTAGGCCTAGTGCTTTCAGGTGGATTGAGAGTTGATCGTCTGTAAGGGGATTTTGTTTATCTTCGGCAGCGATCATTTTCTGTAGTGCTTGTTTTCCTGCGTCAAGGGTTGGGGATGAGACAATGAGAGATCGAAGGGGGATCAGACCGCGCGGAGTGGCTGCATATTTTCCGGAAAGCGCGCGGGAGAGGGTCGATTCATGGATTTGGAGCTCTTCTGAAAGTTCTTTGAGAGTGAACGAAGTGAGAGATCCTTTTTGATCGAGATATTTCGCTTGTTTGCGGATGAGTAGACTCCCGATTTCAAGAAGGAGCTTGCGCCGTCGATTTAAGGAGCGGCAAAGCCATTTTGCAGAGGTTGAATAGGTGCGGAGGGCTTCTCTTTCTTCTGAAGATTCAGGATTGAGCGAGAGATATTGAGATTGGATGTGGAATTTCGGAAGCTCATCATCCAGGATTTGGAGAATCCACCCATCATCAACTTTTAAGATATGGATATCAGGTACCGCTGTGGGAATGACTTCTTGTCTAAATAAGTCTGCAGGGCGGAAATGAAGCCGCGCCACTTTGTGGATTGCCGAAGTGAGTTCTTCAGGCCCCATTTTTTTCTTTATAGAAGAATATCGCCCTTGAAGAAGATCTTCAAAACAATCGCGGATGAGAATGTAAGCGGAAGAGTTGGCTAAATTTTGCGCTTTGAGCTGGAAAAGGAGCGATTCTTGAAGATTTCGGGCGCAGATTCCGGGTGGATCAAAAGTTTGAAGAATAGAAAAGATCGATTCGATTTCTGAAAGCGGTTTCTGAAAGAAGAGGGCGATCTCATTGAGAGAGCCGGTCATGAAGCCTTTTTCGTCGAGATGTTCTAAAATCTCTTCGGCCACCATCCTTTGAAGCGGGGAAGAAAAATTTTCTCGAACTTGAGCGATCAGATGGTCGTAGAGATGGACGGGAGATGCGATCTCAGGCTGGTAGCCTTTGGCGGGCGTTCCATCTGTTGAGTCGAGCTCAAGGAGAGGGTTTCGTTCAATCTCCTGGCGGAGCCATTGGGCGAGCTCCATTTGAGGCATTTGAAGAATTTCTAAAGCTTGGCGGAGCGCAAACGTCATCACCATACGTCTTTCGGGTGCTAAAGATAATCTGGGACGAAAGTTCTTACTCATGATTTTTCAATAGCATAGGTTGATTAAACGGAATAGAGTCGATTAATTCTGTTTGAATCAAAGGTGTTTACGAGATAATATCGTTTGAAAAAGAGAATTATTTATGGGTCAGAGAGCAGGTGTTTTTTGCCATAATGGACTTGGCGATGGGATCAATTGTTTAGTCCTTTCGAATAATCTCCATCTCAATGGATGGAAAGTCGATACCTATCAAAATAGTGTGGGAAGCATGCAGAATTGGTTTCCCCATCTGCTTGTTCAGAGCTATCCAAAAGTGGAAGATCTCCCCCGCATCCTTTCCTCCTATGATTGGTTCTTTGTCGTTCAAAATGATTCTGATGAATTTGTGATCAAACTGATCCAGGAAGGAAAACGGCGGTTTCCAGACCGATTAAAGGTCATTTACCTCTATCCTTCAAAAAATATTGTGAACGAACCCTATTATTCCGATTGCCTCACTGATCCTGCGGCCTCTATTGCTGAAAATATGCGTCTTTTTTGCGAGAGGATTCTCCATTTGTCGAAAATTACTCGTAGCAATGGGTTTATCCCCTTGCCTGGGCTTCATTTTAGAAAGCACGAGAAAAGGGTTGCGATCCATCCAACGAGCTCCAAACCAACGAGAAATTGGCCCAAGGAAAAGTTTGTAAAGCTAGCTTTACATTTGAAAGATGAAGGGTACGAGCCTGTCTTTATTCCAGGAGGAAAAGAGAGCAAGGATTGGGTCGATACAGGGTTTGAAGTACCTGTGTTTCAATCGTTAGATCTCTTGTCGCGCTATATTTATGAGTCGGGATATCTCATTGGAAATGATTCTGGGCTTGGGCATCTCGCCTCAGCGTTAGGAATCCCCACCCTGACTTTTTGCAGGCGGAGAACATGGGCAAATATGTGGGCTCCTGCATTTCATAAAGGTGTTGTTCTCACTCCGAGCTCCTGGATCCCGAATATCCGAGGCTTCAGGTTCAGAGACAGACATTGGAAAAAATTCATTTCAGTAGGTATGGCAAGACGAGCGTTTGAGCGTTTGATTCAAACAACTGTTGTCAAATCCTAAAATCCAAAATCTCCACCGCCTGCAGCGAGAAGCAGGAACAAGCCGCCAACGATTGCTACATCTTTCATGAATAACTTCATCTCTGAAGCTCTAGGTGCCCCTTGATGGCTCCAGAAATCATGGAAACGGATCGCAGAGGGAGCAAGTAGAAGTATCAGAAGAACGGCTCCTGTCCGGGGATAGAATCCTACGAGGACCATCAAGGCTCCAACGACCTTCACTACCATGGAGATCGGAAGGACATATTTCACCTGAGGAACTTTTTTCGATTCCATAAAATTAGCAGTGGCTTTCCAATTCTTTACTTTTTCAAAAACGGACCAGAAAAAGAATGAGCTGATTAAGATCCTTCCAATCAGCAGAAGGAGATTTTCGATAAATGACATATGGTTTTCCTCACTAGGCTATTGGAGACTGTCCACAAAATGATCCGTCTCATCTTTTGGTCCTTTTCGCGATATTTTGCACGTCTAGGTCTCATCTATGGGTCTTTGACATATGTTGAGACCAAGTCACGCAAAATCTCATCGAAAATGCCTCAAAATCTGAGTAGCTGCTCAATTTGTGGTCAGTCTCTTATTTCTCCATAAAGCACCTAAGTCCGAAAAAAACAAGAGATTTTTATAAGTTCTCCTGACGAAAATCTTCCTTTCGAATAGATTAGGGAAGGAAAATTAACGGAAAACATATGCCTTCAGCTTTCAATGCTTTGCATGCTATGCCTGGTCATAAAGACCTCTATTTTTATTCTTTGCCTGCTTTGGAAAAACAAAAAATAGGTCCGATATCTAGGCTTCCAGTCTCAATCCGTATCATGCTCGAATCGCTATTGCGCAATTGCGATGGAAAAAAAGTGACAGAAGAAGATGTGAAGCGGCTGGCGAATTGGAATCCAACAGCGCCTTATGAAGGAGACGTCCCTTTCTGCGTGTCTCGGGTGATCTTGCAAGATTTTACGGGAGTTCCTTTATTGGTTGACTTAGCGGCGATGCGCGATGCTGTGGCAGAAAAAAAACACAATGCAAAACTGATTGAGCCTCAGGTGCCGGTCGATCTGGTCATCGATCACTCTGTGCAGGTGGACCGCGCGGGTACCGATGATGCTTTTCTCTTCAATCTTCAGGTCGAATTTGGGAGAAACCGGGAAAGATATGAGTTCCTTAAATGGGGACAAGAGGCCTTCGAGACTTTCAAAGTCGTTCCTCCTGGAATTGGAATTGTTCACCAGGTGAACTTAGAAAATATAGCCACCGTTGTGACGGAAGATAAGGTGCATGGTAAAAAGGTTCTTTTCTTTGACACTCTCGTCGGAACCGATTCACATACTACGATGATCAACGGACTTGGAGTTGTTGGATGGGGCGTGGGGGGCATAGAGGCAGAAGCTGGCATGCTCGGTCAGCCTGTATCTATCCAGACTCCTGAAGTCATTGGCGTCCATCTTTCTGGAGAAATGGCAGAGGGATGCACTGCAACCGATTTAACTCTACGCGTCACTGAAATGCTCCGGAAAGAGAAGGTAGTGGGCAAGTTTGTCGAATTTTTTGGGGAAGGAACCGAAAGCCTTACTGTAGCTGACCGGGCAACGATTGGAAATATGGCTCCGGAATATGGCGCAACTATGGGGTTTTTCCCTGCAGATCAGAAGACTCTCGATTATTTGCTGATGACGGGAAGAAGTAAAAAACAAGTCGAAATGGTCGAAGAATATCTGAAAGCCCAGAAGCTGTTTGGGATCCCTCGCAAAGGTGAAATTGACTATACCAAAGTCCTTGAATTGGACCTTTCTTCGATTCGGCCTTCTGTTGCGGGCCCAAAACGGCCTCAAGATCGCATCTCATTAGAAGATGTAAAATCCAAATTCCGAGAATTGTTGACAGCTCCCATCAAATCGGGTGGTTATGAGTTATCAGAGGCTAAAATCGGAAAAATTGTTTCTCTGAAAAAGGGGGGATCTTTTGAAGATACTGCTCCTGATTCTGGAGGGACAACAGCGCCTGAGCGGCCAAAAGCTGGCTGGAGCGAACAGGAAATGCTCACCAATCGCCCCTTCACGAATCCGATTGCCCCTCCTGGATATTCTGGACACTTATTCCATGATGGGAAACTTTCCCATGGTTCAGTAGTCATTGCTGCCATTACCAGCTGCACAAATACGAGCAATCCCCACGTGATGCTTGGGGCAGGGCTTTTAGCCAAGAAAGCTGTTGAAAAAGGGTTGAAAATCAACCCCATTGTAAAAACCAGCCTAGCGCCTGGCTCTCGGGTTGTTACCGATTATCTGGAAAAAACTGGATTGCAGAAATATTTGGATCAACTGGGATTTCAATTAGTTGCGTATGGCTGCACGACTTGCATAGGCAATAGCGGACCCTTAGACGCAAAAATTGAAGAGGCGATCAAGGAAAATGACTTGGTCACTGCCAGCGTCTTAAGCGGAAACCGGAACTTTGAAGCGCGGATCCACGGATCTGTCAAAGCGAATTTTCTCATGTCTCCTCCTCTTGTCGTCGCTTTTGCTTTAGCCGGTAGGGTCGATATCGATTTGACGAAGGAACCTTTAGGATTTGATCAGAATAAAAAACCAGTCTACCTAAAAGATCTCTGGCCTTCTTCCGAAGAAATTGCAGAAACTCTGGAAAAAGGGCTCAAGCCCGAAATGTTTAAAAAAAGGTACGCTCACATCCTTTCAGACAATCCGGTCTGGCAAAAGATCGAAATCAAGAGCGCGACGCAATATGCTTGGGATCCGAATAGCACCTATATTCGCAAACCCCCTTTCTTTGCAGGATTTTCCAATGAACTCCCTCCGCGGAAAGAATTCGTTCAAATGCGCCCCCTAGCGCTCTTAGGTGATTCTGTGACAACGGACCATATCTCTCCCGCCGGAGCTTTCAAAGCGAATACTCCAGCAGGGAAATATCTCGAATCGTTAGGAGTGAAAGAAGAAGACTTCAACAGCTATGGAAGCAGACGCGGAAACCACGAAATCATGATGCGCGGCACTTTTGCCAACGTGCGGATCCAGAATAAGATGGCCCAAGGCAAAGAAGGCGGATATACAAGTTTAATGCCGGAAGGATCAATCATGCATATTTTTGACGCCTGCCAAAAATATGCGCAGAAAAAAGTTCCCCTGATCATCTTTGCCGGAAAAGATTATGGAATGGGAAGTTCTCGCGACTGGGCAGCAAAAGGCACGGCTCTTTTAGGCGTCAGAGCTGTAGTTGCGCAGAGTTTCGAAAGAATCCACCGAAGCAATTTGATTGGAATGGGAGTGCTTCCTTTAAAATTTAAAGATGATGAAAGTTGGGAAACTCTGGGAATCGCAGGAGATGAGACTTTTAATTTGGTCGGAGTGGAGAAAAAAATGAAACCTCGGCAAGAAGTGATTTTGGAAATTTGCCGCGGCGCTGCCAAAACACAGGCAAAACTCATCTCTTGCATAGAGACGCCTACCGAAGTGGAATATTATGAACACGGGGGCATTTTACCCTATGTTCTGAGGCATCTATTGAAATGAAAGATCAAAACTTAGATTGGCTGGTGATCGGAGCTGGGCCTGCAGGCATTGCCGCAGTGGGTAAATTGATCGATGCTGGGATTTCGCCGCATGCAATCGGCTGGATGGACCCTCATTTTACTGTGGGTGATTTAGGCAAAAAATGGTTTTACGTCCCTGGCAATACAAGCGTAGCCCTTTTTTTGAGATACATGGAAACGTGCCATGCATTTGATTTCAAAGACCGGCCTGAAAAATACCCGATCGAAAAGTTGGATCCAAAAGATACATGTCTTCTTCAAGATGTGATCGCGCCTCTTCAATGGATCACTGACCATTTGAAAAAAAAGGTACAAACTTTTCAAGACACAGCTATGGCTCTGAATCTTTCGGAAGGAAGATGGGAAGTCAAAACTAAGAAGCATTCTGCTTTTGCGAAGAATATTATTTTAGCCATCGGATCTGAGCCTAAGTCATTATCATATCCTGGACTTGAGACAATCAGCCTAGAAACCGCGCTAGATTTGGAAAAATTAAACTCTGCTATCCATTCTCAGGATACAATTGGGGTTTTTGGTTCGTCTCATTCTGCCATCTTAGTATTGGCCAATCTCTTCAAAACAAAAGCAAAAAAAATTCTCAATTTTTACCGCTCTCCTCACAAATATGCTGTTTTTTTTGAAGACTGGATTCTTTTTGACGATATCGGATTGAAAGGATTCACAGCAAAATGGGCTAGACAGAATCTCGATAAAGAAATGCCCAAAAAACTTCAGCGTGTATTGACTACAGACCATGAATTTGAGGAGCTTCTATCATTATGCAATAAAGTCATTTATGCGACCGGATTTGAAAAGCGGAAGCTTCCCATATTGGAGCAATATGAGAGCTTGCACTACGATGATAGAACCGGAATCATCGCTCCAGGTCTCTTCGGACTAGGAATTGCATTCCCTCAAGCGAAATTCAATCGGTTAGGCCATCTCGAACATCGCGTAGGACTCTGGAAATTCATGGATTATCTCAATGCAATCCTTCCCATTTGGCTCAAATACGGCGCTTAAATTCTTACTACGCCGATGCCAAGAATGAGCGCGATGAGGAATAGGACCAAAAAGAGGAAAAATAGAATTTTCGCAATCTGAGTCGCGGCATTGGCCACTCCCCTGAATCCAAAAAGTCCAGCTATGATCGCAATAATGAAGAAAATGACTGCCCACGTAAGCATTTTACTCTCCTAAATTGGTCTTAAATTACTCCGAGAAGAACAAGCAATAAGATGACGACTAGGATCAATGCCAATCCGCTAAATGGATAATATCCCCAGCCCATGCTGTATGGCCATGATGGCAATGCGCCAATCAATAATAAAACTAATAAGATAATAATTATCGTGGTCAACATCTTTGAACCTATCCTAGTTAAAAAGTTTCACCCATATTCGTTCTATTACATGGAGGAATTCATTTTTATATAGGAGAAATTAATGCTTTTTCTCGATTTTCTGTTTTATGATATTCCAGTCGAGCCGTTTATAGTCCTTTTTAATCCTTCGGACATGGCTGATGAGAGTGTGGGTCTCTGGATTCCATCGATGGAGAGTGACTGCTGGATCTTCCAGTTCAATCGCTGAAACCTCTTCATCTAATGGATGGGCAATGTGGTGGACGGGAGCTACGCTTGGAGCAATAAAACAGGGTTTATTGCCAAATGTACTCAGGCAAAGATGATGATAATGGCCGCAAATAATGCCAACGATTTGCTGGCTATTGCGGATGAAAGATTCAAAAGAGGAAGGAAAGTTGCAAATGATCTCATCAAAGATTCTCATCCCTGTTTTGATAGGTGGATGGTGGATAAAGAGAAGCGTGGGTTTAGCTGGATTTGCTTGAATCGTTTTGATCAGCCAGGAAATTCTATCTTCACAGAGGAGTCCATGACCTTTTCCCTCTACGAGAGAATCGAGGCCAATCAGCCTCACTGGAAAATCCTCGATTGCATATTGGATGAATCCTTGTTTTGGCATGTAGGATGCATGCTGAAAGGCAGTGCGGAAATTTTCTCTGAGGTCGTGATTTCCAGGGATCGCAAAAAGAGGAATTTTGAGAGGCTGCAAGAGTTCTTTTAAATATTCATAGGCTGAAAGATCCCCAAAATCGGTTGCATCGCCAGTCAGCAAAACAACATCTGGACGAGGATTCAATTCATTAATAAAAGATACGACTCGAGTTAGCCGATCATTCGTTTCCGTTGCAGGCTCGGAAACCCAATGGCTTCCTTTCTTGACTATGTGAGTATCTGAAATTTGCGCAATGAGCATAAAAATACTTTCTAACTTGGATAGGCTTGGAGCTTGGCGTACTTCGCCACAAGAGTGCGGTTTGTCCCAGCCTCGGTAAAATGGACTTCATAGGTGAGACCAAAGGAGCCTTGATAGGCTTTTTTGATCGTGCCGACGCCGAATTCTTTGTGTAAGACTTGGTCGCCTGGGGCAAAGCCTTCAGGGAATTCTCCCCCTTCTTCCCCTTCTTCGACTTGAGTGAGCGTAGGGGAAGAGAGATTTTCCAGGTATTGGGTGGGGATTTCTTTCAGGAAACGGGAGGGGCGCATCAGGCGCGGCGTACCCCACATATAGCGATACGTTGTAGAGCAGAGATATAGGCGCCGTTTCGCGCGAGTCATTCCAACATAGCAGAGCCTACGCTCTTCTTCGAGCGATTTTGGGTCGTCTTTCGAATTGAGGTGGGGGAAAAGATCTTCTTCAAGCCCCACTAAGAAGACGAGGTTGAATTCAAGACCTTTGCTGTTGTGGAGCGTCATGAGCTTGACAGTAGGGACAAAGTCTTGCTTTTCTGTGTTGGTCCGGAGTGAAAGCTCTTCGAGGAATTTGGGGAGAGATGGCTCTGGAGTTTCATCCTGCCATTCAGCGGCTTTTCCGATCAGCTCATCGAGGTTTTCTTTCCGATCTTGGAAAGTTTCAGGATCTTCTTGCAAGTAGGAAAGATAGCGTGTGGCTGAGATCGCCTCGCTAATGAGTTCGTGAATGGCAAGGTGGGGTCGTTTATTTCGTAGAGCATGGATGGTGCTGAGATAGTCGCGAAGCCCGTCTCTCTGTTTTTGTCCGAGTTTAACATCTGGAGCGATTTCGGGACGGGAAAGGAGCTCTTCGGAGAAAGTGAAGATGGGGAGATTTCGTTGTCCTGCGGCTTCGACGAGTTTTTCAAGGGTTGTTGGTCCAAGGCCCCGTTTCGGAAGATTGATCGTTCGGAGGAAAGAAATCAGGTCTGTATTGGAGATGACCATCCGCAAAAGGGCCAAGATGTCTTTGACTTCGCGCCGTTGGTAGAAAGAGATGCCTCCGATAATCGAATAGGTGATTCTCCGAGAGAGCAGCGCGTCCTCAAAGATACGCGATTGAGCGTTGGTGCGGTAGAAAATCGCAATGTCGTTCAAAGAAATCGAATCGTCCGCTACATGCTTCATGATTTTATTCGCGACGAATTCCGCTTCCAGGCGCTCATTTTGGGCTACATAAACACCAATTTTTGCTCCTTCGCCAAGGTGGCTCCAGAGTTTTTTATCGTAGCGCTCTGAATTATGCTGGATGAGCGCGTTTGCGCCTTGGAGGATGAGATTGGTGCTCCGATAATTTTGATCGAGAGTGACGACTTTAGCGCCGGGGAAGTCTTCTTCGAAATTGAGGATATTCTGATACCGGGCCCCGCGCCATGAGTAGATCGACTGATCGGGATCTCCGACAGCAAAGATGTTTTGGTGCTTTTCCACGAGGATTTTAGCGAGTGTATATTGTGCTAAATTGGTGTCTTGATATTCATCGATCAAAACAAAAAGCCACCGTTTTTGATATTCGCTTCTTATTTGTTCATGCTCTGCAAGCAGTTTCACAGTGAGATAGAGGAGATCGTCGAAGTCGAGCGCATTGCATTCTTTCAATTTTTTCTGATAGAGCTCGTAGGCTTGACTGAAGATAGGATCTTTCGAACTCTGTAAGGCTCCTTCAGGGCCAATAAGATCGTTCTTGGCAGCGGAAATCTGATGGCGGACTTGGCGTAAGAGCCCTTTTTCATCGGAAAGATGAAGCTGATCGAGACATCCTTTCAGGAGCTTTTCACTATCTTCTTCGTCATAAATAGCAAAATCATTCCGATAGCCTAAAGCTCCGATCGATTCGCGCAAGATGCGGGCGCCTAAGCTGTGGAAAGTACATGCGAGGACTTGGGCATTCTTTAACATCCGGATGCGGGTCCGCATTTCGTCGGCCGCTTTATTGGTGAAAGTAACGGCGAGAATATCTGAAGCCAGGACGCCGAGATCGATCAGACGGGCAATGCGATAGGTGACAACTTTTGTTTTTCCTGAGCCGGCTCCGGCCAGCACTAAGAGGGGGCCCTCGACATGCTGGACGGCTATTTCTTGCTGGGGATTAAGTTCGGTCATAAGGCTTGCTGACATGGTCTATTCATTGTAAGCGAAGCGACTATTTAACCCCCATTCATAAAAATCCTCTTTATGGCACTAGATCGCAGATGCCAATGGTAATCCCAATGTAAGTAGTGTCTTGCAAGGTATCTGATTCCATAAGGACATTTGGATAAAGAGGCTCATCGAAGCCGAAAGCATAAATTGGCCCGATGTAATGGAGCGCTTCAGAATAAACGCTATACCAAGGGCCCCCGGCATTAGCAGGGAGGTTTGCGCTATTCTTGTAATAGTTGCCCGAGTTGGCTTGTAGATAGGCATTGCTTAAGGGGCTATCGTTTGAGAAAGGAGTTGGCAGAAGACCAGCCACAAGGGCTTCTTCAAAGAGCTTGCTCACCTGGTTTCCTTGGAGATTGGCTGCAAACATTGTGTTCAGGTTTTGCGCCGACAAAATCACATAGGAAGTAGGCCCGCTTGGAGTCGGTGGAGTTATTGTATTTGGCTGAGAGAAGAAGGACTGCGACTCAGTTGTAAAAGCGGGAGAAAAATCAATTTCATTGGTCCCAGATATGGTGCCTTGATAGGTGATCGGCGATGGATATAGTCCTGAAGCGGGGGTTTGGATAAATAGCTGGCTCGTTGTTTTATAATAGCTACTTGCGCCGCTCCAAAGGAAGTTGATGAAGCTAAATCCATAGGCTGCCGCATTATCAAAATAATTTGGGTCAAACTTATTGGGGAAAGTGCTGGCTGGATCTACGCTCATGGCCAATTGCGGAGAAAGGACGCGTATCAGGTTTGATGGCGCGGGCGTGTGGACGTATAAATTATTCCACTGAGCTAAAATTGCAGCGTTCGTAGATCGGTTATTAAAAAAGAACGGAATGATCGTGTTCATAATGTAGTTTTGAGATTCATGGAGCCCTGAATTCGAAGGCGAACCTGCGTTTGGAGTGGACAGGAACCCATAAAGAGGGAGGCAGAAAAAGTCCACCGCAGTGGCATCGGCTGCGATTTGAGGGCTGCCAGTGGGCACGTAGGCAAATTCATATTTATCAAAGGCTATGCTGTAGGAGGAAAGAGATTGGTTCAGAACACTCGGTTCTGTAATGGCTGTCCCGCTGATTGGCATCGAAAGAGCGGTTTTCATAGAGAAATAGATCCTGCCCCCTGATATCGGCGGCATGTACAATGCGTAGGTATGTGCACTCATGGGAACGGTGATTGAGCTCAAAGGAACGGATGGCACAGTGCCTGAGCTCATTGAATCCAAGACGGTGGCTGTACCCACTCCCATTGAATCAAATGTGAGATAGAGTTGAGGCTGAGGCGAGGAGCCTACTTGAGTTCCAATGACGGTGATAAAAACCTCGTCATCAGGCAAACCGCTTGAGTTGACAATGACGAAGGGCAAGAAACCGTCAAGAGAGGGAGGAGCTGGTGGATTGGGAGGCGGTGGAGTCAGAGGAGGAGGAGTCAGAGGTAAAGGTACGGTTGCGGTCCCCAAGTTGACTGTTGCATCGATGTCTTTTTGTTCAGAAAGATATTCGATATAGAAAATTTCCGAGTCAGATATGAATGTCTCAAGATCGCTCGCGGAGTTGAAAGGGCCAGCAGTTAGGAGGCAATTACAAGAAATAAGAAGAAGCGATAAGCAAAAACGATGCATGGAAATCTCCCCTTTTTTTTGAGACCTGTCAGGAATTTTCTAGACAAAATCCATTTTTTTGGAGTTAATCGTGCTTGAACAAAACATTTTTTTAAAGGGGATTCGAGGCATGCAATTCAGATTATTTGGAATGATCTTAGTCCTATCAAGCATTGCACTTTTTTCCGATGAAGATGCTGTGTCTGTCGATATTCCCGATAGTGAGAATTCCATCGAGAGATCGGTTGCCTCAATGAATGCTCCGGCTTCAACGCCTTATGCTGGCGATTGTTGCCCATGTCCATATGGAGAGGCGGTAAGCCGTTTTCAACTTGGCGGAAATTACACCTATGCTTGGGTTACTCCTGAAGGCAGTCCTACTACGCAAGGGAGTCTCGGAGGAGCGCAGGCTATCTATGAATACCGACCTCTGGATAACCTCTATGCTGGAGTTGCGTTTGCATGGCGAATGGGAGATACTTCCAAACGCGCAGGAGAGAGATCTCTTCTCGATTTTGATATTCAGGAGCGCATAGGATATACTTATAGCGAACTCTTTTTATGCGATTCTAGATTTACCTTCTTTACGGGATTTGGATGCCGTTATCTAGGAGAGGACGTATCATTCGGAGCCAGCTCTGTTGACTTCAACTATACTGAATTTTACATCCCTGTAGGCTTCTTGTTTGAGAAGAGAAAGAATTCAACGTTTGCTTATGGAGTGAATGTTCAATGGATGCCCCAAGTTCTTCCCATGGTGCAAATTGTACCGTTGGATGGAGCGCGTTGGATCCTTAAAAAGGAACTCCTCAACTTCTCAGTGGATATTCCTTTGACATTCTACTGGTCAGACTGTACTTCGATCACTTTCGATCCATTCTTTCAATCATGGCGTGATGGACACACTACAGCAAAAACGATTACAGGTTTAGCTCTGGGGCTTCCAGGCAACAAGTATCTCTTTGCGGGCGTGAATGTAAACTTTGCTAAGTCGTTTTAGGGGATGACTACTTCTTGGGTTTTTCTTCTGGAATACATGTCCAAAGCATGAGCGCGGAATTTGCAATAGTGTCGGATTCGATCATCTTCTCTAAATCTTTCCTGGGAAATATCCCCTCACTGACAAATTCTTTCATATTTGGAAATAGGGCATCTACAATTTCTGTGTTGCCATTTTTGAAGGCTTCA
Organism: uncultured bacterium; assembly: GCA_964644465.1. GTDB lineage: Bacteria > Chlamydiota > Chlamydiia > Chlamydiales > SM23-39 > CAZXVU01. The sequence goes on from CAZXVU010000025.1 coordinate 14,514, forward strand.
TAGAAAACTGCAATTTGTTCTTCATCCGTCAAAAATGAAAAGTCTTCTCTGCTCGTGAAAAAGTTGTTAATTAATTCATCTGCATTATCAAGATCTTCTCTTCTCCCAAGTAATTGGGAGTAGAGTCTTCGGGCTGGTGCACGACTTCCAGGATGAGATGTGTTAAAGGCATCTAATAGAATCTTGGCTTCGTCGTGTAGCTCTTGGTTTAAGCAAAATTCGATCATTTCAACGATAAATGCGTCAGTGCAATCATCGAGAAGAGGGCCGTGAATGAATTCTTTCAATTCATGTTTGCGCTGAGCACGGAAATAAAAATGGGTTTCGGTTCGAATGGCATTCATCAATTCTCTAATGGGACAATCGATCGTATTATAACGGTTTAACTCTCTATCTCTTCGGTTCATCTCCATTTCCAAACGATCCATTTCCTGTTCATATCGGGACCTTGGGCGGTTGCGGAGGGAGCGGGGCGTAATACTGCCATCCGAATCTGAATCGTCTTGCTGCCGGACTCTTGGGCGCTGACGGGGCGAGCGGGGAGAAATGTCTTCAGAATCTTCTACATCGCTGTCGGACTCTTTTCGAGGGCAGAGGCGGCCTCTTAGGCGGGAGCAGCAATCTCCAAAGTCTCGTTGTGTTTTATTTTTTTCATCTCGGATGGTTTCGAGAGCGTTATTCACAAGAGCAGAGGTTGAGTCTGCTGCCATCCGAAATAATGTGGAATTAATTACGGGACGTATTAAATATCTGTTTATAGATTCGATTGCCATAGTTTAAATATTATACACTATATAAGAATATGAATAAACATCTATTTAATGTATTGGTTGTCAAAGATATGGGTTGGCTATTAGAAAGTCGACTTATGTAAATAATTTTTTGATTATTTTTTGTGACGAGAAATGTATTTTTCTCTTAATTTTTTGAATTCTCGCTTGAATTCCTCGATTTCGGCATCGCTTTGTTCTTCGATATCCATAAGGCTATCGCGAGTATTTTCTGTTCCATAGAGCAATTCATCTAATTTCAACTGAATGGATCGAGACTCTCTTGTTTGGGTATTTTGAACCAAGATGACTATGATGAAGGTGCAAATAGTAGTTCCAGTATTAATGATCAGCTGCCAGGTATTGTCGAATCCAAAATAGAACCCGCTAATTCCCCATAAAAAAATTAAAACAAGGGCAAAGAAAAAAGCTGCAGAAGATCCCACCAGAGTTGAAGCTTTGGTCGCTATAGAACGGAAAGATATTTGGCGTTCAGACTTTTTCACTGCATCTCTGTTTAAAGAATGGGTTTTCGGAGCTCCCCTTCGCGTAGGCCGAGATTGCCATAACGATGGTAATCAATGCTGATCGATACTTCACGGAGATAGTGGAGAAGTTCGAGCCTGCCGTTTGCGAGGACGGGATCGTGGATAATGTGGACGCCCGATTCTGAAGCGGCTTCTAAAAGATTTGCAAATGGATGTTCAATCAGGCGGACCCGCTGCATTTTACCATGTCGGACCCGTTCGAGGAATTGGGCTTCGGTCTCTTCGAGAACGGGAAGAACAGGAACCAGATCGAGCCAGTTGAAATCAGACGGTTTTGTCTCTTCGGAAGACCAGCTGATTTCAAGCTGCGCGCCGCAGGTGAGAGCCGCAGCGCAAACGCGGAGCGCGTCGAGCGGAGAAGCGTGGGAATCGAGGCGCAAGGTAATTCCTTTGCGGGGAAGATAGCGGAAAAAGTTGTCTTGGCCGACGATCTTTGTCGGATCGCGGTCTTGCCGCATCCGTTTCCACCAATAGGCATAATTGGCAACGCTTGCAGTCCAGAGCCCGAGTTGTTCAGCGGATAATTCGATTTTCTCGAGGAATAGAGTGAGGCTGTTGACCCATTCATTGACGGGATGTTTTTCTTGAGGCAGGCCTACTTGAGAGGCTTTCATGAATTCGCGTAAATAATTGGGGCCTCCTGCCTTGGACCCATTGCCGAAATTGCTCGCTTTTGTGCCGCCGAAAGGTTGGCGTCGGACAATAGCTCCTGTAGTGGTGCGATTGACGTAGAGGTTGCCGGCTTCAATTTCTTGGATCCAGATAGCTTGTTCCCGTTCATCGAGAGAATGGATGCCAGATGTAAGACCGTACGGAACCATATTCGCGATTTGGATGGCATGAGAAAGGTTGTCGGCTCTCATGACTCCAAGGACGGGTCCGAAAAGCTCAGTCATATGAGTGAATGAACCAGGGCGTACGCCTATTTTGATTCCAGGTCTCCAAAGGCACGGATTATCGGAGTCTTGTTTTGGCTGCAGAAGCCATTCCTCTCCTTCTTCGAGAGTGGTGAGGGCTCGTTTCAGGACATCGCGCGGTTCGTGGATGAGAGGATTGATTTTCGTGGAAAGGTCCCAAGCGGGTCCTATCTTTAAGCTTTCAACAGCATCGCGCAAATGTTTGCGGAAATGAGGATCGTCATAAACTTCAGCTTCTAAAATCGCTAAAGAAGCAGCTGAGCATTTTTGGCCAGCGTGTCCAAAGGCCGATTGAACAAGATCTTTGATCGCGAGATCACGGTCAGAAAGAGCTGTGATGATGAGCGAGTTTTTACCACCCGTTTCGGCTGCGAGATCGAGTCCGGGGCGGATTTCGAGAAACCTTTTTGCGGTCGAGGTGCCGCCTGTCAAGATCACTGTATTTACTCGGGTGTCACGGATCAGTTCGCTGCCTACGCCTTCGCCGGAACAAGGAATGAATTGGAAGATTTCTTTGGAGATGCCTGCATCCCAAATTGCATTGGCAAGATGCCATCCAACGAGAACAGCATCGGAAGCAGGCTTGAAAAGAACGCAATTTCCTGTAATGAGGCCAGCTAGAATGCCTCCTGCGGGGATCGAAGCAGGAAAATTCCATGGCGGTGTGACAAGCACGGTCCCTTTTGACTGCCAGCGGATGTCTTTCATCAGGGCCATTTTTTCCATCTGGCGGCGGTAATATTCTGCAAAGTCAATCGCTTCTGAAACTTCTGGATCCGCCTCGGTGACGATCTTTCCCCCATCGATCATCATCGCTCCGATCAGCTCACCTCTTCTTTCGCGGAGTTTTTGAGCGACGTGATTGAGGAGCTGACCGCGATGTTCAACGGATGTGGAAGCCCATTCTTTTTCATGGGCTTTGGCGCATTTTAGCGCTTCGTCGATGTGATGTTTGTTCGCTTTTGCATAATGGAAAAGCGGTTTGCGAGGATCAGACGGGTTATGGCCGATCCCCTCTTCATTATCGTAGAGTTCTTTTCCTCCGATGACGAGAGGAAGAGCCTTCGGTTTGTGGTGTTTCCAATGGCTTGCAATTCCCTTTGCCCATTCAATATTCTGGGTGAGAGAAAAATCAGTGTCAGGTTCATTCTCAAAAGGCAAACGGGACTCAGGGGCGGAAGGATGCATTTGCCTATTCTGAGTGCGCCGCGGCTGCAAACTGGTTGTATCCATCTGGTCGCAGCTCTCTGAAAAGAGAGACGTCTGATTTTCCCATGCTTCCGTGCCAGGCTTCAAGCCGAATACGTGGCGGAGAAAATTTTCCGCTCCCGTATTTTCATCAAGTCGCGGTATTAGATAAGCAATCGCGTGTTGAAATTCTTGTTTCGTTGCAACAGGACAATAAAGAAGCATATCTCCGGTGAGTTTTTGCACGACGCGGCGGATATGGTCGGCCATTCCTTCGAGCATTTCGAAGCCGACATAAGGCTCTACTTGATTTTCGAGGCGAAGCAGCATGGAGAAGGCTACATCAAAGAGGTTATGGCTTGCGACGCCGACGCGGACCGCGCGCGCATTTTCAGGAACGCAGGCGTAAGCGACCATTCGTTTGTAATTCGCATCGACTTCAACTTTCGATGTATAGGGAGCCTGCTGCCATCCTTTGAGAGACGCTTCGAATTGCTCCATGGCAAGATTTGCGCCTTTGACAATCCGGATTTTGATCCACGATCCTCCGCTTTTTACCCGTTTTTTCGCCCATTCTGTGATCTCTTTTTGGAAATGATGGGAATCGGGTAGGTAGGCTTGGAAAACAATTCCTGCGGAATAGTTGTGGAATTCTGGCTCATCGAGGACTTTGCGGAAGGCGGTTGCTGTGAGATTGAGATCCCGATATTCTTCCATATCGAGATTGATGAAATTGTGCCTTTGGGTACCATCTGGATCCGTGACTCTATGTTTCATTGCGGCGCGATAGAGGTGGCGCAAGCGGTCTGCGAGAGCTTCCACCGTGTCATCGAAAGCGATCAGGTTGACTTGGCTATAAATCGTGGAAATTTTGACCGAAATGTAGTCAATGTCGGGATTTTTTAGATCTTCGAGATATATATGGAGTCTTTTTTTTGCTTCGTTTTCGCTGAGAATCGCCTCGCCTAAATGATTTAAATTTTGACGTACCCCTTCTTTGCGCCGTTCTTGAAGGTGCTTGAGCAATTGCGCTTTTTCGCCTGGCAGGATGACTCGGTTTGTCTCTTTGCGCAATGTGCTAGCTGCCATGGGAACTAGAAGTTGAGCAATATTGGGTCCGAGAGACTTGAATGTGAAAAGTTCTGCTCTTCGGAACCAATCGAGGTATTGAGGCGTGCCCAATTGATTGAGCAAGTAAATCATCTGATCTGCAACGCGCTTGTTTGTTGAGCTGCGGAAACATTGATCGGTCATCGCTGTCGTAAATGCTTTCCCGACAGGATCGCGCATCAAACGGGAAAGCTGCTGCTGAATGGCTTTTTCTTGCGAGGTCATCGTATTCGAAGCTTCGCGCAGCATCAAAGCTGCAAGTTCAATAGCAAGACGTTTTCTTTCAGCGACAGATTGGGGTTTCCCCTTGACGCCTTCGAGAATTTCCATTGCTTCATCGAGATAAGATGAACTCATTTTTCAGCCGATTTAAAGAACTTATTCTGCTTCGTATCTATAGCATAATGAAGAATCTTTTCACAAAAGTTTTTCCGAGCATGATAGAATCAAGATCGATGAGCCGATTGATCTTTTGTCTTCTATTTGCCGCTGCCATAAGTGCATTTTCCCAAGTTTCTTTGGGCGTCGATGTTTTTTTTGAAAAAGAGCTCTACACCCATCTGAAAGGGAAAAAAATCGGTTTGATCACAAACCATACTGGCGTTGATAAACAGATGCGCTCGACTGTTCAATTATTTGAACAGAATGAGGGAGATTATAAAATCGGCGCCTTCTTCTCTCCGGAGCATGGATTGCTTGGGCAGCATTACGCCTGGGAGTCGGTCCGCCATAGCGAACAGAATGGAATCCCTGTCTATAGTCTTCATGGAGAAACCCGAAGGCCCAAACCTGAAATGCTGAAAGATCTGGACGTTCTGGTTTACGATATACAATGCACGGGAGTGCGTGCATATACCTATCCTTCGACCCTTTTTTACGTCATGGAAGAAGCGGCCAAAATGGGCATCGAAGTGATCGTTCTCGATCGGCCGAATCCGATCAATGGAATCATTGTCGATGGTCCCATGCTTGAAGAAAAATGGCGTTCTTTCATTGGATATATCAATGTGCCCTATTGCCATGGAATGACGATTGGCGAGTTAGCGCGCTTCTTCAACTCTGAATATAAAGTCGGCTGCAAATTGAAAGTCATTCCGATGAAAGGCTGGAAGAGGTCGATGAGTTATCGCGATACGGGGTTGTGTTGGATCCCTCCAAGTCCGAATGTTCCAGAACCTGACACCCCATTTTTCTGCCCATCTACCGGAATTTTAGGCGAATTGCAGATGATGAACATCGGCATTGGATTCACCCTTCCTTTCAAAGTTGTAGGAGCTCCTTGGGTCAAAGCCAAGCAATTTGCGGAAAAGCTGAATGCCCAGAAATTGCCCGGGGTTCATTTTCAACCTTTCCATTTCCGTCCTTTTTGGGGGTTATATAAAGGGCTCGATTGCCAAGGCGTTCTGATTCAAATTACCAATGAAAAAAAGTATCGCCCTCTTGCAGTGCAATATTTACTTTTGGGAATGCTGAAAAGCCTTTATCCCGAAGAGTTCATGAAAAGATTGGAAAGTTCTACTCATAAAGATCTTTTCTGCAAAGCGAACGGCACAGAGGCCGTGTATGAAATTCTTTCAAAAGAAAAATATCCTGCCTGGAAGCTCATTGAGTTTCAGCGTGAAGAGCGGGAAGCCTTTCTAGAAATCCGGAAAAAATACCTCCTCCCTGAATACGGGGAATAGAACTTTTTTGACTATTTTGGCACTTGTTGTTTTTGGTTGCTAATTTCTGGTCTTAATTCATTGACAAAAATCGATTTGGGAGATAGGATTGGGGCAATTTAGATTTAATGGAGAAATTTATGCCAGAAAAGAAAATTAAACCCCTCGGCAACCGCATTGTCGTAAAACGCCAGGAAGCTAAAACAACAAAGGGCGGCATCCTCCTCCCAGAGACTGCACAGGAAAAACCACGCCAAGGCAAGGTTCTTGCAGTAGGCCCAGGCAAGACCGACGAGAAAGGAAAAGCTCATCAAATGGATGTTAAAGTTGGGGATGAAATTTTGTTCTCTTCTTACGCAGGCACCGAATATAAAGCAGATGATCTCGACGTCATCATCATGTCCGAAGAAGACGTTTTAGCAGTTTTAAATTAAGGAGCGACTCATGGCAAAAATGCTGCAATTCAACGAAGAAGCACTGAAGTCCATCTTAAAAGGGGTAAAAACCCTCGCTAAAGCTGTGATTGTCACTTTGGGACCGAAAGGCCGCAATGTCGTTATTGGAAAAGAATATGGCTCACCTTCTTCTACAAAGGACGGAGTCACAGTCGCGAAAGAAATCGTACTGAAAAATAAATATGAAAACATGGGCGCCCAGTTGGTCAAGGAAGCCGCTTCCAAAGCATCCGACACTGCCGGCGATGGAACGACCACAGCGATTGTCCTTGCTGAAGCGATTTTCAGCGAAGGGGTAAAAAACGTCAGCGCGGGTGCAAATCCAATGGACGTAAAACGAGGGATTGATAAAGCAGTCCTCGCGATCAATGATGCTCTCGATAAGTTAGCAAAACCTGTAAAAACGCCAGAAGAAATCCAGCAGATCGCTGCGATCTCCGCAAATAATGATTCCGCGATTGGATCTATTATCGGGGAAGCGATGCAAAAAGTGGGTAAAGACGGCATTGTTACAATCGGCGATGCAAAAGGGATTGAGACAACGCTCGATGTAGTAGAAGGGATGCAGTTCGACAAGGGCTACATGTCCCCCTATTTTATTACGAACGGCGAGAAAATGACTGTTGAGTTCGACAACCCTCTCATCTTGATCTGCGATAAAAAACTGTCGAATGCAAAAGAGATCGTTCCTATCCTCGAAAAAACCATGCAAAAAGGCTCCCGCCCTCTTTTGATTATTGCAGAAGAGATCGATGGAGAAGCTCTTGCTACATTGGTCGTGAATAAAGTGAAAGGCGGCTTGCCTCTTTGCGCGATTAAATCTCCCGGTTTCGGCGACCGCCGCAAAAGCATGCTGGAAGATATCGCAATCTTGACCGGTGCAACAGTGATCTCCGATGAACTCGGATACAATATTGAAGAAGTAGGATTAGAAGTCCTCGGCACTGCTAAAAAAGTGAAGATCTCTAAAGAAGAAACAACCATCGTCGATGGTTCTGGCAAAGCGAAAGATGTTCAAAAGCGGATTACGCAATTGAAAAATGAGCTGCATCAGCCTGAAGTTTCCGATTACGACAGAGAGAAGCTCGAAGAGCGTTTGGCGAAATTAGTAGGCGGCGTTGCGGTTGTCAATGTAGGCGCTGTCACAGAAACTGAAGCCAATGAGAAAAAAGCGCGCATTGAAGATGCCCTTCACGCTACTCGCGCGGCTGTTTCGCAAGGGATTGTCCCTGGCGGCGGCGTGGCCTTGATCCGTGCAGCAAAAGCCTTAGATAAGCTCAAGTTAACCGGCGACGAAGCGATCGGTCTTGAAATTGTGCGCAAGGCTTGTTTTGCACCTGCGACTGCCATTGCGAACAACTGTGGAAAAATCGGCGGTTTAATTGCTGAAAAGATCTCCGAGAAAGAAGGTTCTTTTGGCTACAATGGAATGACGGATGACTTTTCTGATCTCGTCAAAGATGGCGTTATCGATCCTGTTCTTGTTACAAAAAGCGCTCTTGTCCATGCGGCCTCGGTCGCAGGGATGCTGATCACCATTGCTTGCATTATTACCGACAAGCCTGAACCCAAAAAAGCTGCTGCTGCTCCTGGACCTGGAATGGGGGGAATGGGCGGCATGGGTGGTATGGGAGGAATGGGCGGTATGGGTGGAATGGGAGATTTTGGCGGGATGATGTAATGCCCACTTACGAATATACATGCGCCTCCTGCAGCCAAAAGCTGGAGGCGTTTCAAAAAATCACAGAAGAGCCTTTAAAACTTTGCCCGAACTGCAAAAAAGAAGATTTGCAGAGAGGAGTTGGAGGCGGAGAGGCTATTTTCAAATTCAATGTAAAAGGGTTTTACATTACCGATTACAAGCAAAAGCCTGAAGGTTCCTCTTGCTGCCCATGTGGAAAAAACAAAGGCAGTTGCTCTAAAGAAAGTTGAGCTTTTTTTTTAATCCATGATACAACCAAAGCGGGTGTGTA
>CAZXVU010000026.1:0-22898 GCA_964644465.1 uncultured bacterium
TAGGTATCATCGATTCCTTTGCGGGACAAAGTTTTGCTACAATCAACGACGCTCTTGATCGAATGCATCCAGCGCAATTTAGCGCGTATACCGAGACCCAAGCAATTGTTGGCAGTCAGCTCCTTTCTATTTTTCACCATAAACCCTACATGAATTGCTTCTGCACCAACGGAACCAAACACGCATGGGTGGAACCTTTTGGCAACTGGCTGAATGTGCAGCCAAAGAATGAACAAGTAGGCTTCGAGTCTGATACGAAAGGGATCGCGGGTGGATATGATGTAGAGCTATATGTCGATAACTGGACAATGGGGATCGGCGGCATCTGGGATGAGACGCATCTTGTTTGGCAGAGCCACCATGGGCATGGACATATACATGGACTTTATGGATCGTTTTATACCGACTATAAAGCGGATAGATTCTATGTTGGAGGGACCCTCATTGCGGGTGTAGAGCATTACGAAACTTCCCGGCTTATTCAATTCCTCACGACGGACCGCCGCGCTAATTCAACTTACCGCGCCCTCGATGTTATGGGACAGCTCTCAGCCGCTTATTTCTTCGGGCCTCCAGTCTGCAATCTTTTCCCGTATGCAAATCTTGATTTCTTCCATCTTCAAGCGAGAAAATTCCAGGAAAGCAATGCAGGAAGTCTCAATCTGAATGTACAAGCCAATACGAGCAATACTTTCCGCGGAGAAACTGGCATCGGCTTGCAAGTTCAAGACACAAATTACAATCAAACGCTCTGCGTCTCTCCTGTCGTCGCTTTAGGATATGTCATCCAATGCCCAATCTCGCGTCACGACTACATCACTCGCTTCCAAGGGGAGCCGATTCCATTTAAGATTGATGGATGGGATCAGACGTGGCAGATTTTTTCTGTCCATTTCGGAATGCTGTTCTCGTACAAATGTTTCTCCATCACTGGAGAATACAATGCAGAGATATCCCCAGAAGGAGGAAAAAATCCTCTCTTCGCACAACGGGGCAACATCCGCTTCGACTGGTCCTGGTAAAGAGGAATTCTCTTCTAATTTTTTCCATCCTTCATATCATTATATCCTTCTCATCATTGATTTTTTTTGTGAGAAATAGATCTTATCCACAAACATTTTTAATGATTTGAAGGATATAACGATATGAAGGATAAAATTTTTTAGGAAATGATTATTCGTTGAGGGCGCGGTCGACGGCTCTTTTGTCTTCTCTCGCCTTTATGCTAGCCCTCTTGTCATATTCTTTTTTACCTTTACCAACTCCGATGCGGACCTTGGCGATCCCTTTTTTGTTGAGAAAGATGGAGAGGGGGATGACAACAAGATTTTTTTCCATGACAAGACGATGGAGTTTTTCAATTTCCCGCTTGTGCATCAAGAGTTTGCGGGGCCGTCTTTCTTCATGATTATGGATATTTCCAAAAGAATAGGGGGCAATCGTGCAATTGAGGAGCCAAAGTTCCGCTCCACGGGCATCGACATAGGCGTCCTGAAGAGAGCCGCCGTGGTTGCGGAGGGATTTGATCTCGGTTCCAACCAGGGCAATGCCTGCCTCAAAAGTCTCAATGATCTCATAATCATGGAGCGCGCGGCGGTTGGAGACAAGTTCTGGGTTCGGGGCTTTTGACATAGTGAGTTGATTTTATAGGAAATGAGTCATTTTTTACGAGAAGGGGACTGTCAAATAATAAAGTAAAGCATTTGAGGGTTCTTAGAACGACTCAGATATCAGCGACTGCGACGAGGTCAATGTTCGAGCAATATAACCGAGGAGATGTCGTCTGATAGGTGGGTTGTTATAATGGCCCTATAATGGTTTAGATTTTTTTTTGACTGCCCCTGTTAGCCCGAAAAGGAACAGGAGAATGATAACGGACCAGAAGACCATAGCCATGTAAGGGAATGAGAAATGGAAGGCGGTAGCGCTTAGTTCGATGCCGATCCACCCGATAATGAGATAGGCGCTTGTTTCCAATCGGGGGAATTTTTCGAGCAGGGAACTGAAGAGTTCAGCGGCATATCGAATCCCCATTAACCCCAGCATCCCTCCTAAATAGACGATCCAGAGTTTCGGATGAAAGGTGCTCGTAGAGGGAATTTCGTTGATGAAGGCGACGCCCGCAACAATGGAATCGATGGCAAAAGCGAGGTCGAACAATTCAATGAGCAGGACTGTTTTCCAAAATGAATGGGAGGTTGTGGGTAAAGAAGGCTGGTTCTTTTTTTTTGTAAAATGCCGCACAGAGAGATAGAGAAGATAGGCTGCGCCCAGGAGCTGGATCCAAGCATATTTCAAAAGATAGGCTACCGAAAGAAGAGCTATGGCTCGCAATATAAACGCAGATGCAAGACCGATAAAAAGAGCTTTTCGCCGCAACGATTGGGGAAGAGCAAAGGTGATGAGCCCTAATACAATGGCGTTATCAGAAGAGAGAAGCAGCTCTAAAAAAGCTAATGTAAAAACTCTAGGAATATCGGAAAGAGCAAACGTCTGATCAAAGAGCATTGCACCTTATTCTTCGAAGAAGTAGCGCCCAAATGGGGTAACGGCAAAACAATCTTTACCGTCGCATGTTCCTGGTGAAACGATCCCTGTTTCAAAGAGCCATTCAAACACTGTTGCTTTCACAAGCGCTTTTTCGTCTTCATCATATGTGGGAAGAGTATATTTCCAATGTTTGCCGGTCCGCTTCAACATGATGACTGAGTCTTCATTGAGAGGAACAAGAACTCCTTTAAAGAAATCCTCAAAGAAAAGCCATTCGCCATGAAGCACCCGTTTGATCGATTTTTCCGCTTCTCGTACATTGCGCTCTGTAGCAACGTGGCCAGGAATGGACAAGTTCAATAGGCGGTTGAGCGGATGTCGATAGAGATAGAGCGACCGATTTTCTAAGGTCATGTCGAGCCAGTCATTGGCAGTTTCTAATGCATAGAGGCGATCGTCGATGCGGTCAGCCAATTTGATCAGGTACAATTTCTCGATGACATGCGTGAGATATTTTTGTGCAAAAGCAATGTCTTCAGTGGTTTCGGATGGCAAGGAGCAGTGAGGCGCTAATTCGCGTGCGAGAATTGCAGGGGCAGACCCTTGCCAGGAGTGGAGAGGAATCGGTTTTTTCTTGGCCATTTGCAACAAGGTGCTCATATCCTCAAGAAACGCAAAATCGCTTTCGCGATGGCGGAGGATAGGCTCCTCGGAAGAGATCGTTGGGGCTTCAGTGGCTTTTAGAAAGCGGAGATATTCATGCCATTCATTGAAAGGAGCGACATATTCCAACCAATGGTCATCTTCTTTTTCATAGGTCAAACAGCAGACAAAGTTGAACTCAAGGAGAAGGATCATCTCCTCAAAGTCACGTCGTAGTAGGTTGAATTTTGCAATCAAATCGGTGGAAGAAACTTTAAAGTCTGGAGCCAAGAACACTTCTTGAATGATGCCGTTCAACACAGGATCGCCAAAATTGAGTTCCATCAAATATCTCTGAAATATCTGAGGGCTAAGCAGATATTTTTCGACAATGGATTCGAAAATGTTATTCGAGGTGCGGGGAATCGAATACCAAGTGGGGAGGATATGGATAGGTACTTTCTTGAGAATCCCTTGGAGAAATTCCATATCAGGCTTGAAGCCAGGATCAAATCGAGTTAATTGAGCTTCGAAGTATTTCCGCTTTTCCTTGTCGACGAGGATCACATCGTCTTGAACAGTCAAGAGACCGGCCCTGCTCAGCTTTTTCAAAATCGCGAGGATCTGTTCCTCTTCGCATCCGACGTTGCGCATGAGCTTTTTTTGCGATATTTTCAGGGGGCTGAATAGGATTTCTTCAAGGACCTCGACATCGAAGGCTGAAAAGTCAGACATCAGCATCCTGTTTTCAAGATCCTGCTGGCAGTTGTAGTCAGTTAAGTTGACTTTGTTTTTTCTTGCAGGACTGAGTTCGAGCATAGCACACATTCCTTGATGAGTGAAAAATATAGCTCAGTTGTCAGATTGATGCAAGTGAAGGCGTTGTTAAGATCTGGCGAGGTGTTCCCTGAGTCGGGTAAAATATTCGAGCCGTTTTTTCATTTCCCGCTCAAATCCCCGGTCGATAGGTTGATAAAAAGACTTTCTCCCGAGTTCTTCGGGGAAATAATCCTGTCCCGAGAAGCCATACGGGGTATCGGGATCATAGAGATATCCATCTCCGTAACCCATATCTTTCATCAAAGAGGTGGGGGCGTTCAAAATATGCTTTGGGGGATCGAGATGGCCTGTCTCCGCAGCGACTCTTTTTGCCTCGCCGTAGGCGGTATAGACGGCATTGCTTTTGGGGCAAAGGGCCAAATAGAGGACAACCTGCGCTAAAGTGAGTTCTCCTTCAGGAGACCCAAGCATATGATAGGTATTCCATCCGTGCAGAGCCATCGAAATTGCCTGAGGGTCTGCAAGACCTATGTCCTCAGAAGCCATCCGAATCAGCCTTCTTGCTAAATAGAGGGGATCTTCGCCCCCTTCCAACATCCGCACGAACCAATAGAGCGCCGCGTCAGGATCGGAGCCCCTGATCGATTTATGGAGCGCGGAAATCAGATTGAAATGACCTTCTTGGTGCCTATCATATAGAGGAGGTTTTTTTTGGAGGATTTGCGAGAGCGAGTCCAAATCCCAAGAATCCCTAGGAACATGTTCGAGATTTTCAATGAGGTTCAAAAGGTGGCGTCCGTCTCCTTGGGACAGAGAAATGAGGAACTGCCTAGCCTCTAAAGATAGATTGAGGGGTTTTACAATCGATTCGTACCGTTGAAGGATTTTCTCTAAAGAATCGGGAGTTAAAGAATGAAGAGTCACCACGCGAAGTCGGGAAAGAAGAGCGTTATTCAATACAAAGGAGGGGTTTTCCGTAGTAGCTCCAATAAGAACTAAGCTTCCATCTTCCAGGAAGGGGAGAAAAATATCTTGCTGGGCTCTGTTAAAACGGTGTATCTCGTCGACAAAAACGATTGTTTGCCGATTGAAAAGGGGAGTTTCTTGTCCTTCTTTTAGGATTTTCTTCAAATCGGCTGTGCCGTTGAAGACTGCGCTTAAAGTGACGAAAGGGCTGCCAAAAGCTTGCGAATATAGACGCGCAATGGTCGTTTTTCCGCAGCCAGGCGGTCCGAATAATAATAGAGAAAGCGGAGAACCGCTTTGTACAATCCGCGAGACATAGCCATCCGGACCGACAAGATGATCTTGTCCGATGATTTCGCTAATTGTTTTTGGTCTGAGACGCTCCGATAAGGGAATATTCATGGAATCAAAGATACACAAAAGAAGAAAAGTTCAAAAGATGATAATGAAAACTTGGAATTTTTTGACATTTTTAACAAAATAATGATTTTTAATTTTTAAATTATAAACGATTGAAAATTATATAATTACAATATTAACATTTCTGTAAATATCTGTAGTTCAGTAGATTGCGTAATATTGTTGTTTTAAGTTGCATTTTTTGTTTTTTCAAAAATATTTTTCTATTTTTTAATCTTTGTAAAAATGCCTCCAGAGAGCTTTCTAGGTTGGATTTTAATTACATTATTCATTTTCTAAAGTAAAGAAAAATGTACATGATGTTTGTTATTAATAATAAAAAATTGTATACTTAAGTTTGTAAGGCAGATATGGAGCGCGGGTTCTTCCCGCTGTAGGTATCGCCCAAGACGCATCTGTTCTAAGTTGAGTTGTAGCTCAGGGACAAAAGCGCAGGCGAACACGAAATAGCTCTGGTCTCTTTACATTAAGGAGGAAACTTATATGGTAAAACGCAGAAAAAGAGCTGCTAGAAAAGGCGCTCGCAAGACTCGTCGTAAGGCTCGTAAAACACACCGCAAAGCACGCAAAACAGCTCGCAAATCTGGCAGAAAACACAAAAAAGCTACAAGAAAACGCCATCGCCGTAAGCGCAAAACATCTGTTTTGAGCTCAATCATGGCTCAGCAGTAATTTGCTAAGATCTAATTCTTAAGAGTTTGGATCGAGCAAGGCCTCAAGGCTTGCTCGATTTTTTTTTGCTCACTTTTTAAAGCCCCCTTCAAATACGAATTCAGAGATTTTCTTCCGATCGCCAGGAGCTTCCCTCTTCTGCAAATCGGGCGTGAGGCTTTCTTTGGGGGCTTTTTTGCCTACAGCAAACATCGCTAGAACTTCAAATTCATTGGGTACGTTTAACTCATTTCTCGCTTTTTGATAGTCGAAACCTTCCATTCCATGGACGACTAGCCCTCTGCTGGTCCCTTCAAGGCATAGGTTTTCCCAAGCGGATCCGGCATCTAAACTATGTGTTGGAGATGGCTTATTGTTCAGCTCGAATGTTTTTCTCGATACGATCAGGCCTAAAAGAGCCGCCTTCGCGCACCATTGCTTATTGAAATCTATCAGCAAATTATAAAACTTATCCCAATGAGGAGTGTTCCTCTTGGCATAGAGAAAACGCCACGGTTGACCATTGTAGGATGAGGGAGCCCATCTTGCAGCCTCAAAAAGGGGAAAGATCTCATTGTCTTTCATCTCTTCGCCCGTCATTGCGCGAGGGGACCATCGATTCAGAATTAAAGGATGGATCGGATGGTCAGGTTTGCGGGAGTGTTTGACTTCTGGGCTTATTTCATCTTTCATGAGTGGAGTTCCTCTGGTGGATGGTGTTTTTCATCTTCTATGATTTCTGGATGCCAGGAGGGATCGCGGAAGCGATAAATCAGATAGGGAATGAGGGACATCAAGAACAGTCCTCCAATGAGAAATCCTTCATAAAAAAAGAGATTTCCCACTTGTAGTTGTCCGGGAGGGACAAAGCTGATGAGTAATGCAAATAAGGAGCTCAATGCCCCGATGGATCCGACCAGCCATATTCCTGGCATGTGGTAGGGAATCCGATAGGTCCTTACAACATGGGGATGGCTATATCGAAGTTTGATGGCAGCTAAAAACATAAGAATGTACATGACCAGGTAAATTTGGGCCGACATAGCGCTCAAGATCCAAAAGGCGCTGCTAGCGGAGGGCATGAACAGAAATACAAAAGCGGCGATGGTTACAATCACCCCTTGAAAAAACAAAAGATTCGCAGGCATCCCATGCTTGTTCAGCTTTTGGAAGAATGGGGGGAGATCTCCGTGTTTTGAAGTTGCATGAAGCGCGCGCACAGGGCCTATGATCCATGCGTTCAGTTCGCCTACGGCGCCCAGTATAATCATCAAGCCAATTGGGATAAGCAGCCACTTTATGCCAAAATTGGTCAGGAACAAGGAAAAGGCTTCCATAAGGCCTCCAACAAGGCTGATATCTGCCCGTGGAATCATGATAGCGATCGATAGGGCGCCTAATACATAAATGAATAAAGAAACCACTCCAGCGACTAATACAGCCCTTGGAAAGGTTTTCTGAGGGTCTTTCACCTCGCGGGCATGAACCGCCGAGACCTCTAGGCCGCCGAAAGCTAAAAATAGACCCGTCAAAAAAACGAGATTCTGAATATCGTGCAAAGGAGGAAAGAGCGATCCCGGGGTAAATTGAATTTGGAGAGGAAGTCCTTTTCCGATCCACCAGATCCCAAAAGAGATCAGCAGAATGCCTGGAATGATCGTTCCTGCAATCACCCCTACGGCGCTGAACCAGCTGGAGTTCTTCAGGCCGAAGTAGTTGAATATTGTAAATCCCCAAAATCCGATCAGAATGACTGAAATCAGATAGATCTTGTTCTCATTAAGTTGGCCAAACGATTCGCCAAAGTTCTCTTTTAGAAGATAAGCAAGGGCGGTTCCTGAAAATGAAAGGATGGCAGGGAACCAGGTCACATTATGGATCCATTGCATCCAAACAGCAAAAAATCCCCATCCTGGGCCGAAAGCTTCTCTCACCCAAATATAAACTCCGCCTGTGCGAGACCATCCTGTGGCCAGTTCTGCAGAGACCAAAGCTGAAGGAAAAAGAAATACGAGCGCCACTAAAAAATAAAAAAATGCAGAGCCGTATCCATACTCAGAGACGATCGGAAGGTTCCGCAATGAGGTCATTACGGAAAGGTTGAGCATCGCGAGGAGGAATACACCTATGAAACGTCTTGTTTGATCCAAAACCAGCTCCTACATTCCTTATCGGTATATAAGGAGCTGTCATAAAGTTCAAATAATTATGTTGGGAGATGGTAGAGATTTTGGGAGACCCTTCTCTTAAAATCTGCACTGCGATCATCGAAGTGTTCTTCTATATAGATTTCAACGGCTGCCTTGACAGCTCTCGTGCTGATATCTAAGTTCTCTTTAGCCGTATCCAATCTTTTGTTTACAGAACGGAGGCGTGCTGAAAGGACATCTACATCTGCAGAATTCGTTTCTTTTTTCGATGAATCGGATAACTTTGAAAGCTTGCTTTGAAGCTCGCTGATTCGGTATTTGTGATCTTCCACATTCTTTGTTGCATTCTGAAAGGCAACTAAAGCTTTGTCCAAGTCAGTTTTGCTACGGGTTTTCTCTCGTTGAGCAATTGGGAAATTGGCATTTAATTCTGTTTTTTTTCTCCCTTGAGGGGGGGTTTTGCTATTTTTTACCTTGAGAAGTTTCTGGAATCTATCGCTCGCAGCCGTGTTTCTCGTTTCAGCTTCTTTGAAAGCTGTTTTGCAAGAGGTTTGTGTGTTTAAAAAGTCCTCCAATTCTTTCGTTAAAACCTCGATCTTCCACTTTAATGCAGCAATTTGCGGATCGGTTTCATCGGACTCTTTCTTTGTAGCGAGAAGAGAGTGCACTACCAATCTTTCACTCTCGAGCTCAGAAAGCACTCTCTCAGCATCCCTTTCGTGCTTCTTCAATACTGTGATTCCTGCAGTCATTCGTAACAGGACCGATTTTTCAATCCCCCAGTCTTGGGCGAGAGAGTCTAGCTCTTTGACTGGATCAAATGCCCGCTTTGGTTTCACATGGGCGCCGGCACAAGCTTCCCCAGTTTTATGTTCAAATATTGCCGAACTGAGAGATCTCGTTGATGTAGTCATTTTATTCCTCATTAATTTATAAAGGCCAAGAGTTTACAACAATGGCCTGTTTTTTTTCACGTTACTTTTGATGTATCTTAAGCTATAGAGAGGATAGGTGTAGCTATGGTCATTGAAATCACACGACGCGAGGTCTTGAATAATCTCATCCGATTTAAGGACAATCTTTTAGAAATGCGCGGCGGCGGCGGACAGCAGAGAGAGCGAGACCAAGAAAAGAAAAAAGGGGGGCGCACTTACAAAGTGATGCTCAATAAACATACTGGGGACATGCGTTTTGCCCAAAAAATCAGCGCTCTTGAACACCATTTTGCCCCAAAAGAAAGGCATAAGGGAAAGGCGGAAGATTGGAAAGAGGTGCATATCATTGTAGAACAATCAGCCTCTGAAGTGCATTTTGAAGTACGCGATGCTGAAGATCACCAATTGAAAGCCGCTGATCTAGACCCCCTAGCGTGGCGGATTGCGAAAGAGACCGTCGATGTTCTCAATTTAAAGGCCAAAGAGATCAAAATCCATTCGGGTGAAATGCTCCCGGAGGAAGAGACTCTCCGGGATCTTTCTTCCATCCATCTCGCTCTTCTCAAGGACCGAATTGAAGATTTACCTGGCTGGGCTGGGTCTCTCGGTCGGTTCGATGCCGAAAAAGTTCTTACTAGAAAACCCATAGGGACCTATGTATTGCGGGAAGGGGATGAAATCACCATTTCTGCCAGTTTTCATCTCAGTGAAGTCAATCTTTTGAGCGTTCACCCGTACATCATCACCTTCGTAGACAAAGAGGAGAAAATTTCAGATATTCTCTTATTGCAAACCGATAAAGGGTGGACATTCTATGAAGACGACCCAAACCTAAAAGACAGAGCGTACCACTTTCATTCTTCTCCGCAAGACCTCATCCAAAGCTTGCATCATTTATTAAAACACCCGCTTTAAAAAAATCACTCTTAGTCATATTCGCAAAAACAGGATATGCAGGATAGGTCGCAAATCCTCACCCCAAATAACGAAACGTTATTCGGGAACCCCGAGGGCGGCCGCAGGATTTGCAAGATTGTCTTATTATCCTGCAGCTCCCATAGGGAGCGTATCCGTCTATCCTGCATATCCTGTTAAATATTCTACTAGATACCCCTCTCTAATGTTTTTCTTTCCAAGATGTAGCTTGGGAGAGAAGAAAGAGAAGCATGAATCCGCTGAGAACTGCAAGAATAGCTGGGATCGCTTTTGTTGTTATGGAATATCGATAGGCAAAAATCGCTGTGAGGGAAATGGTGAGGGCTAAAGCGATCAAGCCGCCCCATTTTTGGTTGGCGAACATCGCAAGCGAACTTAAGACCAGAAGTCCTCCGAATCCAGCTCCTGCGTATAAGGAGATTATGCTTCCTGATTGGATATACCCATAGAAGCCAAGACCGATGAGGATCAGCCCATAGATAAGAACAGACCAGGAAGTGGATTTTTTTAACACAAAGACCTCAGGGGTTTGAAATACATATAGCCATGTTTAAGCCCATCACAAAGAAAATCCAAAGAAAAGGAAAGAGGAGAAGCTGTCCGGAGAGTCGTTCTTTTTTCCAAAAGAGAAGGGCTGCAGAAAGATGATTGCACCAAAGAAGCACAAGGGCTGCTAGGGCAAGAAGCGTTTCCTGGAAAACAAAAAAACTGAGGCTCCAGGCGATTTGGAAGAGGAATTGCGATAAGAAAACAGAAATTTCCAATTTTAGAACGCGTAGTGAATAACGGCGCCAAAGGGTCCATACTGCAAAGCTTAAAAAAAGATAGTAGACTGTCCAGAGAGAGCCATAAATATTTTCCCCCAACGACCAAGGAGCTTGAAAGAGGCTGTTATACCAGGAACTTTTAAAAGAAGTCTGGATCAGTTTTCCATTGAGGAATTCAAGCCCCAAGCAGATGGATATGAAAATCGCAAATCCTACGAACTGTTCGGGCCTTGTCCGATGGCTTGGCTTAAAGACGCGGATTCCCGGCAATTGGGAAAGTGAATCAGGTTGCGAATGGTCTATTGTCATAAACAAAAGGTTTAACCTATTTTTTGATTTTTTTGTACTGTCTATCCTTAAATATAAAGATATTGCAAAGAAATGGGCAATCAATATATGCTCTTTTTCCTATGGACACAGTCATTCTAAAAAGTTCCGATTTAAATCGGGCGATCGCTTCTTTGAAAGCGGGAAATCCGGTCGTATTTCCAACCGAAACAGTATATGGCCTTGGAGCGCCCCTTTTTTCTACAGAAGCAGTTGCAAAGATTTTTGCGATCAAAGGGCGACCTTCCGATAATCCATTGATCGCCCACGTTTCGAACATGGAACAAGTAAATCGTCTCGCTTTGAATCTACCTGATATCTTCTACCGTCTAGCGGAACAGTTTTGGCCCGGGCCTTTAACTTTGATTGTGCAGCGAAAACCGGAAGTTCCTACTCTTATTTCTGCAGGCCATCCTACGATTGCCATCCGGATGCCGTCCCATCCAGTTGCGCAAGCTTTGATTAACGGAGTAGGGGAGCCGCTTGTTGCCCCTTCCGCAAATCTTTCCGGACGTCCTAGCCCTACTTGCATCCAGGATGTTTTGGAAGATTTAAACGGCAAAGTCCATTTTGCCATCGATGGGGGAGAGTGCGATGTAGGTCTTGAGTCCACCGTATTGAGTCTCTGCCATGAAAAACCGACTCTTCTGCGGCCTGGACATATCACTCGGGAAAGACTCGAAGAATTCTTAAATATGTCCATCGCATTGCCTCCACAAGATGGACCCATCCTCTCTCCAGGAATGAAATATCGTCATTATGCTCCGAAGGCCCGCTTACGCCTCGTATATAAAAGAGAGGATCTAACTGGATCCTATATTCTTTTTCCGACTGCAAAAACTCTCTATGCCGAATTGCGGAAAGCAGACCGAAAGGGGATTTCAGAAATCGATATCTTCTGCGATGCTTCCGTGCAAGCCAGCGAAGCTTTGATGAACCGCCTCTTGCGCTCCTCCGGTCAAATCCTATAATCTATTTTTATGAACATCGATCGTTGGAACTGCCCTTTCCAAGGGCTTGGTTACTTTTTAACGCATCCCCGTATTTGGGGATGGGCTTTTTTAGGCACGCTGCTTGCAGGCACTGCGACCATTGCCGTATGCGCCAAAGTCATTGCTGCCACCTATCCTTCCTATTTTTCTATTTGGAAAGTCCTTCAATCTTTTGGCTGGGGGCTCTTTGCGTTAGTCCTGATGGTGGCCATTGTTTTCCCCATCATTTTCAACGCCTGTTTCGCAAAGGCATTCAGCCGCGAGCTTGGACAAAAAGAAATGGGAAGTTTTTGGGCTTCCGCTATCTCTTCTCTCTGGGTCTTTACCCGCACCCTGAAATGGCGCATCCTTTGGCCGTTGATTCTTTTGATAACTATTTTCTTCCTCCCTTTTCTGATGTTTCCGATTTCTCTCTTTGCCGCGAATCATCTCGCGGTCATCGAATGTGTGGATTTAGTGTTGACCCTGTTTGGAAAAACAGGAAGCGAGCGGGTCGATTGGATCAATAATCATGGGACAGACTGTTTTGCCATTGCCCTCAGCGGTTCGTTGCTTGCTTTTCTTTTAAGTCTCATTATCATCGGATGGGTCCTTTGGATTCCTGCGCTTTATTGCGGAGTTTTCATATGGATTACTCATCAAATTCAAGAAATTCCTTGATTGATTCTTAATCATCTTGCTAAATTCCTCTCTTTCAAACTTTTCAAAAGGATTTTTATGACTCAAGCAGCATCTCCAAAAAGTTCCGGAACATCATCTCCTGTAGGATCTGTTGAATTCAATACAATGGCAGGTGTATTGGAAAAACCGTTTTTTGAAATCAACGTAGGGAATATATTTTCTTGGGGAGATCTCCATGCCGGCTTAAGTGGATATTTGAAGACATTACAAAGTATTGTTGAGGCAGATTTAGAAGAGCAGGTTTTCAAAGGATTGCCACTTTTTTGCAAAGAATTGGAAGTTTATTTGGGAGATGCCGAATCTCAAAAGCTGGATGCGCGCAATGAGTTGACCCGCTGGAAGGAAAAGGGGGAAAAGATGATAGCCGAAGAAGAAGACTTAGCTGCTCTCGACATCCCCGAAATCCACATTGTAGAGAAAAAATAAAAACAGATAGATCTTTCTCACAAAATAATCAATGATTTGAAGGATATAATGATATGAAGGATGGAAAAAGGGAAGTTCTTTAACTATTCCGAAAAATTTTATCCTTCATATCGTTTAAATTGCTGAGAATCGATAGATCTGAAACAACCCGACTGTCTATTTTAACTGTTTTCTTTTTCTATTCATTCTATAATGAAGGTATAGGGAAGATATGACTGATCGTGTGATTGAGCCGTCGGAGATTATTGTTGATCAGCCGAGCGCTCCTAAAGAAAATATAACTCATGTAAATCCATGGCTGCGCTGCATTGCGCGCTTTTTTGACTACGGTCTGTTTTTTCTGCTGCTTTTAGGAGCGCGTAAGTTCTTTCATGGACAAGAGCCATTTGGCAAATACGAACATTTCATTCCCTTCGAATTCTTCGTCTGGATCCCTTTCGAGGCTCTTTTGTTATGCACTTGGGGAACGACGCCCGGCAAGTTCCTATTGAAAACGAAGCTCAAGCGAGTCGGAAGAAACCCCAAGCTCGATTTCGTCAGAGCTCTCCATAGAAGTTTCTCAGTCTGGTTCAGGGGACTGGGAATGGGCATTCCTGTTTTGAATTTCTTTTGCCTTCTGATCGCTTACAACAAACTAAAGATGTTCAAAATGACGAGCTGGGACGTGGATGAGCGGATCGAAGTGACCCACTATCCTATTGCTCCCTGGAGAATCTATTTTACTTCTTTCTTTGCCATTTTTGCCCTTCTCTTCTATTACATAAATAAATAGGAGTAGAATGGAGAAATCCTTCGACCCGTCGATGAACTTTCTTTATCGGCGCCATCAACAACTCGATCATATTTTTCAGCCCAAAACAGTGGCTGTAATCGGAGCTACGGAAAATCCTGGCAGCGTCGGACGCACTGTGATGCAAAACTTGATGGCTACTTCTTTTGGCGGGGAAGTGTTCCCGATCAATCCCAAGAGAGACACCGTCTTAGGTATAAAAGCATATCCGGATATCAAGAGCGTTCCAAAACCTGTTGAGCTTGCCGTTGTGGTCACGCCGGCAAAATTCGTTCCTCAAATCATTAAAGAGTGCGCAGATGCTGGGGTTCCGGCAGCCATTGTGATTTCGGCCGGATTTAAAGAGATGGGCCCGCCCGGGGAAGCTTTAGAACAAGAAATTCTGATGCATGCCCGAAAAGGCAATATGCGAATCATCGGTCCAAATTGCCTCGGTGTGATGAATCCCAATACTGGGCTCAATGCCACCTTTGCAGCCGGCATGGCGCATAAGGGAAAGATCGCTTTCATTTCTCAATCGGGCGCTCTTTGCACGGCAGTTCTCGATTGGAGCCTCAAAGAAAAAGTGGGGTTCAGCGCATTTGTTTCAATTGGTTCTATGGTCGATGTGGATTGGGGAGATCTGATCAACTATTTTGGGAACGATCCTTGGACATCGAGCATCCTCATTTATATGGAGAGCATTGGCAACGCGCGCTCTTTTCTGTCGGCAGCCAGGGAAGTGGCTCTGACGAAGCCGATCATTTTGATCAAAGCCGGCAGATCTGCCGAATCGGCAAAAGCTGCGGCTTCCCATACTGGGGCGCTTGCGGGGAGCGACGAAGCGTTAACTGCTGCACTGCGGCGAGTAGGTGTTCTGCGGGTGGATTCAATTGCCGATCTGTTCAGCATGGTCGAGGCATTGGCCAAACAGCCGAGGCCAAAAGGGCCTCATTTAACGATTGTCACGAATGCAGGGGGGCCTGGCGTCATCGCAACGGATGCTTTGATCGCAAATGGGGGGAAACTCGCTGAATTGAGTCCCAAAACCATGGAAGCTTTGAATCAGATTCTTCCTCCATCTTGGAGCCGCAATAACCCTGTGGATATTTTAGGGGATGCTGATGCGGACAAATATGCAAAGGCATTGGAAATTGCAGCCGCAGATCCAAATTCTGAGGGGATTTTGGTCATTCTAACGCCTCAAGATATGACCGACTCAACGGGAACTGCAAAAAAACTGATCCCTTTTGCTCATTTGGACAAACCCGTTTTGGCGAGCTGGATGGGGGCGGAAAGCATTCAAAAAGGGGATGAAATCCTAACTCAGAATGGAATTCCTACTTTTGAATATCCTGATATGGCCTGCAAGACCTTCGCTTTGATGTGGCATTACACTTACAACTTGAGGGGGATATATGAAATTCCC
Organism: uncultured bacterium; assembly: GCA_964644465.1. Lineage (GTDB taxonomy): Bacteria > Chlamydiota > Chlamydiia > Chlamydiales > SM23-39 > CAZXVU01. The sequence goes on from CAZXVU010000026.1 coordinate 15,362, forward strand.
ACACTCACTGAAATTTCAGAAAAAAGCTTTCTAGCAAAGCACAAGCAGGTGGAACAGTTATTCGAGAAGGCCCGCTCCGAAGGGCGCTCCTTGCTGGACGAAGTTGAGTCAAAAAGCGTGTTAGAGGCTTACGGCATTCCTGTTGTGCCGACAAAAGTTGCAAAAAATGGAGAAGAAGCGGCACGTCTTGCAGAAGCGATGGGCTTCCCGGTAGTCCTAAAAGTATATTCACGCACCATTACGCATAAGACCGATGTCGGCGGGGTGAAGCTCAATCTCAACAATCTCGAAGCCGTGAAAAAAGCCTATGCCGAGATCGAAGAGTCGGTAAAAAAAATAGAGAAGTTTCAGGGCGTCACAGTGCAGCCGATGATCAAGCTGGAAGGATACGAGCTGATTATAGGAAGCACGATCGATGAGCAATTTGGGCCTGTACTTCTTTTCGGTTCGGGTGGCCAGCTCGTTGAAGTCTATAAAGATAGAGCGCTTGCGATTCCGCCTCTGACGACTACTTTAGCCCGCCGGATGATGGAGCAGACCAAAATCTACACGGCCCTTCAAGGCGTCCGAGGAAGGAAATCGATCGACCTGGCGAAATTAGAGCAGATCCTTGTCCAATTCAGCAATTTGATTGTGGATCAGCCCTGGATCAAAGAGTGCGATATCAATCCGCTCCTTGCCTCTCCAGATCGGATGATCGCCCTCGATGCAAGGATCATTCTGCACGATCCCAAAACGAAGGTAGAAGATTTGCCCAGGCCTGCCATTCGCCCATATCCGATCCAATATATTGAAGAATGGCATCTTAAAGATAAAACGCCTGTTGTGATCCGACCTATCCGTCCTGACGACGAACCTATGATGGTCCAATTTCATAAAGATCTCTCTCAGGAATCAGTCAGACAGCGCTATTTGAAAGCAGTCAACTACGACGAACGGGTGGCGCATGATCGGCTTGTCCGAATCTGCTTCAACGATTATGACCGGGAAATCGCTCTGGTAGCAGAAAAAATGGAAGGGAAGAAAAGAGAAATCATCGGAGTGATCCGTTTGAGCAAAATCCCCGAGAGCGCCAGCGCTACTTTTGCGCTCCTTGTCAAAGACAAATGGCAAAACCAAAGCGTGGGCAGCAAATTAATGGAGAAAATGCTCCTTGTTGCAAAGCAGGAGAAAATCCATCAGATCAAAGCTGCTATGCTCGATGAGAATTTCCAGATGCAAAAACTGTGCAAACGGTTCGGCTTTACCCTGAAGCCAGAAGGGAAATTCATCTATGCGAGTCTGACGATTTAGGGCATGTGAGATTTAAATACAGGGACACCACGATGAGCCCTCCTAGACAGAGCATTGCCAGCAAAAAGTGGTTCGAAAGAGCTCCTAAAGGTGGGTTCGGAGTTTTCTCCACCCAAAGATCATTCGTTGCAAGACCTATAAAATATCCAGCAATCATGACAGAGCATGCCGTCTCAAAATAGGGGTATAGGCGAGATCCTTTGGCAAACTCCAACAGTTCCTTTTCGATCATGGAAACCAGGATTGGAAATACAGCCGAGCATCCGAATCCTCCCAAAATCAAAACAGCGATGAATCCTCCTGTCGAATTTTGATGGGGAAAAAGAAATAGGGCTACCATAATCAAACTGAGCAACAGAGGAAAAACTCGTTTTGCGGGATAAAAATAGAGAGGCAGCAGAAGGATGATCTGCCCAACGATCATAAAAAGCCAAAAAAAGGAGATGGTTTCATTGGCATTGACTTTGCCTAAAATATCTTCAATCCGTAGAAATCCCCAAAGATTGAAAGTCGATTCAACGATTCCATAGAGAATGATGCAGCAAAGGAATAGTACGAGTCGATAGTGAAGCTCTTTCCAAATTAGAGTCCCTTCTCGCAAATGCTCTAACTGTTTTGGATATTTGGGATCAAAAAACAACGATTTTACAAACCAGATGCCCAAAAGAAGCAGTCCCATCAAAAAGGGATAAATAAGGAGCTGTATTTCCAAGCGTCTAAAAACGTCCATCAAGATCGGCGCCATCATGACGCCTGCATTGAATGCCGCAAAAAGAGCAGTGATTCCCGCGCCTGTCTTTTTAGGGAACTCGAGAGTGATATAGGTGATCAAGGAGTTGATCACCGATGTGAGGGCGATCCCAAAGAAGATCATATCGAGAAAAATGAGAAAGAGGAGTCCTTTCGAATCTAATAAATGGCTTAAGAGAAGAATGGCCAACCCCAAGAAATTAAACCATAGGCCCATATAGAGCGCTTTTTTCAATCCGAATATTTTACAAAGCCATTGATGGCTTAAAGATACAGTGATTGCGCTTGTATATAAGATGATTTTACAATAGAACGCCAAGTTCTCGGTCTCATTTCCTAAAAGAAAATTCCCAGGAACTTGGAAAAAATTAATGATCATCGTGTGCAAAGCACCGATGAGAAAGAGGCCGAGCGTAATAATAAGCCGGTTTGAAATCATCCGGCCAGTCCAAAACATAGTCAGTTACTCTTTGTCCAAAGAAAATGACAGGATATGCAGGATGTTAAAAGGATATGCAGGATAAGATTTGTAGGACCACATCCTGCATATCCTGCCTGATCTTGCAAATCCTGTTCCTCTATTCCCGGATGAACCTGTTTTTATTTTGATACATATATAGATGTGCTTAAAAAAACAATCTGCTAGATAGAAGTTATGGGTGAAAAATGGGCTACCGAACCGGGCACTAGCAAATACTTCCAGTGGAACTCTATTTTCCCCTCAAAACAAAAACTCTTCCACGGCCTTCATGTTTCCGCTTTAGGAGCAGGAACCTATTTGGGACCTGCGGATGACGCCACCGATAAGCTCTATGAGCAGACATTATTAAAAGCTGCCCTTTCAGGGGTGAATTTTTTCGATACAGCCATCAATTACCGCTGCCAGCGGAGCGAAAAAGTCTTGCGCAAAGTCTTTAGAGACCTTGCTTCTCATGGAATCCAGCGCGACCAGTATGTTGTAGCCACGAAAGGGGGATATCTCCCTTGTGAAGGATCTTTAGATCATTTTGAAGATTATGTCCGCATCCATTATCTCGACACGGGCGTGATAGAAGCCAAAGAGATTGTCGGCGGCTGCCATTGCATGAGTCCAGCTTTTTTGGACAATCAGATTGCTTCGAGCTTAAAAAATCTAGGTCTTGAGTGCATCGACCTGTATTACCTTCATAATCCAGAAACGCAACTTTTGGAAATCGAAGAAACCGAATTTTACCGACGACTGACAGAGGTGTTTGTTCTTTTTGAGCAAAAAGTCCATGAAAAGAAAATACGCTCTTACGGAATTGCGACTTGGAATGGTTTCCGCCAAAAAGCGGCGCAAAGAGGAACTCTTCAGCTCTCTAAAATCGTGCAATGTGCAACCGATGCTGGAGGGGAGAAGCACCATTTAAAAGCGATACAGCTTCCCTTCAATCTTGTGATGCTCGAAGCCATTAAACTAAAGAATCAGACGCTCATTTCCGCCAAAAAAAATATCATTTCAGCTGCCAAGGAAAATAGGATCGCTTTGATGGCATCGGCTGCCCTGATGCAATCGCAGGTAGGCCAGCTTTGCCGGAAAGTTTTTGAAGAGCTCCCTCCGGGAGAAACTCGGATGATTCAGTCGCTTGAATTTGTACTCTCAACACCAGATATATGCAGTGCCTTCTGCGGGATGAAGCGCCTCGAGCATTGGGAAGAAAATCGAAAAGTTCTCTTCGAACCAGCCTGGCCTAGAGACGTCTGGGAAAAAGCATGCCGATCACTCGGCGTAGCGCCAGAATAGCTCTCTTGCAATAGTATCGAGAATCAAAGCCACCGATGGAGATCCTTTTACAGCAGGACCTACAGTCTCCACGGGAAACTCATCTGATAAGCAATGTTGGATCACAGCATTCTGATAGGCAACATAAGGTTGATTGGATATGACTAGGCATGTCCCTGGCAGAGGTTGTGTGATGAGCCAGCTATGAATTGTGTCGCCGCGGTTCGGGCGAACCCAATTCCCATCGATGTGCTTCATGGGAGCGTCGATAAAAGAGACGGGGAGATTTTTCGGAAGCGCGGAATGGAGATAGGCCCATTCTGCTACTTGGCTTTCTGTTTCAGCGCCAGTGATCTCTTTTTCAGAATTTTGCAGAGGCCTTTGCCCTGTTAAAAAAACGATCTTTTCAAACCGGACACCTTCTTCCCAAAGATCGGCCAGATATTGAGCGCTTTTTTGCATGCTCGACAAAAGAGAACCGCAGATGAGCGCATATTCATAATGAGTCTTTGACGGCTTAACAGCTTGTAAGAGTCCCATTTGATCGAAAATAGGCCAAAGCTTCTCTTTCATGGGCTCGAACCTTTGGTCGAATTCCCACCGTTCGCGCCCTTTCTGAATCCAAAGCCGATCTGTTTCTGCAACGATTTCAGCAGGGGAGGCGCTAGGAGATATGCCGAATTCTTCTAGAAGCAATTCGAAGGGGCGGGTTTGAATTGCCTCTACTTCTTCAGGTGTTGGCAAAGCGAAAATCAAAGATTGAGAGAGAAGTGCTATCGCAATAAGGATTTGTTTCATAAGGATGCTTCTACAAGTTTTGTTGGGGCAAAATCATAAAAGATTTGGTGTTTTAGCGCTACCTTGGAAAGTGGATATCCAAAAATTTCTTCGTTCGTTTATAGTGCTTTCTTTTTGAGGAGCATCGTGGAAAAGTTTAAGCTGAACAAAAATGCTATTTCCCTAGGAATCTGCATCGCAGTAGGTTTGATCATCTGGTTTCTCCCGGAGCCAGAGGGTGTAAGAACTGAAGGGTGGCACCTTTTCGCCATTTTTCTTGCGACAATGATCGCTGTGATCTTGAAACCTCTTCCGATGGGAACGGTTGCCATTTTTTCTCTAACGATTTCAATCATTACGGGAACTCTATCCTTTGCGGATGCTTTTAGCGGCTTCAGCAGCGATATTGTCTGGTTGGTTGTTTTGGCCTTCTTTGTCGCACGGGGATTTATCTCTACGGGACTAGGGAACCGGATGGCTTACAAAGTAATGAGCCTTCTAGGAAAGAACAGCCTTGGCTTAGGATATGGACTTGTCGCAACCGATCTCTTATTGGCACCGACGATTCCCAGCGTGACAGCACGGGTTGGAGGAATTGTTTACCCGATCGTCAAAGCGTTAGCCGAAGTTTTTACCGGGAAATCGCACGATCCAAAGATGGGGGGATTTTTAGCCCTTTCGGCTTTTCAGGGTTCTGCGATCACAAGCGCCATGTTTTTGACCTCTATGGCAGGAAACCCTTTAATAGCTGAACTCGCACGCGCGCAAGGGATCGAAATCACCTGGGCAAGCTGGGCTGTTGCATCCATCATTCCAGGTCTTGTGAGTCTGATTACTATTCCCTATCTTTTGTACCGATTGGCGCCTCCGACAATCCGACAAACGCCTCATGCAAAAGAAATGGCGATGGAAAAGCTCGAGGCCATGGGCCCTATGAAGAAAAATGAATGGATCATGTTTGGCACATTCATTCTTTTGATCGTTCTTTGGGTGTGTGGCCCATACATAGGCATGAAAGCGACAGTGGCCGCTCTGATTGGCCTCGCAGTTTTGCTGCTTACCGGAATCATGAAATGGAAAGATATCCTAGAAGAACAAAGCGCTTGGGACACATTTATTTGGTTTGCGACTTTAGTCACCCTTTCGAGCTTTCTGAATAAATTCGGACTGACTACCTGGTTTAGCGAGTGGGTGGTAGGGCATGTACAGGACTTTGAGTGGGTCGTTGGATTCCTGATCGTCACTTTGATCTATTTCTATTCCCACTATTTCTTCGCGAGCAACGTCGCCCATATCGGAGCTATGTACGCTCCTCTTTTAATCGTTGCAATCGCATTGGGAACTCCTCCTGAATTAGCTGCATTGATCATGGCTTTTTCCAGCAGTTTATTTGGAGGGTTGACTCATTATGGATCGGGGCCGGCTCCTATCCTTTTTGGCACTGGCTATTTGACCGTCGGCCAATGGTGGAAAATGGGATTTATCTGCAGCGTGGCCAATATTCTGATCTTCATGATTATCGGAGGCCTTTGGTGGAAATTCCTCGGACTTTGGTAAACCATCAGGGCTGACAACAAGTCCATCTATCCAAAACAAGGGTAATGATAACGCCACGAAACGTGGCTAACGATAACGCTGCGAATCCCACCCCAAAGAATGAAGCATTCTTTGAGGACCCCGGGGCAGCTAAGGATATGCATGTCGGGGAGGCCCCGAACCCCAGAATTAGAAATAAATTGGGTTGCAGGGCCTCCCTGCATCCTTCATATCATTAGCCTTCGTTTCGAAGGCGTTATCCTAAATATCATTTCTTTATGTCGTATCAATTATCCCATTATTCTTAAGTAAATAAGGGAAGATCGTTTAAGAAAACAGGAGTCTTGGCCTCCTCTAGATTTGGTGGATGTGATATAATAGATTCCTATGTTTACGAAACTATTATTATCTATTGCTCCTATTCTTTCGGTTTTTGCCCCAGTATGTTCTACGAACTTGCCCTTAGATAAATCAGTTTTTGGCTCCTTGATGAGCGGAAATCCATACCGGCCTGAGAAGCGCGCTGAACGCACTCAAGATGCCGATCCGGAAAACATCAAATTTGATGAAGCGATCCGAGTGATGTCTTTCAATGTTCACTCAGATGACGATCCTCTTCATGCATGGACAGAAAGGAAGGGGAGGGTTGCCAGTACGATTCGCTTCCATCATGCAGATATTATTGGCATCCAAGAGCCCACTTTAGCTCAATTGCAAGATCTCACTCCTGCGCTTTCCGAGTATTCCTCTTATTATGGGGTGACTTTGGGTAAGGCCCACGATCCGATCTTTTTTCGGAAAAGCCGCTTTGAACTTGTAAAATCAGGTTACTTTTTCCTCTCTCAAACTCCCGACCTCTATAGCATCGGCTGGGATGGAAAATATCCTCGCGCGACTACTTGGGTCGAGCTTCTCGACAAAAAGACAAAGAAAACCCTTTATTTTTTCAATACCCATTTTGAATATCATGGACGTGAAGCCAGAGATCGAAGCGCGGCTCTTCTTTGTGAAAAAATTGGAGAGATTGCTGGAAAAACCCCATATATTGTTTCCGGCGATTTTAATTTATTCCCAGGTCTTGGCGGCGATGAGACCTATAAGATCCTCACCGATAAAAATTCTCCGGCTCGTTTAATCGATGCACAAAGTTCCGCGCAATTCCCACATCATGGGCCTACCGGCTCCTGGTCTGGCTTTAAAGAAGCAGGGCAACCTGGAATTAAGCCAGACTATATTTTTGTAAGCCCTCAAATCGAAGTTTATCTTCATGGAATCCTGGCAGATACCTTCGATGGGAACTTCCCATCGGATCACCTTCCGGTAATTGCCGATCTTTTTATACCCAATTAACCTGAATAATCGTTTTCTGGCATCGTCGAGCAGCCACTGTCTTTGAGAACCATCTTCACCCCACCCCAAAGATTATTCATCTTCGGG
>CAZXVU010000027.1:0-1220 GCA_964644465.1 uncultured bacterium
CTTGAAATCCCCTCACAAAGAAACATGCTCGATTTAGAAATCAAAAACGGCTGGATCCAATTTCTCGAGTTCATCGAAAACCGCTGTACTTCTGCGGAATTCCAGAACTGGATTGCTCCCATTCGTTTGATAGAAGCGGCGCCAGAAGAGATCATTCTGGAAGTGCCGAATGTCTATGTGCAGGATTATTTGCTCGATAATTTTAAAGAAGTGCTCTGCAACTTTTTACCCTTAAGAAGTTCTGGCGAACCAGCCATCCGCTTTATCCAAGCGGCAGAAGCAAAAAGCCAGGCGCCCGCTCCAAATGCGCAGCCTGAGCCCGTTGAAGAAGCCCCATTATATGAATTGAAGCTCAATCACCTTTATATCTTTGAGAATTTCATCGAAGGGCCCTCCAACCAGTTCGTCAAATCGGCAGCTGTCGGCGTAGCGGCGCGCCCAGGAAAATCGTACAATCCCCTTTTCATCCACGGCGGCGTCGGCCTCGGAAAAACGCATCTATTGCACAGCATCGGCCATTATGTCTCCGAACATCATAAAAAACTCCGCATCCAAGCGATCACTACTGAAGCTTTCATCAATGATATCGTCGACCACTTGCGCAATAAATCGATCGATAAAATGAAACGGTTCTACCGAAGTCTCGATATTCTTCTCGTCGACGATATTCAGTTTTTGCAAAACCGTCTCAATTTCGAAGAAGAGTTCTGCAATACCTTTGAATCGCTCCTCAACCAGAATAAACAAATCGTAATCACCAGCGATAAACCGCCAGGACAGCTCAAACTATCCGAGAGGATGGTCGCCCGCATGGAATGGGGCCTTGTTGCGCATATGGGCGTTCCCGATCTCGAAACACGCGTCGCGATCATCAAACACAAATCGGAATGCCGCGGACTCAACATCCCCAATCAAATCGCCTTCTTTATCGCAGAACATATTTATAACAATGTCCGACAAATCGAAGGGGCCATCAATCGCCTTTGCGCCCATTCCCGTCTGATGTCGGCAACGCTCAATGAAGATGTCGTCGAAAAAATCTTAAGCGAAATGTTCCAGAGCAGCGCTCCCAATAAAAAGATCTCTGTCGAAGGGATTTTGAAGAGCGTAGCTGCTGTTTTCGAAGTGCGTATTTCGGAGATCAAAGGAGAATCGCGCCATAAAGAGATCGCCATCGCACGTCAGGTTGCGATGTATCTCGCAAAAGAGATGATCGATGA
>CAZXVU010000027.1:1320-22832 GCA_964644465.1 uncultured bacterium
GAATTCGGTCACAATAATCTGAGCTTGTTGAGCGGCAAGCTGCATGCAGTTTTTATAGAAGATCGTGAAAGGAACTCCCAAATTGGGGAACGGATAGGGAGAAGGAAAGGCGAAATAGGTACACCATACTTCATAGGGAGTATCTATGAACATCGTTCCGGGATAATTATAGGGAGGACCGTAGGGAGAAACTCCATTGAGAAGGGCTCCAACGGCAATTTGATTATTTAAGGCTCCATTCTGTTGCAGCGCAGTGAAAATACGCAAAGGGGATCCAGATTTGACTTGAGTTCCCGCTTCCATGACAAAGATCCCATTTCCTATCGCTGGCATTAAAGGACTCTTATTGTCTACGACAAGCGTCACCATTGCTCCTGTCGAAGTGATGTTGGAAGTGCCTTGTAGGAACATGCTATTGCCAGCAATCATCAAAATCTCTCCTGCAGCGGTGACCAGAGGCGTGGCAATTGCTGTAGAAAGTGTTGTATTGTTCCCTGAAGTCGTGAAAACATGGCCGCCTAGGGTCGATCTTACGACCTGATTGATGGTAATATTACCAGTAGTTGCTTGCAAATCGACATTACCAAAACCCGACTGTATCGAGATGGCATTGCCATTGACCAAAATATTGCGCTGCGCAGTGACTGCAACTCCGCTTCCTGCGCTAAGCCGGCCAGAAGGAAGGTTGATGTTGACGTCCAATGTATTCGCTCTGGCTGTGATGGTTCCAGCACCCGTTTGAATCACCTCATTGATATTGATGGACCCTCTGGCAGACGTCAGATTTATAATGGCAGCATTTTGAATCGTATTGAGTATTCCACTGACCAAAATATTATTCCCAGCAGTGAGGTCGATCCTAGACCCTCCGGTAATGAGCTGGCCTAAAGGAAGCGTGATATTTATATCCGTTCCAGCAATGCCTGTAATGTTTCCTGTACCGGAAGAAACAGCATTCGAGAGATTGATGCTACCTCTCGTTGCATTTAGAATAATATTACCTGATGTTGTCGCACGGATCCCCTTAGGGATATTGATATTACCATTATCTGTTTGGAGAGAGACCTGTCCTGAAGTTGTAGTAAGGGTATTCCCTCCGGCTCCATTTACATTGATATCTTGGCCAGCTGACAAGGTGATTCCGCCGGTGCCGCCGATGAGGATGGCTGAAAGAGCCGGTATGAAATCAATATTCGTATTGGCCCTTAAATTGACATTTCCGGAGGAGGCTATGATCACCTTAACTACTGAAATGCTATCTCCAGTTGAAGTCGCAGAGAGATTTCCTGCCCCCGTACTGACGGTGGCTGCAAGATTTCCACTCAGAGTGATCAGACCGGAAGCAATGAGGGTAATATTCCCGCCGCCTGCACTTGAATTAAGCGCTTGGTTCAATGTGATAGTACTTGCATTGATCAGAGACAGCGAATGGTTGCCTCCAGGCCAAGTTACCACAAAATTCACCGTGATATCTCCGCCGCTAGAATCGATAATCACGTCATTTACCCCTAAAGCAGCTCCAAGAGCTGCGCTATTGATATTTGCAGGGCTAGCCGTGAAAGGCACTGTATAAGGATTTGCTACAGCTGGAGGCGGAGGAGGAAGGTTGCCCGCAGCGATATTTGAATTCGCAGCCGCTGAAATCGTTACAGAGACAGGATCGAGAAGAAGAGTCCCTGTTTTGCCAAGAGCTGCAAATGTTGAAACAAACCCTTGAAAATCAAGTTCCGCTCCTGAAACCTCGACAAAACCTCCATCGCCGCCAAGCATTCCCCCTTTCGCATGAACTTCTCCGTAAAATCCAGTCGCGTCATCCCCCCAGATGATGATCCGTCCGCCGTCTCCAGTCTCCAAGGCATCCGCCTTCAAAAGGGCATCACTGGCTACATAAGTGATCTTAGCATTGAGCAAATCAGGATTTTTTCCTTGATAACCGCCGCCGATGAAGATCTGTCCGCCGCCATGAGGCGCAGAAGCATCAATCCGTGCGCCATTGCCAATTTCCACTACGTCTCCAAGAACATAGATAGAGCCGCCGATCGAGGAGATCTCTCCTTCAACGCGAGCTTTGGCAGGGATGAATGCCAGACCAAATGGATTTTCATCTCCATTCATATTCTGACGTGTGCGGACAAAAATGCGCTGCGTCCCTTCAGGTTTTAAGAGAATGTTATCTGAGGCAATAACTCCAGCAATCTGTGAAGCCTCCAAACGGCCATGGTTCTCAACAGAATGCCCGATCAAAAGCGCATCGCTGCGAGTCATAATCGTTCCTTCATTGATCACCGGAGCTTCTGAATTTCCTGCAAAAGAGAGCAAGCCGTCCTTGAGGAAAAGCTCTGTATTTAGATCCAAAGCTGAGGCGATGAGGCTATTCGTATCGATTCTTGCATCTTTTCCTACGAGAATCCCATTGGGATTGATCAAAAGTACTCGCCCGTTGCTTTCTAATTGTCCCAAAAGATGGCTGGGATTTGCTTCAATGACTCGATTCAATACGGAAGAGTTCGCGCTTGGCTGAATAAACCGAGTCGTTTCTCCAAGATCAATTGAAAAGTCTTTCCACTCGATAATGGATCGATCGCTGGCTCTAATTTCCAAAATTTCCGAAGAGAGAAGCTCAGAGGAAACTTCTCCAGAACAAATAATGGGCGATTGAGGATTTGCGAGAAGACTTGAGACTATCAATAAAAGATAAAAAGCTGTTGCCTTATGCATTCTTTCCTAACTAGAAGTCGAATCTAAATCCCGCAGTCAGTCCATGAAGCATTAGATTCCCATTTGAATTGAGGATTACAGCGCTGCTTGAACTTCTTGGAGCCACCATCTGATCCCACCAAATTTGCCCTTCATACACTGCATGGATATTTAAGTTGTATGAACAGTCAAAACACATTTCCCATGCAAGACCGAGCTGGAATTGATTGACTGTGCGGAAAAAATGTTGATTGAAAGTGGCGGGAATATCCCGGGAAATGGTCGATGGGGGTCTAAAAACGATATTATGCTGGACCGCTTTCGTTTTTCCGTAAAGGAAAGCTGCGTAGTAATTCGCAACCAACCGAAGCCCTCCATCAAAGCTCCATGCACTATCTATTCCAAAGCGAGGACCGACTCCTTTGAAATCATTTTTGTTGAGATAGAAATTTGGAGTTTGTAGTGTAACTAATTTCCCTAAAAATTCAACTCGGGTTGTTTGATTGATCCAAGCAGCTTCAACTCCTGCGCCAGGTCGAATAGAGAGATGTTCGCTCAGATAAAAAGATCTTCCCCAAGTCCCCTCAAGCGTTTTGAAATGAAATTTCCAATGGTTGGTTCCAGCTGTGAACACATTGACGGCAGAGTCGGGTAGATAGAGATCGCTAATAAACCCTTCAGAGAAAGGAACGTGCGTTTGGGTCTTTGAATAATTCTCATAGGAAGTCCAATTGATATTTAAATCCCAATCATCATGACAGGAATTATAACCAAGCCCGCATCTATATCCTTGGTTCCAATTAAATCGAACATCTTTAATCACAACACTTCCTGGAACTCCGCCAGGGAGTCCACTAGACCCCAACGTGTTAAACAGAGCATATTGCATCTGTTCTACTCTGGCTTGCCAAACGAGGATTTCAGCATTGATATAGAGTCCTATATCGGGATCTGCGCATCCTCTTGCTGGAGTCAGAATGATCATCGGTGCGCAGCAACAATCCATACTTTCGAAAGACGGCGAAGAAACATCTTCATACATTGCAGGCTCGGAAACCGCTACAGCCTCTTCCTGAGCAAATGAACAGATTGCAGAGGTTAGAACAAGAAATGCCGCAATTCGATGCATAGAGCCACCTGAGTTTGAATCGATCCTAACAGAAACAAATTTTTTCAGGAATTATTTTTGAAAAATTTTCAAGTTATCTAATTTTTATTTCAGTTGCTTAAATTAACTGTGTCTTTTCATAATTGACATTCTTTTTCTAGGAGGTATTTATGAAAAAGAGAATCACAACTGTAATTTTGACAATTGGCACTGCTCTTGGATTCGCTCAACAAACGATTCCAGTGCAGCCTGAAATCAACCTACTTCCCATTGAAGTGCACTCTGCGACAAACGTAGACGAAAAAGCCTCTGCAACAAAGAAATCCTTCACTTATCTGCGCATGGGAGTCTCTGATTCCACACCGACTGCAGATAGCTTGAAAGATGTGAAAGTCGTTCCAGGACTCGGCATTGGATATCGCCTGATCTCCGGTCCTTCCGCGATCGATATTTCAGCGAGCTACAGCCAACGCCGTACTCGTGATGAAGAAGGGAAAAAAGACACTTATTATTACACCCTTCCAAAAGCAAACTATCTCCATTACATTTCCCCCGCTAAAAACAATAGCGCATACGTCGGCGGCGGAATGGCATGGGGCGGTTTGAAAACAAAAAGCAATAGCGAATTCATCGGTTTGATCCCGAACGTCGCTGTCGGCTATGAGATGAACCGCAATGCCGCATGGCGCAGCTTCGTTCAATTGGACGTAAGCCAGCCTGCAGTTGCTGCAAGCCGCAAAAATGATTTCCCAGGACCTTTCGCTGAACTCGCAGTTGGCGCAGGTTTCTAAAAACGGAAATCTCCTATAAGGTCTAGTTTAACAGAGAACTTTCCTTATACACACAGGGGCAAGGACAACCTTGCCCTTTTTTATTTATGAGATTCTACAGGTAAAGCATAGGGCGAAGTTTTTCGCTTGAGAGTCTCGTAGATGGCCATTGCTTCTGCAACCATCGAACCTGGATTTTGGAGATTGGCAGGGAGAACCACAGTATTTCCCTCTTTCGCCAACTGTTTAAACGCCTCGATATATTTCTCAGCAATTTGCAGCGACGCTGCTTTCTCGCCCCCAGTATGGCCCAGAGAGATTGCGATCATATCAATCCCATTTGCCGCCGCTCTGGAAAGCGATTCGATCGCTTCTGCTTCCCCTTGCGCTCTGTTGATCCGGTCTATTTTGGCAGCTTCCGATTCCAAGACAATTTTCTCTCTCATCCCTACAGCGATGTTGATCTGAGCTTGTCTTTGTCCTTCCGATTCGTTGATTTGCGCTTGGCGCAAACCTTCTGACTCCAAAATATGAGCCCGTTTTTGCCTTTCCGCTGTCATCTGAAGCTCCATCGCCTTGCGGATATCTTCAGGCATCTTGATATCTTTGATCTCATAGCGAAGACATTGAATCCCCCAGGAAACGGCAGCCAGATTGATCGCTTCGACGATCTTGGCGTTCAAGGTCTCCCTTTCTTCGAAGGTCTTGTCCAACGCAATCTTCCCGATCTCAGAGCGCATTGTGGTTTGGACAAGCTGCGTCAAGGCATGCAGAGGGTTTTTAACGCCGTAGGAGGCGGCGAAAGGATCGATGATCTTTACATAAACAATGCCGTCGAGAATGACGCTTACGTTATCTTGCGTGATCGCCGTTTGTTCAGGCACGTCGATCGCCTCTTCTTTCAACGAATGGCGATAGGCCACGATGTCTGCGAGAGGGAAAATCCAATTTAGACCTGGCTCTAAGCGGCGCTTATAGCGGCCAAGCCGCTGCACGATCCAAACCTGCTGCTGGGGCACAATATGCATTCCCCTCAGCAGGAAGATAAAAAGAAGAACCAAATTAAAAGTCAGAACAATCAACATGGACTTAAACTTAATAGAACGATTCTTTTTGGGAAAGCCTCTGTTAAAGCAGAGATCGCTTTTTGCAAGTCAGGTAAAGAGTTCCCCGCATCGAAAAGAAGGATTTCTTCTCCTAACTCAGTTTCTCTGAGTTCGAAAAATTCCTCTCCTGATTCAAGCGCTTTGCAAAAGGGAAACCGATTCCACTGGGAAAATATTTTTCCAATGGAAATAGAAATTCGATCGGGCATGGGAACCACCCAATCAGGCTGCGGCCATTCCAACTGGATCCACTGATTCACGGCGAAGCCTGCCATCGCCTCTGGATATTCTTCCTGAAACCGAAAAACAGGAGCCTCTTTCTCAAAAACAAACGCCCTGGCAATCGGCAATTTTGGCTCTCTGCGGCAGTCCGAACACATCCCCGGTTTTTCCACCTCTTCGAAACAGTGGCGGCACCGGGCTACCGGATCAGGAGGTGCGCACAGCTCCCAGCATTCAGGGCAAAAAAATTTTGTAGAGCATCTCTCCTTGCAATGCAAACAAAGCGGAGGAAAAATCAGATCTACAAACGCGCGGATCACTCATTTAACCAATCGAAGTATTTTACCGAAGGAGAATCTTACTATTATAGATAGGTATTGACCACAAAATTCGACATCGCATGAAGAGCGATGGGAACAGCAACAGTGCCGCTTAACTCGAGAGCCAATCCGAAGGCTATAGAAGAAATAAATATTCCCAGAATAGCCGAGTCATTGGCAATTTGGCCGCCCTTAAAAGTATCATCAATCCAAGCTTTCCTCGCACGGTCGTTTAGATAGCGAGCGTCGAAGCGGATCTCTTTGGGAACGGCAGGATTGTAATGTTCAAAACCTGAGATCATTGAAGATAGGGCCACTTTCAACACCTTGCCCACTTTCGATTTTTCAAAATCATCCACTCCAAAAAAGCGTTTAGCGATCATCTTTTCCGCTTTTTCGATTCCATAATGGAGGACCATTCGCTCTACTTCTTCCAAAATAGGAGCTAGGATCATCGTTTCTACGACAGCATTGGCATATCCGCTTGAAGCGCCCACTAAGCCAGCAACTAAACGGCGCAGCCCTACCTGAATACTATTTTCAGGATCGAGGAAATTTTTCATTGCCTCAGGAAAATACTGTGAAGGATTCCATTTGCTGAAATAGGAGAATTGTTGAGCTTTCATGCTCACCCATTTAATAGCGGCAGTAGAGGCAAGAAAACCCGCTGCTTTGCCCACTCTTTGAAACAGACTGGAGGAAGATCCTGAATTTGGAGATTCCACCTTTTGGACTTCTCTGTCTTGAAGCCTCCCCTTTCTTTTATAAGGTCCTTGACTTGATACTGGGGTAGTTAACGATCTATTTACTTTTGTCATAGCTAAAAAATTATACAACAATTAACAATTTAATTAAATAATATTAATTATTGTAAAATAAATAATTTACTATACAAAACAGCACAGATCTAGAAACGCTCCATAAGAAACTCGTTAAACCAATCTAAGTTTTTTTCCATTAGATCTAAGACCTGTTTGGGCTCATTTGTATGGTGGCCCATCCGTGGATAAAGATATAAAGCCGCCTGTTTATTACCCTTTTTTAACGCGTTGCAAAATTCATAAGATTGCGAAACAGGAACCCTTAAATCATTGATACCGTGCTGGATAAGACATGGAGTGGCGATGTTTTCCACATAATAAATCGGAGATCGATCGTGATAGATTTTAGGATCTTTCCAAAATTCATCTCCGAAATAGTTCTCTAAAAAGGAAAGCAAATCGGTCGTATTTGCCATGCTGGTCAAATTCGTTAAACCCGCTCCCATGGAGGCTGCTTTAAACCTTGCTGTTTGGGTAATCGTCCAGGCAGTCATATATCCGCCGTAGCTGAATCCCATCACGCCAAGTCTTTCAGGATCGGCAATGCCTCTATCTACGAGCGAATCGACTCCAGTCATGAGATCTTCAAAATCCTTTCCTCCCCAATCGCGGTAATTCATCCATTGAAATTCTTTTCCATAACCACAAGAACCGCGTGGATTCGGCCGCAAAACGGCATAGCCTTCATTGGCAAAAGCAGCGATCGGATAAACGCTTGAAAGACCCAGGAATGTCTCATTGAAAAATCCCATCGGCCCGCCATGAACGACCAACAATAGAGGAACTTTTTGCCCTTCGAAGCCTACAGGGTAGCTCAATAGACCTTCAATTTCCCGCCCATCGCTGCTTTTCCAGCGGACAATTTCTGTCTTAATTTTAGGATAGAGCAAGAAAGGATCATTGACCCGAGATATTGGCACTGGCTTGAATGATTCCAGCTTGGAAGCAAACGCTTCAGGAGGATGGTCTGTGCTTTGCGCTGTGAATCCAACCCATGTAGAATCGGCATTCAAAGAAGGCGCTATAAAAAAAGTATCTCCTGAGTCAACTTCTTCAGCAGGCGCCCCGGAGACTGGCACTAAAACCAATTGAAACTTCGTTCTCTTCGGCTCGAAGAAAACTAATCTGCTGCTATCGGAAGTCCATCCAAGATGATTAGGACCCGTCAAAAATGGGCCACCATCGGGAGTCGATGCTAATCTTCTCCTTTCCTTGCCATCTCTCGATTGAACGGCTAAAAATTGGACGAGGTCATATTTTCTCTTCTCTCCGCTGGATAGATAGCTGATCCATTTTCCATCCGGAGAATAGCGGGGCATCGATTCGAACTGCCCTTTTTTTTCCCAGGGAACGATCCTTCCTGTATCCAAATAAAATGTCGCGAGGCTGCTCGATAAATATTGCGCCTCAAATCCATTACTCACCGAATAAGCAAAAGTGATTTCATTCCCATCGGGAGACCAATCAAATTCTTGATTGGGAAGAGTCCCAAAATCTCCAGCGCATCGGACAAAATAATCGTCAGTAGTAACGGCCTTTGACGTCGAATCCGCCACATCGAGAATCCAGATCCCTTTTTTCACATTCTCTTGATCGTAGAGAAAGGAGATCTCTTTTGATGCAATCGAGTTAGAGTCGACCATCACATAAGCAATTTTTTGGCTATCTGGAGACCAAGCAAAGAGGAGAATCGGATTTTTGGATTCAAACAATACTGAAGGCTCTCCGCCATCAGCGTCGACTAAATGGATCTTAGTTCCTCCAGATGCGTGCTCCAGAAAAGCGATTTGTTTTCCATCGGGAGACCAGCGAGGTATGATGCAAGGGATATTCTCCGGTGCCAGAAACTCGGGTTCTCCACCGATCTTCGATTTATAGATCCTGGGGAAATATTTATTATCTTCCATTCGGGCTTCAGAGACGACGTACAAAGCAGATTTACCATCGGGAGAAATGCGCACATCGGCGACATTTTTTACTTTCATCATTTCGGACGGGGTCCATTTCAATTCCTCAGTAGCAAACAGCGCTGTCGATAAGAAAAAAAACAAAAATAATCGCATAAGATTCCTCAAAAAAATGAGCGAGGATGCTACCAAAAAGAAAGAAAAAGCGCTAGCTACGTGGTTAAACAAGAGAAACTGAGGCGGAGACCGAGCGAGGCAAAGAGAAATCGAAGCAGGTGAAACCTGCGATCCGAACGAACGAGACCATTCCTTGAAAAGGAAGGCGTCCCCGGGGTCCCCGAGGAAGCATCTTCCTTGGGGTGGGGAGTGAGGAGGATCGATTTATCGAAGCCGCAGCCGGTCTACATTCCCAGGAAGCGTTTCTTTTTTTGGAGATGGAATTGAGGGTCGTTGAGCTTCCCGTCGATGGATATGAGGAAGGCTTCTGTGAGCTTAAAGAGGACAAATTGCTTCATGGTGACTAGGACCTTTAGATTGCCGTCGAGGTCCATCACTGGAGAGCTGCCTTCTTTTACGAGAAAAAATTCGGAACGGCTGCTTTCGCTAAAGGCGTCTTTGAGTTCCAGGAGGCGGAAGAAGCCATCTTTCAACTCATAGGTTAGCGTTCCGCATACAGGAATGAAGAGTTCTAGGTCGAGCCCTACAATGCGGCTAAGAAGGTCGGCGGGGAAGTCGAAAACTGTAGGCTCTCTCTTATACGAATTGATGAAATGAAGCTCCCCTTTTGCAGTATAGGTCTTCCCATCTTCAAGGAGCCCTTTAAAGTTCTTCAGAGAAAAATCGCGGACGACAAGAGGACTGATCGATCCAGCTTCCTCTCCTACTTTTTGGAGGAGGCTCGGCCGTAGTTCGAGAATAGAGAGCAGCGGCATATCGATCGTCCAGGGCTTATCGTCTTTCCCTTCCAAAAGGATTTCGTCGATTTTCAGAATGCAGGCCATATCGCTGATTTTAACATTATAGATCCTCATTTGATCAGGCCCTAGATCGACTTGACCGAGGAGAGTGCGAAGCTGATACCCAAAAAGCTCAAGCTGCTTGCCGCTTAAAAGTCCTTTGAAAGTAGGCCCATTTTTATCAATGGCAAGGCGCCCTTTGAGCTCGTATCCTTTTCCCATCTCTAATTCAGAGAAAACTTCAGCGACGCTCGGAGGCAAAAGCTCCGAAAGCAAAGCAAAATTGACGCGCGCACTGCCAATGAGCGTATTCGTATCGGGGTCTTCGGCATGGAAAGAGGCTTCAACTCCCCCAAAAACACCTTCGATCGCATGAATGTAAAATTGGTTATTTTCTCGGCATTCCCAATCGACCGTAAGAGGTCGGAGCCCTTCGGGAAGCTCCTCGTCAGAAAGCGTCAAACGTCCTTGAAGCTGCGGATCGGAATCGATATTCAGGCGCACTTCCAAAAGATGTCCTTGATGCAGATAATGGAACGCCGCTTCGCATTTATCGTCGGAAAGAAAAAGATTGAGATCGTGCAGATGGCGGACAGATCCCTGGAAAGGAATAAATCCCTCTTTCATAGAGCAAGTAAAGCTTGTGAAATCGGCAGCCCAGTTGAGATCGGCAATGAAATCGAGATCGTTCTGCAGATCGATCGATTTCAGAATTGCTGGAGGATTCGGAAGAAACGTGAAAAAGTCCGCCGGTAAATGAATATGGGAGCGGCTCATCATCCAAAGAGATTTGATCGCATCGTATTGTAAAAGTTCTACTTTGCAGTCGACCCAAGGGAGATCGGAATCTGGCTTTGTCGCCTGCAGATCAATGCCGCTGAAGATCATCCCTTTTTCAGAGGAATAATAGAAATGGAGCGGCCCTTTGTTCTCTAGAGCAATGGCCCCCGCTCTCAGCTGCGACGCTGTGAAATCAAGATCTGTTTCAATCCCTTGATCATAGATGAAATGTCCTTCGCCTTCTAAGATTCCCTGAAGTCCCTTCAGAGGAACTCCCATCTTCTCGGTCACAAAACCGGCCGGCTCCAGATCGATCCTCATTTTCTCAAACTTCAATTCGCAGCGCGTAGAGGGATGGATACGCCCTGCGAAATGAGCCTCGAATCCTTTTTTCCATTTTCCCAGCCCATTATAAATCCGATACGATTCATCTTCTTTGCGAAAGGAACAAGCGACATCCAATTCTCCGAGCTGTAAGTGTTCGATCGACCATTCGCCCTTCTTTTCAAAGGCTTTGATCCCAAAGGCAAAGGGTTCGTTTTGCATCCGTAAATCGATTCCTTGAGCATTCACTTCACAGCCGCCCTCCTGGGAATAGAGGAATTGGATTTTAGCCGCGCCATCGAGAGGAACTTTAGGCATGGCTCCAAAGTTTTGGAAAAAAGGGGATGCCGCTAAAATCGATTTCCAAGGAATTTCAAGCCCCACTTCGAGATTCGCTATTTGTCCATTTGGATCTAATTTGCAGAGAGAAACGTGAAGTGGAGATCCTAACATCTGACTTCTCTTTGGATCGAAGACAACATCCCTTCCATTGGAATGGCCGGCAAGGCGAAGCAGATCCCAAGTATTGCTCTCTAAACGGAAATCAAAAACCCATTCCCCTTCGATTTTTCTGAAACTGGGGGAATTGAATGGGATTTTTCCCTGAGGAAGAGACAAAACTCCTTCCACTCCATAACAGGAAAATTCGAGAGGGCTTGCATCGATCTCAAAATGGATATTTTCAAGCCGTACATTGTAGCCTCCAAAAGCGCATCCTTTTTCAACAACCGCCTCAAGCGACCAATCCCAAGCATCAAAATCTCCATCGATGATAAATCCCCTTTTGAGCGAGGCGATCTTCCCTGTCAAAGAGCCGTTTTTCCAGAATTTAGAGATCGAATCTATGTCCCCATGAAAATGGTCAACTTGCAGAAAGAAGCTGCGCGTTTTGTTGATCCACCCCTCGCCAGAAAATTGAACGCCTTCTAAATCTCCTTTCTCAATCGAAAAACCCAATGTATGAGAGTCCCAATTTCCTTTGAGGCAAAGGGCTCCAGCGACCTTTCCAGCAATTTCCGCTTTCGCTTTCCATTCATTGAGCGCGCCTGAAAGTTCAATGCCGCTCTGAATCCCTTCGATCCAGCCCGTGAAATGAGAAGGCGCTAAGACTCCTTCCTTCCAAAGTCCTTGCCCTTCCCAGCCCGATGCTTCCAGGACTTTATTTTCGGGCAGCGGAATTTGGAAGCTCCCTCCGGAGATCGCTATTTCTCCCCCGTTTGAAGAGATTTTCCCTTCGAGATTTTTCCAACCCACTTGCCATTCGTCTTGATAGAGCTCGATATTTTCTGCTTTGAGTCGGGAAACATTCCATCTTTCTATGCCGCTTCCAGAAAGGATCAGATCTCCTTCCGCCTGGAAAGCTCCATTTAGGAAATTCCAAGAGAGGACCTCAGGAACAAACAAGCTTGCGATTCCCTGCAGAAAAGCAGTCTCTTCCGGATGAAGGTCTTTACAGTTTCCAGACCAAATCCGTTTTAGGCTCTCTTCCATTCCTCTCACAAAAAGAGTAGTAGGGCCCACCTGCAGCTGCGATTCGATCCAATTGGCAATTTGACTATGAAAATAGCCGCGGCCTCCCCAGGCAAAAGAAAAGGATTTTTCGCACGTCTTGGCGATTCCTTGGAAATTCCATTTTCCTCCCATACCTGGGTTGTACGTAAAATTCCCGTTCAAATCCTCGATAGAGGCCAAAGGAAAATGAATATCTAAATGAGAACAATCTCCTCGGAACCGACCGTCGCATACAGAGGGAATGAGATCTCGCAGAAGCCCTTTTGCTGCGCAGATCTCCAAGGATCCGTCCCAATCGAGGGTTCCATCCAAGTTCGCAACTTTGCAATCGGCTAACTGAAAAGAAGCATGCGCTGCTTCAAGATGCGCAGACCCAGATTTTAAACTTCCCTTTTCTGATACAAGATGGAGCCAGCCATCCAGCATCCCTTGTTGAATATCGATCTCGTTCCAGGCGGTTGGAAGATAGAATTGCACCAATCTTTTCAAAAGATCGACGTCCAATTGTTTGATTTTTGCATCGACTCTTAAAAAGTCCCCTTCTCGAACGCCCTCTACAGAGAGTCCAGAATCTCCCCAATTCAGTTCCATCCGCCCCAATTGATCCGCAGAGAACCGATCGTAAGAAAAGCGGGCCCGTTCAATCCCAGCCCATTCGATCATCCCGTCCTTGGCGGAGACAGTGAGTTCGAACCATCCTGGCTTTTGATCATTCCATTCCCTCTGCTCGAAAAAGGAGATATGGGGACGGCTCACTGTGAGATGCCCTTTCAATTTTTTGGGGAAATGACTCCAATCCAGAGAAAGATCCATTTTTTCCGCATGGAGATGGAAAGCGCTTTTCTGACCGGTTAAATCGAAGAGAATCACATCTGAGAAAAGGATCCGTCCCAATTTCCATTCGATCGAATGATAGGCCAATTCGCATTGGACTTGTCTATGTAAGATAAGACGGGCGGCCGCTCCCATTCCAAAATGGAGAATGGGCTTATAGAAACAGAAAAAAACGACAAGAATAGCCCCTAAAATAGAAAGCGCTACCGATCTTTGAATAGACTTGAGAGAGGGCACGGAAAAGGCTCTGTTCGTTTGAGCCTTATTCTAGTAGATTCTTGAGAAATCAGAAAGTTGCTTTACACGATTGTGCAAAAAAAACAAGGTTCAGGTTCAACTTGTGCGATGAGGTTTCTCAAAGGTATATTCACCTCTCGAGACATCACAAATCTTCGATTTTCAGAAAACTCATAGGTGACTGTATTGAGATTTAAAAAGAGGCAGCTCTCTTCGAATTTACTGGTGATTAATTTATATTGATCTTCAGATAAAAATTTATGAGTCACATTATATTGAGAATCTGGAAAAGCAATTCTTACATCTTTCCAAACCGAGTTCCCCGCATTGTCAACAAAGCTCGAGACAAAGCATGTGGGTTGAGTTTCGCACGGGCTTAAACCCCTCTTTATTCCTGTCATTTTTATTCCTAATTATTAAATTAATTTAAATAATTATAACAGAATATTTAGTTTAATTAAATTAATTAGAATAACAATATCAAACGACTTAATATCAATGATTTAAGGAAAGCTTTTTCGGGTGATCTGTGTAAAAACATGTTTTGAGGCTTTGACAGCAATGAGATCTGAGGCAACTTTCCGGGCTTGGGCATCCGTGACGACGATGTTTACCTCAAGAGCCCTGGCTTTCACAAAAGCCAACCTTTCTTCTTTAGAGGCAGGAATTGCCTCTGGATGTTTCGTTAGGTATTCTTTGCAATAAGCGGCAAGAGATACTCTAGGAGAAGGATTTTTGACTTCAGTTCCAGAACTTCCAGCACCTACAGAAGTTAAATTGTTTGCCATAAAAAATCCTATTGCGAAATTTTAGATAAATAGTCAGATCGGCTCATCAGCCGATTCAATTCTTTCGGATCGTCGAGCTGTATCTTAAAGAGCCAGCCGCCGGTTTCTGCGTATTGGTTGATCGCTGAAGGGATTTTTCTAAGTCCTTCGTTCACCGCTGTAATCTTGCCGGTGACAGGAGCATAAACATCAGCAGCGGCCTTGGTCGATTCAAGGACGCAAATTTCTGACCCCGCTTTGACTTTTTGCCCTATTTTGGGGAGCTCAACATAGACAATCTCTCCAAGCTCTTTCTGGGCAAAGTCAGTGATCCCGACTGTTCCCAACGATCCTTCTAAATGGATCCATTCATGAGTCTCGGAGAATCTCATTCCTCGCCCTTCTTAAGCTTTAAGGTCCCCCACGTAGCCGGATGCTGCTCGATCGTATATTCTTCCGAAGAGACGGCGAAATGCTGGGGAGGGCCCTCAGCGCGGTTGATCCGGTAGGTGAACCCAAGACGGGGAAAGCTGACGGGTTCGAATCCATGAAGGCAATGGGTAGGGATTTCGATAGAAAGAGCGTAGGAATCATCATGGAGGATCGGATGCACTTGCAAATCTTCAGGATGGCAGAGTTTGTGCATATCTTCATTGCGGAAACGGGTGATCTCCCGACCATAGAAGTTTTGCGTCTGAGCTGGGAAGAACACAAAGTGATGGCAAAAGCGGGAAACGCCCCCTTTTGATTTTAAATCTCTCGTGTCAATGAATAGTTCAATGCTATCTCCACGACGGAAATCGCTTTCCACAATTTTTTGGAAGGGGCGATGGACAGCCACATAGAACGCCATTTTCTCAACGTTCCATGCTGTATACACATCGGCAAACGATTCTTCATCGAGTAAATCGTTCGTCGACGGGAGTAAGTAAAACTTCTCTGGCTTCAGAGCTCCTTGAGTCCAATGGCAATCAGAAGTTAAGCCGAAGAATTGGACAGGAGAGAGCGCTGGAATATCCTCAAAAAGGCTCATTCAATTTCCTTTTGCAGGGGGATGACAATGGATTGTTTTTTCTGAACGGTTTCCAATAAACCCTCAGCTAAATAACGCTGAGCATCGGCCGATAAGGTCTCTTTCCCAAAGGCCAGCTGTTCCAAAATGGGCGATTCTGAAGGTTTTTTTTCCTGCAGATAGAAAAAGACGATTTGCCCATTTTCTGGAACATGGATAGGAGACCATTGATCTGGAACGAGTATAAAAGCTTGTTCTTTCATCCATTCCTCCTGAGAAGTTCGCTGTATTGATTGTTCTTTTCGTTCGAGTTTGAACTGATCGAGTAAAGGATTCTCATTGTTCTTCACCCAATTAGAATCCATCGGATTTATTTGCAGAGCCTTATAGGCGGCTCTTGTAGGAGCTAAAAGACGATTCGTTGCATAGACATTCAAATTCGAAACGTCTGATGCATCGATTGCATTGAGCACATTGGCAAACACCGATTGAGCGATCTCTTCTCTCATATCGGCAAACGGTTTATTGCCATGCATTTTGTCATATTCTTTTTCTAAAAAGCGGTCTACTAGAGTGCCTAATACAGGACGCGCCTTTTGGAACGTGAGGATTTCACGGTCAGCTATTTTTTCTACTTCTTGAATGCGATAGAATGTTTTTCCATCATCGCAATAACTCTGAAGCTCTTCAGAGCCTTCAGGATTTCCGAGAGCCGTTTTTTCCAAAATCGCTAAGAATTTTTCTTTCTCTTCGATATGGCCGAGATTGACTCCAGAACCAGATACAGTGAGTGTCTGTTCCTTCAAGGCGGCGGAAGCGAGAGCGGCATCTACCCATTCAGGATGTTCGTCGACAAGCAAGCAGCGAGTGAAGGCATCGACTTTCGAGCGTTGGGCTGGACTTAAGTTTTCAAGAGATTGGAAACATTCTTCCTTAGTGCGTCCTTCTGAAAGAAAAGTGAACTCCATTTTCAGACGCTGCCAATGGTTTGGATCGGTCTGCCAATCCCAGAGTTCTTTCAAGGTCGCTCTCAGACCTACTTGGATCTTGGAAAGTTCGGCTACTTTCGCGCGATACACGCTCTGAACAAGCTCAGGAGCTTTCTTTGCAATTTCTTCAGGAGATAGGAAAGCTACCGGCAAAGCCAATGGATCTTTAGAAGGAGGGGAAACAGATTTCAAATAGATCTGAAATTCTAAAAGATCTTCAAATGTATTCAGCTGAATGGGCCACTCATATTTTTGGACGACAGCGGTCTCCAGTGCATATCCAGCAAAATCGCGGTACGGCAAACGGTCGACAAAAACAGCGTCGCCCACTCCGTGAAAATAGCGGCGGAATAGAAGAACTTTTCTCCAGACCTCAGCAGCTCCTTTTTCATCGAATCCAAGCATCCGTAAATGCTGGCCGAAAGAAAGATCGATCTTCGCATTTGCATCCGCGAGTTTTTTCATCGACTGCTGGTAATTGTGGATGAGGTCCCCTTTTGCTTCTTCAAGGCTGACGGTGTACCCTTTTTGCTCGGCTTCTACGGCGGCATTGAGAATGAACTGAGAAATCACGTCGAGAAAATCGCGGCCGAACCAATCATTTAAGGAATGGAAACCGAACAGCGCTAGATCTTCATGGGATAGGCGCTGATCGATGCTGAGCCAGGGATATTGCTGATGGTGATAGACCAAAACGCGGCGGAGAGTTTCAGGCTGGAAATAGCCCTGCTGCTGATAAAGGCGCGCTAAACGAGTGAAGATCTTTGGAGTTACTTCTTTTTCAGCTTGCAAAGCGGCGAGTTCCTGATTGATGGCTGGCAAAAACCGTTCCCAAACAGCTTTAGCACTGAGAAAGGAAGCTTCTGGGTGAGAGTAAGGGGTAAACCGTTTTGCGCGATCCAGCCGCGATTTGAACTCTTCTTTCAAAGGTTCGAAATAAGCGGCGACGATGAGATCGGCCAATCCTGTCCTTAAGAAATCATGCCGAACAACGCCATCATTGAAAAAGTTGGGCATCATTCCCCTTCCCTGAGGAGGGTCTTCCCGATCAGAGGCCAGGAAATGGGCAAGTTTCTGTACTTCGGTGAGCTGAATTGGAGAACCGTCGATCGCATGGGCAACCACTCGATCTACACTCTTTTCCCCTTCTACGAACGCTCCGAACGTTCCAAAAAAGGAAAAGGACGCGATCACGACCGCCGTGACGAAGATGAAGATATATCGTTGGTACTTACGGAAAAATTCTAGCATTGCAATCTCTCAAGAAAAGATTGAAGATTACAAAGATATCATACAGGAAGGTTTGGAGCTAGAGGAAACGAGATATAGGAGAGAAGTTTCAATGGGATATTTTTCCTTGCACCATTGATATTTTTCCTGGATTTGTGCGGGAACTTCAACACTGGCAGCATCCATAAAGCCAAAAGATTGGTAGAATTTTGTCAGATGGGAGAAAGGAATACAGAAAACCCGCTCCTCTTCTGAGGCAAATTTAAGCAAGAATTCAACAATTTTTTTGGCAAGGCCCATTTTTCGATACTTTTCGAAAATATACATCCCGCCAAGCTCTAAATTCTCGGAATCTACCCGCACTAATCGGCCGATTCCTGCTTTTTTGCCGTCCACTTCAGCAACCGCGATCACTTCATTTTCAAAATGGGAAGGGACAAATTCCACTTCTTTATAGCGGTCATTGATCCATTCAATTTCGGACAGGAGGGCTTTTCTAATAGGATTTTGCAAAAATGACTCTTCTCGGGCTTCTCTGGCCTGTAAAGATGCACTTGCCCTCTTCAGAGGAAAGAGGAAGGGGCATGCAGCGGATCGTGACATTGTGATCTTCTTTGACTTTTGCTTCGATAGCGGGATCTTCATTCCAATGCGCCAGGGCGAAACCTCCATGGATTTCGTCTCCTTTGGCTGTGAAGAATTCGTTGAACTCTTTAACGCTGTTGATCTCTACAGTGTGCTGATCGCGGAATTGGGTCGCTTTAGCGAGAAGGTTAGCCTGGATATCTTCAAGGATCGAAATGATCTTCGCTTCCAGCTCAGTGCGGTGTAAAGATGTGCCTTCTTTATGAGGTCTGTCGCGGCGTAAAAGGTTGAGCTGTTCAGAGTCGACTTCGCGCGGGCCGATTTCAAGCCGAAGAGGAACGCCTTTCTTGATCCAAGACCAGCTCTTTTCTCCTCCGCGCATATCGCGGGCATCGACGATGATTCTTAGAGGCTGTCCTTCATAATAGAGAGAGCGGAGAGATTGGGCGAGTTTTTCGCAAAACTGCATGACCTTTGGACGAGCTTCTTCATTATGGATAATGGGAATGATCGCAAGATGAGCAGAAGCTACACGGGGAGGGAGAACAAGGCCGTCGTCATCGCTGTGGGTCATGATCATGCCGCCAATCAACCGGGTCGTACTGCCCCAGGAAGTAGTCCATGCAAATTCTTGATTTCCTTCCACAGTACGGAACTGGATGCCGCACGATTTGGCGAAATTTTGACCGAGAAAATGGGATGTCCCCGCTTGGAGCGCTTTTCTATCTTGCATCATTGCTTCAATGCAATAGGTGTTGACCGCGCCAGGGAATCGCTCAGAAGGAGTCTTTTCGCCTCGGATCACAGGCATAGCTAGATATTGGTGGCAAAAGTCTGAATAGACATCGAGCATCCGCTTCGCTTCGATTTCCGCTTCTTCTTTGCTAGCGTGGGCTGTGTGCCCTTCCTGCCACAAAAATTCTGCAGTGCGCAAAAACATCCGCGTTCTCATTTCCCAACGGACAACATTGCACCATTGATTGATCAAAATCGGTAGATCGCGATACGACTCGACCCATTTAGCGAATGAATGGCCGATGATCATTTCGGAAGTAGGCCGGACAATAAGAGGCTCTTCCAATTCGCCTGCAGGTACGAGTTTACCGTCTTTATTTTTTTCGAGGCGGTGATGGGTCACAACCGCGCATTCTTTGGCAAAGCCCTCGACATGCTGCGCCTCTTTTTCCATGAAGCTGAGAGGAATGAAGAGAGGAAAATAGGCGTTTTGATGCCCCGTCGCCTTGAACTGCCCGTCCATGATTCTCTGGATATTTTCCCAGATGCTATAGCCCCAAGGCTTGATCACCATGCATCCGCGAACGGGAGAATGCTCGGAGAGATCAGCGGCTTTGATGACGCTTTGATACCATTCAGGATAATTTTCGCTGCGGGTCGGTGTAATGGCTGTTTTTGGCTTTGACATAGTGCTCATATTATAGGCGGGTGGTTAGATAGTTGGCCAGTTTTTGTTGGATCTCTTTCCGGGCCTTTTTCAATTGGACAGGCTCCCAGATCCTTCCCAGCGGGGCGAAGGAATAGGCCGCGATCGCTCGCAAGACATCCTCTTTTGAGAGAAGCACATCCTTCAAAAGATCCATATGGGGCAAGGCCAGGGAAATCGTCCCCTGATGAAGATAGCCCTGCTTCCGTTTTCTTTGGGCCGCCCCGGCAATTTTGAGACCCTTATATACGACATCGTATTGAGTCGGCTTGGCCATACAGAAATTTTGGCAGTCGGGACCTAATGAAGCGGCATTTTGCGGGATCAAAGAAATCGGCTCTTGCAAAGAAAAAAAATCGCGCATGACTTCCAAAACAGCGGCATTCACAAATCGGTAGTTTTCCAAAGTATTCAAAGAGAATAAAGGATGATTCGCCGGCATTAAAAAAGAAAACGCCAAATCCCAAATATGGAAAACGATCCCACCCCCCGTCGGCCTGCGGGCCAACGCAAGATGGTGTCTTTCAGCTTTTTCCAGATCGAGATGTTTTTCCGGGGAAATAAAATAGCCGTAAGTTGCTGAAGGTCCGGCCCATTCGTACAAATGAAGAATCGGATTGCCCTTCGGATCGAGTTGATCCAAAAGTTTTTCGTCCAGCTGCATATTCTTTTCAGCAGAGGCACTTCCGGTATCTAAAACATTCAACATAAAAATTTCACTTCACAAAGAAAGAAAGAGGACTTATTAGAAAGATCTTTATGATACATCATGTATCGAGGGGTTGTCGAGAACTCAAAATTGACCAGTATGGTAAACAAATGGTAACAAAGGGCGATAGCGAGGCAAAGCCAGATTGAAGCGAAGCGGTCTGAACGACGAGGACATAGCCGAAGGCGCTAGGCCGAGGAGGAAGATCGATATGGCACAGCCGCAGCAAGCCATTTGTCATCTGATTACCATACTGGTTAATAGATTTGAAATAGCCCTTAAAACATGATAGAATAGAATCATGATTACTGAAGGAACAGACGATGTTTGACAAGTTTACCAATCGCGCAAAGCAGGTCATCAAACTCGCCAAAAAAGAAGCGCAGCGGCTTAACCACAATTACTTAGGCACAGAACACGTCCTCTTAGGACTGCTGAAGCTGGGCCAAGGAATAGCTGTTAATGTCCTCAGAAACATGAACTTAGATTACGACGCCATCCGGACGGAAGTCGAGCGGATCGTCGGATTCGGACCTGAAATCCAGGTCTACGGAGACCCTGCTTTAACAGGAAAAGTAAAGAAAGTTTTTGAATACGCGAATGAAGAAGCGGCGAATCTCAATCATAACTATGTCGGGACAGAGCATTTGCTCCTCGCCCTATTGCGTCAAACCGACGGCGTAGCGGCCCAAGTCCTAGAAAATCTCAATGTGAATCTGAAAGAAGTCCGCAAAGAAGTGCTCAAAGAACTCGAGACTTTCAACCTTCAGTTGCCTCCGATGGGACCCACTCCCCCCTCGCCCAACCAGCCCGGCGCTTCAGGCCCAGGCCGCGCTCCTCAAGAACGGACAACCGCGCCTATCAATGACAAAATGCCAGCCCTCCGCGCTTACGGCCATGATCTTACAGAAATGTGCCGCGATGGGAAAATGGATCCCGTCATTGGCCGCCGCGACGAAGTGGAACGCCTCATCTTAATTCTTTGCCGCCGACGCAAAAACAATCCTGTCCTCATCGGCGAAGCTGGGGTTGGAAAAACAGCCATCGTCGAAGGACTTGCTCATGCAATTGTCCGCGGCGATGTACCCGATAACTTGCGCAAGAAAAAACTGATCTCTCTCGACCTGACGCTCATGATCGCCGGCACAAAATACCGGGGCCAATTCGAAGAGCGGATCAAAGCGG
>CAZXVU010000028.1:0-15059 GCA_964644465.1 uncultured bacterium
TCCTCAAAAGAAATCTTTTATCAGCCTGAGGGTTTAATAATCAAAAAAAATCGCACAACACATCTCTATCAGTGGAATTTTTTTTTCAACAAAAAATAGAGATTGCGTGCTTTAAGAGATTGAAAGTGTAGCGGATATCTTTATTTTCTCCACGAGAAAACTTCCCTTGTAATTTTGCTTACTTCGTGGCAAATTTCATTTTAGGTATTTTAAGTTCCCCCTTCATGCGTGGCCGCCGATTGAATAATTCGCTTATGATTTAGGAAAATTTCTTGGAATGAAAACCCTCGAAGACTTAAACAATCGGCTCCAACAAGCTACATCCTCCTATGAAAAGGTGGAGATTCTCGATGCGATTCCCGAAGTGCAAGCGTTCCTGCTCAGGATGCCTGCATTGCGGACCTTTTTAGCAGGACTCACTCCTGAATGCGAGCTGGCCTTTAAGCAATTGATTGTAATCGGCCAAGCAGAATCTCTTTTTCAATCAGCTGAGTTAAGTAGCGATCACTTGCGAGAGCTATTGGTCAAATTGCTTGCAATCGACACGTTTTACCGCGAAATCGGCGGAATTATCGGGTATCAAGTCAAGATCCTTCAATTGTTAAAAGGGATTTCTCCTGAGGCAGATTCTACGACAGCGATCTATCATTCGCCCTATTTTCAAGATATCAATGAAGAAACAGATCTCGTCGAGGAGATGATTTCCTGGGGAATTGAAGCTCTCCCAGAAATGGCCGAACTCTATCCGCTAGGCGGCGCCGCAGACCGACTTCATCTCGTCGATGAAATAACTGGACACGAATTGCCTGCGGCCAAATTGCCCTTTGCCGGAAGAACTCTTTTAGCCTCTTTGATCCGCGATCTTCAAGCCCGCGAATACCTCCATTACAAAATGTATGGAAAACAGTGCACGACGCCAATTGCCATAATGACCTCTCATGAAAAAGAGAATCACCGTCATGTCTTGCAAATTTGCGAAGAATTCCAATGGTTTGGGCGTCCTAAAGAGTCTTTCCGTTTTTTCACTCAGCCTCTTGTCCCTGCCGTAAACGGTGAGGGTAACTGGTGTGTTCTGGGTCCCTTAAAACCTCTCTTAAAACCTGGAGGGCACGGAGCCATTTGGAAACTGGCGCACGATGAGGGGATTTTCGACTGGTTAGAAAAACTGGGGCGTAAAAAGGCTTTGATCCGGCAAATCAATAATCCTCTTGCTGGGCTTGATTATGGACTTTTGGCTTTTACAGGATTTGGTTGGAAAAAGGGTATGCTATTTGGTTTTGCTTCCTGTCCTCGTCTTTTGCAAGCGGCTGAAGGAATCAACGTCCTCATCGAACGGAAAGAAGAAAAAGTGCTCACCAATATTGAGTATTGTGATTTTGCTAAATTTGGAATCGAGGACCGTCCCTTAAAAGAAGGGGAGCCTTATTCCCGATTTTCATCGAATACAAATATCCTTTTTGCCGATTTGAATGCGATTTCCAGCGCTGTCGATCGGTGTCCATTCCCTGGGCTTTTGATCAATTTAAAAAAAGCGTCCTACACAACTGTGCAGGGTGAAAAAAAAGAAGAGCCAATGGCGCGGCTTGAATCGACGATGCAGAACATCGCTGATATTTTTGTGGAAGAAAATACTCATGAAAGGCCTCTTCGTACAGAACATACGTATGTAACATACAACCGAAGGCATAAGACGATCTCTACTGCTAAAAAGGCTTTTATTCCAGGAGGGTCTTACCAAGAAACGCCTGAAAATTGCTTTTACGATCTGATGAAAGCCCATCTGGAACTTCTTCAAGACCATTGCCAGTTCTCTCTCCCCTTCCAACGTTCCTTGGAAGAATATTTGCAAAAAGGGCCTGAATTTCTTTTCCTATACCATCCGGCTCTAGGTCCTCTCTATTCTCTCATCCGACAAAAACTACGAAAAGGGAAACTTGCTTTAGGATCTGAACTTTTTTTAGAAATCGCTGAAATTTCTATTGCAGGTTTAGATGTGAATGGAAGTTTGCAAGTAATCGCCGACCAGCCTATCGGACATTTTGAAAAGGGGATCCTTCAATATTCAAAACATGTCGGAAGCTGTTTTCTGGAAAATGTTCGCGTAGAAAATCTAGGAATCGATTGGGAGCATTCTAAGCCTTTTTGGAAAATGGAATTAAAACGGCGGGAATCTTTAAAAATTTATCTCAAGGGCCATTCTCGATTCATTGCACAAGACGTCCGATTCCTCGGCGATCATACATTTATCGTGGAAGATGGAATGGAAATGATTGTTCGAGAGGGAAAAGAGAAACTGTCTGTTGAGAACAAAAAGATAAAATAAGAAGCGGCGAATAGATCCGCCGCTTCAATCGAAAACACTTAAGCAGCGTCAACAGCTGCGTCAGCACCAGCACCTGCGGCACCTGCACCAGCGTCAACAGCTGCGTCAGCACCAGCAGCACCTGCGCCAGCGTCAACAGCTGCGTCAGCACCATCAGCACCTGCGCCAGCATCAACAGCTGCATCAGCACCAGCAGCACCCGCGCCAGCGTCAACAGCTGCGTCAGCACCAGCTTCAGCTTCGCCTGCTCCAACATCACCAGCAGCACCTGCATCCGCGGCAGCATCAACTGCATCAGCTCCAACACCTGCGTCTTGACGAACTCTAGCTTGAGGGCCAGCTGCTGCACCACCGCCTGCACCACCCGCTGGGGCGGCAGGTTTTTTCTTGCAAACTACGCAGAAAAGAGCAGTTACAATCGCTGCGCCAAGAGCAGACATTACGCCTACTCGAACGTTGTTAGCTTTAATTGGGTTATTTTTTACCCAAGCTGCAATCATTGTTTTTGCTGCTATGAATCCGCCGTAGATCCTAATAGCGACCATCTTGAAAAAGCCAGCAACGGCAGTTGAAATTTTTTTGATGCCTTCCCAACAGAAAACGCCAGCAGTTTTTATGCTCTTTCCGAGCCAAACAGCAGCTGCTTTAGTCGATTGTGCAAGATTAGCACAGCAACCGGGCGCGAGTTGTTGATGGATATTTGATGCAATCATGGAAACCTCCCTTTAGGGTTTTTACATATCGATTACGAGGAGTTTTGATCCTCAAAACTGGTTTAACAGAGATCGGGCAATTATATAAGTGGTTAGATAAATGTAAAGGAAAAGCAAACCCAACTTAAATTCTCATCAATTTGATTGTGAAGTAAATTTTTGAATTTTTGACTTTTAACTTTTTTCATTTTAAAATCACTTCCAGAAGTACTTGTGGAGACATTATGAATTTCGAGACTCAAGAGAAACTGAAGGCAATTGAAGAGCGTCTGTCTGCAATGTGGAGGTATCTTTGACTTAAGTAGCAAAGAAGAAGACGTCCGAAAACTCGAAGAGCAAATGGCAGCTCCCAACTTTTGGGATCATCAAGAAGCTGCGCAAAAAGTGATTGAAGCGTGCAATGCGCTGAAACTTTGGACTGTTCCCTATCATGAACTAAAAACCCGTTTTCAAGATGTGAAGGATCTTCTTCCCGAAGCAGAAGAACTTGGCGATGGAGAATTGGTCAAAGAGCTCACTGATTCCTTGGCCGATATCGAAAAAAAGCTCGGCGACCTTGAAGTGCGCAAAATGTTATCGGGCGAGCTTGATGGGAAAGATTGCTATTTAGAGATCAATGCAGGAGCTGGCGGCACCGAATCTTGCGATTGGGCTGCGATGCTATCCAGGATGTATCAAAGATGGGCCACCAAAAGAGGGTGGAAAGTCGAGGTCATTGACCGGCTGGAAGGGGAAGTTGCAGGCATCAAAAATATGACTTTTCGTTTCACAGGGCCTTTTGCTTATGGATACAGCAAATCGGAAAAGGGCGTGCACCGTCTTGTCCGGATTTCTCCTTTTGATTCCAATGCCCGACGCCATACTAGCTTTGCCTCCGTCGATGTAACACCGATCATCGACGACATCCAAGTTGAAATACGTCCTGAAGATCTCAAAATCGATACATACCGCGCATCGGGTGCAGGAGGACAGCACGTCAATAAGACCGATTCTGCAGTGCGGATTACCCATATTCCTACTGGGATAGTCGTTTCATGCCAGGGCGAAAGGAGCCAGATCCAAAACCGGGAAACTTGCATGAAGATGCTCCACTCCAAGATTTATGAAAAAGAATTTACTGAGCAGCAGCAAAAACTCTCGTCGATGGGCGGAGAAAAAAAAGAGATTGCTTGGGGAAGTCAGATCCGCAATTATGTTTTCCAACCCTATACTCTGGTCAAAGATACGCGCACTAAAATGGAAGTGGGGAATATCCAAGCCGTAATGGATGGGGAGATCGATGAATTTATTAACGCCTATCTAAAAGAATTTGGATGATTCCAATCCCCGATTTCGATATCCGTTATTCCAATTTGGAAGACATCTCTTATTTACAAGAATGGCTCTCTACACCCGAATCTTGCGATCCGTTCCCATTTGGGTTTTTAGAAAAAGAGGATGCGCTCAAAAATTGGATTGGTTTCTCCAAGTTTAAAGCAAGCCTTACGGGCATGATCAAAGATGTTCCCTGTGCAATAGGAACTCTTTTCTTAATGCCCTATCGAAAGGTGGCTCATCACTGTTCCTTTTATCTCATTGTCGCCCCAGAATACCGGCGAAAAGGGATCGGAACAACGATGGTTCGCAATCTTTTGCATTTGGCTAAAACGCGTTTCAAATTGGAGAGCGTGCATGTTGAAATCTTCGATCCTAGCCATCTAATGCCTATTCTCCAAAAATTGCAGTTCGAGCCGTTCGCCAAACAGGATAACTTTGTAAAAATCGACGGATGCAGCCGCGCCCGCATCTTGCTGGAGCATTTTTTCTAATGGAGCATTTGACCGTACGTTTTGGGGAAGACGCAGATCAGAAATATCTCGTTGAGTGGCTCTTACAGCCGGGTGTTTTAGATGGTTTCCCATTATGCGATCTTAGGGAAATTGAAGATGCCGCCCGGATATGGGTGAGCTATTCAAAATTCAACGCTGTCCTCACAGCTCTCTGGGATGGTGTTCCCTGCGGGATTGCCAATTTGTATCTGCAACCCTATAAAAAACTCTCCCATCAATGTCTTTTCGCGATCATTGTCGATGAAAGATATCGGGGAAAAGGCATCGGCACTAAACTCATGGAAGATCTCATGAATCT
The DNA here is from genome assembly GCA_964644465.1 of uncultured bacterium. GTDB lineage: Bacteria > Chlamydiota > Chlamydiia > Chlamydiales > SM23-39 > CAZXVU01. The sequence goes on from CAZXVU010000028.1 coordinate 5,164, forward strand.
CGCCAAAGATCGATTCAAAATCGAGCTTCTCCACTTAGAAGTGTACGAGGGCAATCCAGCGATCAACCTCTATCGAAGACTGGGATTTGAGCAATATGGGCTGCAGCGCCATTTCATAAAAGATCAAGGTCGTTATATCGGCAAAATCCTCATGCAAAAAACTCTATAATGGATGAGCGCCTTCAAGCTTTATGCCCGATTCCCTTGCAGATCGTTTGGCATGAAAACAAGTCTACCTATGTTACTATCCGCAAAGAGAGGGGAACTCTTTTCTTGCGCCTCCACCGGCTTTTCCTGCAAGCTCCCACGCCTGTTTTAGAGGCTCTCATCCGCATGTCGCTCAAGAGAAGAGATAAAGACGCCTGCACGATTGTCCGCAAAATGGCCCATCTCTACTTTTCCCAAACCAAAGTTCCTGCAGATGAACTTCCCTCTACAGGGTTACATTACGACCTTCTGACCATCTTAGATCAGGTTAAAACCCGTTATTTTTCATCCCTTCAGGATCCTTCCATAGGATGGACACCTTCCAGGGTCAGAAAATACCGGTCGATCACCTTTGGCACCTATGACCGCCATTCCCACCAGATCCGAATCAATCGCCTGATGGACGACCCCGAAGTGCCCCTTTATTTTTTGGAGTTCATCGTCTATCATGAACTCCTTCATGCTGTCTGCCCCTCCAGAATCGATGCTGCGGGGAGATGCTGCTTCCATACTGCCGAATTCAGGCAAAAAGAGAAGCTATTCCACCATTTCGAAGCGGCGAAAGAATGGGAAAAAAAGAGTTTAATATTCTTCAAAAAAAGGAAGAAGTCTCATGGCAGGACATAGTAAATGGGCCAATATCAAACATCGCAAAGAGCGCTCCGACAAGAAAAAAGGGAAGATATTCAGCCGGATCATGAAAGAGATCATCAGCGCGGTCAAGCAAGGTGGCCCTGATATAAAGTCGAACAGCAAATTGCGCATCGCAGTCCAAAAAGCCAAAGACGCCAACCTTCCAAACGACAATGTCGATCGGAATATCAAAAAAGCCGCTTCTTCCGACACCCAGGACTATAGTTCCATGACCTACGAACTCTATGGCTACGGCGGAGTCGGAATGATCGTCGATATCATGACCGATAATAAAAATAGGATCTCAGCCGATATCCAGATCGCGACAAAGAAATGCGGCGGCACCATCGCAACTCCGGGAGCAGTCGCCTACAACTTTGACCGGAAAGGTCTCCTCCGCGTTCCCAAAGCTGCAGCTAAAGAAGAGGATCTTTTTATGCTGGCTACAGAAAACGGAGCCGATGATTTTGTCGTCGAAGACGAGAATTACTTGATTACGACTCCCGTTGAATCTTTTCTCAAAGTGAAAGAGGCGATCGAAGCCACCGGGATCAAATGCGAAGAAGCAGAACTCGCGATGTTCCCCAAAACCTGGGTCGAAGTCAATGACGAGGACGCTGATTCAAATATCGCCCTCATCGAATGGCTTGAAAACCTCGACGACGTCGATGCCGTTTATCACAACATGAAAGTCTAAGAACCTTTTATCGCAATTGGTATACAAAGCGATAGAGTCTACAAGGAGTATCTGAAAATTTTTCAAAATCTAAACGCGGGGTGAATTGCCAGCCCCATACGCCATCGATGAAAATATCCTTAATAGCTGTAAAAGCATTCCGTTTGTTGTGGAAGAAGTAGGAAAGAACATGCCCAGGATGTTTCAGTATGCCTGTGATCAAGTTCTTGCGAATCAATCGAAACCAATCGACGCTGGTATAGTAATAGTCGCGCGTACCATCTTCCAAAACAACCCGATTCATTTTTTGCTCCAAGTGGCTAAAAAACTCATCCAGAGTAGAAGGATAATGCCCACCCCAAGTTCTGGCTAATTTTCGAGCAAAGTAGAGGTCTGAAAATCGCTCAATTTCTTTTCGATCATCCGCTATTGCTTTCAAATTTTCATCGCTCCAAGAATCTCTCATGAAGATGAGTCCGCCGATGATTTTGCCCGCGCCATCTTTCTTGGCATTGGGATTTAGGCACTTTTCTAATTTTGAAAAGAGATCGGAGTAGAGCTCTTTAGAACGATGGTTTCCTAAGGCGGCTTGTTCGCGCGGAACATAGTGCTCCAAACAGCCTCGCGCTACGATAAAATCATATTGTCCAATGTGCTCCTCATAGGGAAATTCATACCAGCTTTGCTGATAGATGGTGTGTTTTCCGTTATCGAGTCCAAATTTTTTTCTCGCGTATCGACATTGTAAAGGAGAGTAATTGATTCCTGACCAGATGACTTTTCCTGTTTTAACAAATCGATCGGCTAAACTTCCATAACCAAAGCCGAGCTCAAGTACTTTATAGGGACGGTCTTTTTGCACTTGCTCAATGGTATTTTGCAAATACCAGGAGTAGACATTTTCCATTGCATTTTCATAGGTAGTCTCTCTGGAAGGGTAAATTCCTTCATTGATCTCTGGATATTTCCCTAAAGTTGTACCACCAATGAAACCCCAAAGATCGTAAAAATTTTTTACTCTAGAACTTTGCTCTTTCCAAGTGCGATCAAATTTTAATTCGTTCTGGTTCATCACGTTTTCTCTATGATTTTTGAGCGGTTTTTTTTTCTAGTACAAGCCACCAGAGCGTTGCACGCCTATTTTGCTTTTGATGCTCGCTTCCATAATTAGGGTTCCAGGCATCTTCTCCAAAATGCCACCACATCCAGCCATCAACTGCAATGTCAACCCATTTATGGATATGATGAGGATCAAGGATAAAAAGGATAGGCAAATGAAGAATTCTTTTCAAATTCCACCTAATTTTAGGTGCGCCAAAATGATCTCGGTCTAACACAGAAGTCAATCGATAATCTTCTGTTTTGTCATAACGCGATAGCTCTTTAAAATGGGTGCTGCAATTCTTGGTCAGCCCATCATCTCCATATGGATAACAGCCGGAATGGTATTTATCTAAAAGATAAGCGACAAAGCCTTCCTTAAAAGAATCAAGCTTTTTTGATTTTTGATGTAGGCATGAGATGAAGACGCGTTTGGGCGACGCGTTGTTTTTTAAGAGTTTGGAAGACATGTCAAACATCTCTGAGTAAATCTGATCTTGCACTGCAAAATTCATTCTATGCTTAGCAGGAACATAGTGCTCGACTGTGTCCATAAACGTTACAGCATCAAATTTCCCGTAGAGTTTCTCTTGAAGCGCTGGATTCTTGGGAATCTCTTTCCAGTTCGCTACAATGATATCCAGACCATTTTTCTTGTGAGCAATAGCAGCTTGTTCAGGAGTGATGTTGACTCCAACTACATGGATCCCTTTCGATCTCGCATAATTCAACCAATCGCCAAATCCACAACCAATATCTATGAGAGAATCCCCTGCTGATAGTTTAAGTTCTTTGAGCATGAAGTCCCATTTGTCAGTTTGAGATTTCATATATGATTTTGTAAGATCTCCATCATATAAATTAAATCCCAGATCTCTCCCTTCCCCAATTTGGCCGGATACAAATATGGATCCAAATTGATATCCTCTTTGGATCCGGATTTCAGGATCGAAAATAGAACGCCCAAACATATAATAACCAACATCATCAGCGAGTAGAGCAACGGGCCATATAAGAAAGAAGAATGGGGAAATTGAAAGGCCCAAAAAAACACTCAAACTAAGCAAGGCGATATTCGCAAGGCTGTTTCTCTCGAGAAAAAGTTTCATCGCATTCCTCCCTAAGGATCTGCATTTTTTTAGGAGTTCATTTTTTTCAGTCTTTCTCATCCCTATAATAGACTATATCTCCTTCATCGGGGACATAACGGCACTTTTTATAGCAATTCCATAAGGCCTTAAAGGGAGAGATTTTTGATTTCCGATATTGTTTTCCAAGGATCGGAATGATCGCATTGGTTGCTTCTTTTAAATGGTAATGTGGAACATTCATAAATAGATGGTGGACGACGTGAATTCCAATATTGTGCTGAAGGTGTCCAATAAATCGATAATCATAATCGATGGTTGAAAGAGCGCCCATCAAATAGTTCCAAGCTTGATTGCGGTACCAGGGGATTTCCGGATGGGAATGATGCAAAAAAGTGATCATGGAAAAGTAGACCATAAACAAAATATAAGGAACGAGATACAATTTTGCAACCAGACCCCAGCCGAACAAGAAACCACTAGAAATTAGAATGCCCAATGCGAGTGCGCAACAGATGACGCTACGGACGATGAGAGGGCGATCTTCTTGTTCAAAAATAGGGCTGTCAGGATGATAATGGGATCCTTGTTTTTCTGCTCTTGTGCTTCGAAAAATCAAATAAGGAATCATGTCGAAAAGAAAAAGATGAAAACGGGCGATTTTTACGAAAGTTGAGAGGTTTTGGAACTCTGTTTTTGTTAATGGATGCCAAGCCTCTTCATGATCGATATGTCCTGCATTTAGATGATGATTCCGATGAGTGATTCTCCAACTGTGATAGGGAATCAGAAGAAAGGAGTGGCATAAATATCCGAAAAAATGGTTCACCCATGGGGTTTTTGCAATATTTCCATGTCCACCTTCATGTCCAATCACAAAGATTGACGCAAACATGGTCCCTTGGAAGAACCAATAAATCGGCCAAAAGAACCATGAATTGAGATAGAGAGCCATTGCAGCTAAACTGACGATGATTCCAATGTCGAGTGCAAAGTAAGATAGAGAACGCCAAAATGAGGGTCTGAAACAATGCTCTGGAATCGCTTTGCGAAGATCGAAGAGAGTAAAATTCTGATCCATTTATTTGACTGATTCTTTTCAGATTTTAGATATGCGATAGGGGAATGTTTGTCAAATATTGGTTTTTTCCGGAAACGAGAAGCGCTTCAATATTTTGATGGGCGGGCTGATTCAGAAACATTTTCCACAGAAAGTCTCTGCAAAAATTCTTCCACTTGCTCGGAGGCGCGCCCAATGAAATGCATGACGTTGATCGTTTCATAAAGCTGCTCTTGCGACAGAGGGATTGAAGGATCCTTTTCAATGAGCTCTAGCAAATTGTTCTCTTTCCCTTCTTGTTTTACGGCATTGCCTGCGATCTGGGCAAGCTGTCTCAATCTCTCATGCACCTCTTGACGGTCGGCCCCTAGTTTGACGGATGCCATCAGAATGTTTTCCGAGGCCATAAAAGGGAGTTCCCGCGCGAGGTTTTTTTCGATGACTTTGGGATAGACGACGCAATGTTTGGCGATCTTGGCTAAATCGTCGAGGATCGAATCGATTGCAAGAAAAGCCTCTGGAATGGCTGTGCGGCGATTCGCCGAATCGTCGAGGGTCCTCTCGAGCCATTGTGTGGCCGCATTGTATTCAAGAGTCTCGTTCAGGGAAAGAACCTGCCTAGCAAGAGAACAAATCCTCTCGCACATCATCGGATTCCGTTTATACGGCATCGCTGTTGACCCGACCTGTTTTTCGCTAAAAGGCTCCTCGATTTCTTTATCATGGGCAAGGAGTCTGAGATCTGTACACATTTTATGAGCCGAGACAGCAATGCCGGAAAGCGCTGCTAAAACCTGCATGTCTTGCTTGCGGCTGTAAGTTTGCCCCGAAATGGGAAACACTTGCGCAAAGTTCAGCTTTCCTACGAATCTTTTTTCCAGCTCTTTGACCTTTCGATGGTCTCCTTCGAAAAGCTCAAGAAACGAAGCTTGCGTGCCCGTAGCGCCTTTGGCTCCTAAGCAGCGCAGTTGGCTCTGGCGGTAGCGCAGTTCTTGGATATCAAGCCAAAAGTCTTGCAGCCACAGGGCAAATCTTTTTCCTACAGTTGTGGGCTGTGCAGCTTGAAAGTGCGTATAGCTCAAACAAGGAAGGTTTTTGTACCGTTCTGCTTGCGCTGATAAATTTTCGATGAGGGTTTGGAGTTTTTCCTCCACGATTTCCAAAGCGGTGCGAATGATCATTGCATCGGCGTTGTCCGTTACGAGACAGGAAGTGGCTCCTAAATGAATGATCGGTTTTGCCAATGGACAAACAGCTCCATAGGCTTTTACGTGGGCCATCACATCGTGGCTGGTCTCCTTCTCGATCTTGTCGGCAAGGGCGAAATCGATATCTTCGATGTGCGCTCTCATTTCCGCAATTTGCAACGAATCGATGGGAAGTCCTAATTCTTGCTCTGCTTCTGCTAAGGCTACCCAGATCTCGCGCCAGGTTGCGTGCTTAGACTGTCGCGAAAAAAGAGACCTCATCTCTTCGCTCCCATAACGGTTGGAGAAGGGAGAGGAATAGGAAGTCTCGGAACTCGCCTCCAAAGAGGCGAGCGCAACTATAAAAATGAATAGGCTTTTATTCATCTAAACCAAATATGTTTACAAGCCGTTCTTCTTGCTTAAGGCGGAGTTGCATATAGAGCAGGGGATTCCTGAGCGCCAAAATTTGCAAAGCGGCCAGGACAGCATTTTGCGGTTCTAACGCAGTCAGCACCGGAGTCAGAGAGGGAGCTCTCAGAGAGGACCAAACATCCTCAGGAAACTTATCCCATCCGGCTGGTGTTGTGATCACGGGGATTGTAGCATTCGCTGCAAGAGAGGGGCCTGCTCCATTGCTTCTGCCGATATAGGCAATCAAGACAGAATCAGGAATCTCTTTGATCTTTTCGTGCAGCGCAAGATAACTTCCAACGGGATTTTTATGGACCGATGAGGTTACTTGCACAGACTTCAGGTTTGCATTCGCAAAAGGTTCGAATGGTTTCATAAAAGGGCTCAAATCATCAAAATCAGATCCACGCCAAAAGATCAGCTGCTGATAGGGAAGTTTGAAATGACCCGTCACTTTACTGACATGTTTGTATAACGCTTCCACTTTGTCGAGGGCTCCGCCATCGCGGTATATTTGCTTGTCGATATATTGCTGATTTTGAACCACGCGCCAGGAGTCGTTGTCGATCACATCGGCAAGGACGAGATTGCCCGATGAATTGATGCCGAACTCCACTTTAAAATCGACGAGCCGAGCATTTTCCAATTGCCACGCTTTTTCTAAAACAAGAAAGGTCTGTCTAGCGATCAAAGCGATCTGCTCAAAGAGGGCAGGTTGGCCTTTCAGAGGAAAATCAGACAAGACCATGAAAGGTTTCTGGCTTTGAAGGGGAACGTCTGGCAAGTATAATTCTGCGCCAAGATCGGTAAATTGGATGATGGGATCATCTGCGGGAATCGGTGTGCCCATCCAATCATGATTGCTGGTCTTTAGGAAAAACTCGACGACAAGCTTGGGGAAAACTGTCCCTTTCTCTAGATAGGGATGGCGCTTGAGATAAGAACCGTGCGCTTCTCTCCGAACGACAACTTCATAGAGTACCATCTGGCACAATTCGCCCAGAAAACTATGGGAATCGAGCTGTTTTCGGAAAGCAACCGGTATGCCGCAATCGGACAGGAGGCGGAAAACATTACAGGTCGTTTGATTGGCAAGCGCCCCTTTTCCTTGAATGACATCATGCTTCAGACTATTGAACGCAGTGATATCATCTTTAGACTCGAAAATGGCCAAGGTCGGATCTTCCGGATAGGGCCGTACGATTTTTGTCTTTCCTTCTGCTATTATGTCTCCAAAAGTAGGAACAATGGCAGCGAGTAATAGGGGTATTAAAGCGAGTTTCATTTTCATTATCTTCCTGCTCCGTGATAGAGGATTTCATGCATTCGTTGATCATACGATAGAAGGCCGTTGGCTGGAAATTGGTCGCAGTTCATTGCAGCGCATTCAGCTGGTTTTTCTGCTTCCACGGCTTCTTGGTCCTTTGAAGGCTCAGTAGGACCTCTAGGTGAAACGGTGCTGACCATTGGATCTCTTGGTGTGCCGTTGCCGGTTACTCCCATCATAACGAACTCCTGGTGTGTAAAGAGCGCAGAAAGATATGAAAAGAAAGAAATTTTAAGCAAGAAAATAAGCGCTCCGAGAGGAGCGCTGTAGAAAAGTGTACTTTAGGAAGTTTTTCGGATATAGCCGTCAGCTAAACCGGGAGCAGAACCCCACCACGGATCGCCAGAGAAAAATACGGTATCTCCATGACGGAAGACGCGATAGCCGCCATCTTGTTTTTCAAGGACCATCTGATAGCCTGTTGTATGGAAAAAGAAAGTGATTTCCGGATTGCTTTCCGCAATTTTATACGCTTCTTCCATCGTGATTCCCTTGGCGACGCCAATCACTCGGCTCCAATCTGCTTCTTTGTATTGAGCTACATTGGGAATTTTCTGAAATCCATGGATCTCCGAAGTGGAAATTTCAGGAAGTTCAGATGTAATGTCATTGATCAGTTCTGCGGCAGAAAGTGCGCTTGTGGCAATGACCGTTGTCAATAAGAGTGTGAGTTTTTTCATAAGGACTCCTTTGCGAAAAAATCGCGGCATCAAGATAAAAAATAGGTAGATTTCGAAACAATGGAACCATTATTTTAATCTTGATCGTTCAATATATTAAAATATTTACTATATATAGCTTGTTTTTGAGTTATAATAATCATTTAAATTTGATATAATGCTATCTAATATTAATAAAAATAAAGACATTATGACTCATAAGATTGACAAATCTAATATATGTGAAACAGTTTCAAAGTTATCCGAAAACGCTTTTCAAGCTGCAAAGACTGGGATAGCTTCCTTAAGACCCAATAATTGGTGGGAGACAGGGTTGCTTACGTCAATTGCTGCAGGAACGGGTTTCGTTGCTTTAACTTCCGGCCTAGTAGTTGCTGGTGCCAGCGGTTTATCGGGATTAGTAGGCTATGCCGTTTCAAGACCCGAAAATCCAAAAGCAAAGGACTCTCCAAAACCAGCTCCTTTACCCGCGAAAGAACCAGAAAAAACGGAGCCAGAAACACGCGAACCTGAAGATGTCTTATTCGCAGGAGAGGATGACGAAGTTCCATCACTGTCGGAAACAACACCAGAAAAAACAATTGCTGCAGATTTTCAACCAGAGGTTGAAACAACCGCTCCATCTGATGCAGGAAGTGCAGCTCCAGTAGCAGTCCCCGATACCACAGCTGTCCCAGTGGTTGCTGAACCAAAATATTTCAGGACTCCAATTGGCGCTAATCGTGATAAACAATTGATTCCATTTGATCAAATCGAAGTGGAAAAGACAACGCTACAACCTAGACCTTCTTCAATCTTCGAAACCAGTAGCAATGGATGTTTACAGAAGACTCTTGGCGATAAAGAATTTAGTAGCGGCGCTCTGAAAAAAGAAAGCGATCAGAGAAATATTCTCCAGCAGCAATCTTCAGTAACATCGGCTCAAACTTGTCTTGCCATGCTCCTTTTAGATAACAAGAGCAGCCTCAAAGACTATCGATGCGTTAAAGAAGGAGCACATCTAGATGCAGATGGGCTAAAAGCTCTCATTGAAGAATCGGGATATAGTTTTTCTCTTTTCCCGACATATGGACTCAAGAGTAATTTATTCCTTCCAGCAATGGTTGAGATCAATCATCCTGTTTTAGGAAAACATTGGGTGATTGTAGATGGGGTCGATCTAGAGTCGACATGGATCAAGATCCGAGATCCTTACCATGGAATCAGCTTCGTCATGGATTTCAAAACATTTGAGAAGTGGGAACCTAGTGAGTTAGTCCTGATTCGGAAACCAATTTCTGCTCCCAAATTGGCTCCAGCTTCAGCACCTACAGAACCACTGTCAAATCCAATAGATCTTACAAAGATCAAACTCCCCTGCCAAATGTGGGTTACAAACCCAGTAGATAAAAAAATTAGTTTTCAAGTGACTGTTGAAGCCATTGATCAAGGCAAGGTGTTTTATCGGAAAAATACCTTTCAATATCAGACGAGAATTGATCTTTTCATGAAGTTGAAACCGCGTCTTGTTAACGAAACTGATA
>CAZXVU010000028.1:15159-21233 GCA_964644465.1 uncultured bacterium
TTCGGGTCCTTCGATCACTAAACCTGTCTCCGCTTTTCCTTTGACAGGACCTGCTGTGGGAGTTACTTCTTCACCGGCAGTAACTGTGCCGGTAGTCCACCCAATTCTTCAATTCTATCAGAATCACGATCGTTTTAAATACCCGGTTCGAATCATGGATGGCAAAGGTCAAGAGACTCGAGAAGAAATGACTCTGGATGAAATCCGGGAACAAATCGAAGGCGGGCGAATCTATGATGGCTCTGGAGACTGGGGTGAATACCAACAACACTACATCCCTCTTCTTTTCCCAACAGATGAGCCAAGTCCGGTTACTCCCGATGCTCCCTATTTCAATTTTACGAAGGGAGACGGCGTCGCTTTAGCGGAATTTAGAAATAGTCCCGTTTTGAAAGAACAAATGCGCCAATCTCTGAGAACGATGATGGAATTCTACGGCCTTGACTATGACCCATCGCAACCGGATGGAAAGATTGTGCAAGGGAAACTTTTTGCAGGATTTAGAAAAAATTGGCTCACTCCCGGCAACCATAATTTCCACCGGCTCATTCGTATCTTGAAGTCTTTGCGTTTGGCAGGCTTGGAAACAGAAGCCTTAAAGCTTTGGACATGTTTGGAAGTTCTCCATAAAACGGATGCAGATGCAAGAAAAGCATTCGATTCACAAGGAACGTATGCAAAATTCTGGCTTCCAGAAGCTCTCCTTTCTCGAAGAGCCCTTGCTCCTAAGACCGGAGCTGCAGGTCCATCCCTAACAACAGGGAATGGGGATAAACCTGAAGCCGCGGATGAAAAAGGGGTTCCAGCCGGCCCTTCAGTGAAACCACCTGGATCTAAACCTGTGATTACACCACCGCCTGTTTTAATTCCCGGACGTCCGCCAGGCATCCCCAATCAGGGAAATTCCTGTTTCGGAGCCGCAGCTACCCATTTTATCGGCGCAATCCCTCTTCTTCACCGTGAAATTGTTGCCCATCTTCCAGAACAACAAGCGAAACTAAAGACTGTTCTAGAGCAATATCCAAAGGATAAAGCGAAAGGTCTCCCAATGTCAGTGATCAAGATCAACGATATTCGCGAGGCCTTTCCCGCAGGTTTTGGCGGCGGTCATTCCCAACAGGACGCTCACGAATTGATGGTTGGCATTATTAGGAATCTTCAAGGAAAGGAATCGCCAGTCGTTGTCAGGAAGACGCAGAGATATACAGCAAAGCGCATAGGATCTGAAGAGGAAATAGAATCTACAAAAGTAACTCGTGAAGTTCCTTTTCTTCAAGTCCACTTGAAGTATAACGAGCAGGGAAATATTAAACCTCTCGAAGATCTCTTAGAGGAAAACCATTTTGTGAGAGATGCAAGAGGCGATGAGCCTTATGTAGCAAATGGCGTCTGGTATCAAAAAATCACCGAAGAAAATTCCTTTGAAACATCTCCAGAAATTTTGCTCATCAATATCGTACGGCAAGAATCGGTCATTATCGACAAAAGAACGGAAATGAGAAAAAATAAAACGACAGGGATATTGGAACCCATTCAGGTTCCTGTAGCCTCGTTGCGCGCAGTCCATGAACCTATCGCTGTTCCTGAGACATATCAATTGTCGCCCCTTGCAACGGATAATAAAGAAGAGGCTGAATACGGGCTCGTCGCAGTGATCCAGCAAAGTGGAAGTATTGGTGGCGGACATTACGTAGCCTATGTGAAAAATGAAAAAGGCTATTGGATTTGCAATGATCGAATAGTCATGCCTTGCAAAGACTATGTTGCAAAAGCGGGCCAAGGCTATCTACTCGCCTACGTCAAAAAACAAAAACATTAATCTCTAGAAGAAGCGGCGGTCTCTAGATCGCTGTTTTCTTTTCGATTCGCATAGCGGGCGATGTCGTCGAGCTGGCGCACTCCGATCGGCTCATAAGCAAATGGAGCTGCTAATTTTCCTTCAAAAAGCACTGCTAATCTCTTCCGATTCTCTCTCGTGAGGTAGCTGTTCGCTAGGCCAAGAAAGTTGTCATAAGTGAGTGTTTCAAAAGCTGCAATCCGTTTATCTAAAAATGCAAAGTCAGCGTCGTGCTGGAAAGCGATGAGGTCCCAAAGGGATGTTTTGTCCTTTAAGTTGCGGAAGCGGGTCTTGAGCGAAAGGGCAATGTTTTGCTTCAGAGTCTCAAAACGTTCGAGGGGGATGTGATCCACGAGAGTTTCATTGAATTCTTCGATGAAGTGTTCAAAGCGGTAAAGGAGCTCCTCGGGATGATGGGAATTCGATTGAACGAGAAAATATCCGAAAAGATGCTCTTCGATTTCTGTACAGTCGCTTTGGACGAGATAACCTGTCTTTTGCCGGGTGCGGAGCTCATTAAAAAAGGATTCTTTCAAAACGGCGGTCAAGATCTCTTGCGCGGCTCTTTTTTCAAAAGAAAATGGGCCTTCATCGACGAGAAGAATGGCTGCGTTTCCTTGCACCTCGGTATTTTGAGAAATAGAATAAGGGCCTGATTGTTCGGGGAGGTGGAGAATCCGCGTAGCTGGATGCTCTTCTTTTGGATAAGGGTTGCGGCCTAAGACATGCATGACATCGAGCCAGGCTGATTCTGCGTCTTTGAGAGAGAGATTTCCTGAGAAGAGTCCTTCAATATAGGTTTTTTCGAAAACCCGTTTGTGGAAATCGAGGAAATCTTCAAATCGGATCGTTTTAAGGGCGGTGAGTTTTTCTCTTTTAGTTGTTTTGTCCTGGTTGATGACTGTGTCGAGCAGCTCTTTAGCTTGGCGGACAGCGAGTTCTTTCTGGCTATTGGCATAGTCTTTTTCATGACGGGCTGCGTAGATCGCGAATTGTTCTGGAGTCGGTGGAGTGAGCGGCATTTGTTTGGTCACTTCTTGTAAAAGAAGCGGAGCTTTTTCACTGTATCCGGAAATTTGGATGTGGATCCGATTGCGCTCCGGTTCTATGCGGCAGTTCAGGCCTGCGCTGGTAGCAGCGGAGAGGGTAGGATTGAGGACGTCTGTCAAATGGTCGATATAGAGCGAAGTGAGGACGGAGCTGCGGGCGCTCGCATTGATCTCGGGCGAGAGAAGGTAGAGATGGGTGATCGATTCAGGGGTTGCATACTCAGGAGATCTGATGTAGTAGGCAATGCCGAGATCTGTGTCTGCGATAGGGATGGGAACGGAAGAAGGGGTGGAATCTGCAATCACTTCTAATCGGGTGGGTAGATAAGGATTCGGCTCTGCGAGGCGGATCTCAGAGTGAGCTACAGCGGAATTCCATCGAAGGAGCCATTGTTCCGGAATAGAGCGGATTGCGTATTCTGCGCCAGACCATTTTTCGGTTTTCTCGGGAGGAACTTTGGTGATTTCCGGTGAGGCCATAAAGGACATCAGGCATGATTCAGGAGTGAGAAAAGCTGCTGCCGCCGCGATTTTTTGGGGACTATATTCGGAAGCGAGCACGGTATTGCGAGGAAATGAACTTAATGATTCTTCCGGAAGCGAATCTGCGAGCCGCATGATGTAATCGAAGGCATTTTGCCGGCTCTGATATTGATAATTGAGCTGCGCAATCGCATTCTTCTCTTCAAAGAGATATGAGGGGACTCCAGTCGCCTTTATTCCCGCAAGGGCTTGATAGACGCGGAGGACAGCTGTTTCCATCTGTTCGACCCCTTTTTGGGTCAGTTCGAGAGTGATTTGGAAGAATTGATGGTCTTTGCCTCCGAGATCGTCCGCCCGGGTTACCATTCCATCGATGAGCTGCTCTTCTTTGAGTTTTTCGTAGAGGCTATACTTTTGTCCGCGCTGAAGAGCGTAGGCGAGTACTTCGGCAGATTTGGTGTCGTCATTGGAGAGTTCTTGCGGAAGCTCCCAGGATAGGGTTAAGAGGCGTCGATTTTGGATCGGCTTAATGTAGATGATGCGCCCTTTTTGCTGCTGCGAAGTGAGGGCAAAATTATGATCGGGAGGAGATTCTAAAGTCCGTGGGATCGCGGTGAAGCTTTGCACGACTTTTTCTTTCAAAGTTTCTAGGTCAAGAGGGGAATAGATGGCCAAATGCATCCGGTCTGCGCCGTAAAATTGCCGATGCCATTTTTTTAAAGCGCTTTGAGGAATCTTTGACAGTGTTTTGGAATTGCCTGTAGAAAACATCCGGTTGGGATGGGTTGGGTTGCCCGTTTCTTTGAAGACCATGTATTCGCGCCAAGCGTCGTTCTCAATGTTTTTCGCATTTTCCTGGTCGACGGCATGCATCTCGCGCGCAATATTTGCAGGATTGAAAATTGGATCGATGAAAAAGTGGGCGAAACGGTCTAAAAGAGGGAGAAACCCATCGGGCTGGCAGGCAAACATGTACACTGTGCGATCAGGGGCCGTAAACGCATTGGTCGTTCCGGTATAATCGGAAATCAACGAGTCGAATTCCGTTTTGCTGGGATATTTTTCCGTTCCCATGAAGAGCATATGCTCGCAAAAGTGGGCCATTCCAGGGTATTCAAGAGGATCATTCCAAGAGCCTACTCTGACTGCGACTGCGGCGGCCGATTGGTCGGCATTGGGATCGGAGATCAAAAGAGCTTCTAAACCATTCGGAAGGCGCAGTTTCGCGGTTTTGCGCAGACTCAGATCAGGATTGAGAAACGGCAGCGAAGAGATATCTTCGACGTCTTGAAAAGGAGACATGGGGCCACCCAGAGTAGAAATGACTGTTGCGATCGACAGAATGGTTTTCATTTTGTTTTCATTTTTTTATAGTTGAGATTCACGATATTCCAGATCGCATCAGCGCGTTTCTGCCGACGGACGATTTTATCATTCTCCTCGGATCCAGGAAATTTTTCCATATCGAATTCTGGAGCAAAGGCAAGATGGATGGGAGTGCGCTTCCCCGATCTGCTCTCTCCGAGTTCTTTTTGTACGGTTTCTGGAGGCGGCATCACATTGTACGTATCCAGTGCAAAAGGATAAAAATGGGTGGGCCGTTTTGCTTTGCGCGCCATCAGATTGAACATTTCAATGCTCTGTGGATCAAAGGGGGCGACTTCAACGACTCCTTTCGCATTTCTACGGTCCCGTCCGCCGCTGGGAGCTACATAAATGATTTTTCCTCCTTCTTGCAGAAGGCGGCTCATCAGTTCCATCGTATTTTTATTATGGAGCTGCTTTTTGGCCTTCAGCTCGGGGGGATGGTCGATATAGCGCTTGGAGTAGATGGAGAGAATATCGCATCCCATGCTGAAGGGGATTGCAAGAGGATCGGTCACAACTCTTTCCCCGGCGACGTAGATGATTTTTTCAGCAATGTCAGGGTGGGTCTTCTCCAAAAGAATAGCGATGGCCTGTGGATCTGGCTCTGTTTGGTGGTTTGAAAGAAGAATGACATTGTCGCCTTGTTTCAACTGCTTTTGGATCTGATCTAAGTATTGAAGTCCAATGACAGAGGAATGTTCAAGATCTACTAAGGGGCGGATGAAATCGAGGCCGAATTTATAATAGTCGATCGGATGGCGGACTTTTTGGTGATACAGAGGAAAGGTATAAGGGTTGGCCGCTAAATGTTCCAAAATTTGCAGGAAAAGGAGGACGGGTCCAAGTGCTGCTCTGAGAGGCTGTTTGGAAGCAAGAACGGCATCTTTATAGGAGCTGAAGAACTCCATCAAGATCTGCCGGTATTTTTCGGGAACTTTTTCTTCTAAGGTTTGAAGCTGGCTAAATAGATGAGCTTCTTCAGGCGTCAATTTTTTGGCCATTGAGGGTCGAATAAAAAGAAAATTCATTTAAATGAAGATTGTCATTCATCGCAAACTCAATATGGGCATTCGATTTGCCAGCGAGTTTTTGGTAATAGTCTTTATCGCCGCCGTCGAGATAGCGGTTTAGATCGGGATGAGTGACGAGCTTCAAAGCGAATTGATTGTGGCAGAGGATCAGTTTTTTCAATGAGCGTTCAATCTCTACGGAGACGCTCTCATGGCTCTTGACGAGGCCGCTTCCTACGCAGTAAGGGCAGTTCGTAAAAATGGTTTGCGAGAGGGATTCGCGGCTTCTTTGGCGGGTCATTTCGACGAGGCCGAATTCGCTCATGC
>CAZXVU010000029.1:0-21190 GCA_964644465.1 uncultured bacterium
TGTTATTATTATGGCGCAAAATTAAAAAGGAGTTTTATGTCCTTAGAAATACATGAGTTTTCTTCTGCTGCGCCAGTTTACTATTCAAATGAAAGCACACAGCCTTCTGCCAAAGTGAGTATGGCGGTTCTAAATCAGATTGCAGAATCATTGAACAGGCTCGTTGCAAACGCGGAAGTGCGTACGCAGCCTGAGCCGAGAGTTCAAGCGATGGCTCAAGCAGCGTTTATGATTCCCATCCCTTTAGTCGATATCAGGGATCATTTTTTAATGAGTTATTCTTTCTTCGATAACACGGTTGAATTAGAAGACGGCTCTTTTTGGAAAGTCAACGGCTTTGATATGCATAAGATCCGCTCTTGGGCTTCCAACGACATTCTAACCATTACCCCAAATAGCTGGCCGTTCTCAGGCGAGTATAAAATTTCAAACATGACCACAGGCGATTCTATCGCGGCTGACCTCTATGTAGGACCGATCGCTTTTGGACCGAATACTCATTGGATCATTTCCATCGATCCATGGTTAAACCGCGTCTATCTAGAGAATGGAACGTATTGGGATGTCAGAAGCTTAGATTCCCACATCCTTTCTCAGTGGACAATCAATGATACGGTCATTTTAGGCCGAGGCGATAATGAATGGTTCGGATTCCATGATTCGATCCTCATCAATGTAGATATGAACCAGCACGCTTACGCTAACCAAGGAAGATAATATGTCAGCAGCAGCAGCCATCCCAGTTTCTGGAGCAGCTCCTCAGGCTGTATCCAACAGCCAACCTCAAGAAAGCCAACGTGCAGAATCCCGCACATTGAGTTTGGCCAAAAAAATCGCAATTATCGCCATCGCTGTGATTGCAATCACAGCAATCGTATTGACCTGTATTTTTGCCCCTGTCATTCCTGCGATAGTGATTACTCTCGCTACTGCAGCAGTGGCGATCTATCTTGCTGCTTATTTGTTAAGTACCGCAAGGCCGGTTGTAGTGGTCAATGACTATCCTAGAAGCTATGTGGAATTGGATCCCGTCTATGTCCCTTCTCGACCTGTAGTCATCAGCCGTCCGGTATATGTCGACCCTTTTTATGTAGAGCCGCGTCCATTATTTTCTAGACATGTTCATTGGATGCCTTCGTCCGTCTCGCCAATTAGGGTTGCACCGCCTGTACGGCCAACGGTTCCTTTCACCTCATTTTCCAGCAGGATTACGCCTCCTGTTCGAATGACCCATTCAGTACCGCATCCATCTTCTCACGTATCAGTGGGAAGCGGCCGCAGCCATCCAGGAACTCGTTCCGCTCCATTGGTCGGAATGTCTTCTCTCGGGGGCAGCCGTGTTGCAGTAGGATCGGGAAGAAGATAACCTTTTCAGCGGATGGTCTCCATCCGCTTTTATTTAAAACTGATAAGCCAAACTACCTACATAGGCTTGGTAATTCTTTTGGCCGAATTGATAAGAGGCATTGAGAATCAAGCTGTCATATTCGAAAAGATTGCTCAGGCAGTTCGCAATAATGCTAAAGCCCACTTCATCGTAATGTTCGATAAATAGCTCGTCTCCGCAAAAGAGGGAATCTGTGAAATTAATGCCGAAGTTGAAAGGGATGCCGCAGATGTTGAGTTCATTGCAGGTCGTTAAAGCAATCCCGTTCTTGAATATCCAATTCTGCAAGTGATAATTGTATTTGATCCCGCCCCATTCTACAGGAATGTTATAGAAATATCCTCCGTAATCAGCGACGGATAAGACAAAATTCCACATGGGGATGTTGATATTGCTCAAAAGACCTGAGGATACAAAAGATCCCAAAGTATTAAAGCTGGGAGAGCATCCCAAGCCTAACCGGACTGTCGGCGTTAATGTCCAGGTATAGACGATCGGAATTCTGAATCCCGCTCCGAGAGAACCATCGATCGACCACGCACCATCATTGTCGAGAAGAGTGAAGGGGAGATCAAAAATTAAAGCCCAAGTCTTTGTTGGAGAATAGGAATAGCGGAAAGGAAGGGAAAGAACGATCGTATCAAATGTTTCCGACATGGCCCTTGCGCCAATTCCTTGAACTTGAAACTGATGGACGAGAGGCTGCGAGCTCCAATTGGGATCTTCGCAGCATTTTTGGCAACAGTCCTGACATCCACTGAGAGGAGAAAGACGAGCGAAAGCAAAATCGGCTTGTGCCATGAGGGACATCAAGCTATTGGGATTACCGGCGATAGGGTCGATCGGAGTATAGCGGGCAAAGGCATTTCTGAATTTCCGGTTGTCATGAGCGCCGGTATAATAGAATTCTTCAAAGAGTCGGTTGCTCTCTTCACGGGTAGATCCTGAGAAAGAAACCACAATTCCGGCTTGTGGGATTTGGACAGTGAGAGTTGTCGATCCTGCTGGATAAGATCCTGTAACTGTTAAGCCTCGCAAGTTCAATGTCAAGGATGCTGCGGAAGTCGAAGTGTATCCACCGATTTTTGCGTGGATAGCAGCTGTGGACAAATCTTTTGTGAGGTCGACCACATTGGTTGTGGTGAAGGTGGCGCTTTGGGAACCAACATTGACGATTGCTTTATAAGGTTCTCTGGCATGTGCATCAACCAGACTAAAAAGAAAAAGGGCAACTACAGATATAAATCGCATGGGAATACTCTTGCAATGGAACGATAGACAGTACATTAGCAGACAAAAAACTGCAAACTGGAATTTTAGGAAATCAACCGAAGACCTATGATCCCTGCCAAAATGCAGAAAATAAAAAACAGGCGCAGGAAGTGGAAGGGTTCTTGGAAGAAGACAATTCCGAAGATGACGGTCCCAAGAATCCCGATGCCGGTCCAGACAGCGTAAGCAGTTCCCAAAGGAATCGATTTGACAGCAATGCTTAAAAGCCAGACGCTAACAAGTCCGATGCTGAGAACAAAGAAGGAAGGCCAGAATTTTGTGAATCCTTTCGCATACTTGAGCAAAACAGCCCAAATGATTTCTAAAATACCTGCGATGAGAAGATATACCCAAGCCATAAGCAAGAGACTGTTAATGGATTTATTTTCCTAATCACTTTAAACAAAAGAAACAAAATGCGCAAAAACATTGGAACAACAGATAGATTGATTCGTCTAGGCATAGCAGTTGCTCTTTTTGCCTATGCCTATTGGAAAGGAAGCTGGATTGCGTTTGGATTTGGTTTGTTTACCCTATTCGAATCGATCATGAGCTGGTGTATTTACTATCAGTTTTTAGGAAAAAGCAGCTGTCCAGTTCGGAAGAACTAAGTTTTCTCTGTGTGATTTTTATGATGGATGAAAAGTCCTCTTCCTCGGGTAATCGATCCCCCATATTCAGCTGTAATAGTGACTAGAGCAACGTTGATCAAGCTGAGAACGACAAAGAGATAGGCTGAAATGAACTTTCTACTTTGCATGGCGTAGATCCGAAAGAAGGCGTGCAGCACAGTGTAAGTTAAAGTGACCAGCGCCCAATTTCTATGTATCAGAACATAAGGGTTGTCCATATGTTCATCAGAGGTCAAAAGACCTGTAATGACCGTCGGGATCGCAATCGCTGCGGCAATGATGACAAACCAGTGTGAAGGATGCTGGGCTTTTCCAAAGAGGTATAAGAGATCGATCGCTAAGGCTACAAAGAGGAGCGCAATCGGAAAATGGACGAAGAGTGGATGCAAATCGCCTGGGTCCCATTCTTGCATTTCCTCTTTGTGGCCCACGAGCATAGATGCTGAGGGGCTATTGGGAGAAAAAGCTTCGATCGAGCCAATAGAGCAGAATGAGAGGAGTAGTGCAGCGATGATCCACAGCTTCATAATCTTCTCAATAAAGAATAGGGGAAGCATAGGCAAGAAAAAAATCAAGAATAGGGGTGAGTCTCAATCTATGTTCTAGAAGAATAGGCTGATCCAGGCAGCGATGCCGAAACAGGCAATCATAAGACCAGCTATACGATTGATCCATACCATCATTTTTTGGCTGACCTTTTTGCGGAAGAAAGTGACTCCTTCGCTTAAGAGAAACCACCAAAGCGAGGAGCCGATAAAGACGCCTATGACCAATTGCGTAGCATTCCGATAATCTCCTAAAGTGTCGGAAAGTCCTAACCCTGCGAACACTGCGAGATAGGAAATGATCGTCATTGGATTCGTGATCGTTAAGAAAAAAGTCGAACCAAAATCAGAAAGGAGTGTTTTGTGGGACACTTCCTCTTTTTTTTCATGCTTTTCTGCAAAAAAAGTTCGGTAGCCCAGGTAGAGCAAAAAAGTTCCGCCGATCAAACGGAGCCAAAATTGGCCGGCTAAGAGAAAGCTTGAAATGAAAGTGAGGCCGAAAGCTGAGATAATTCCATAAATCGTATCTGCCACCGCAGCGCCTAATCCTGTGCAGAATCCAGATAATCGGCCAAAATGGAGACTCCTTCGGATGCAAAGAATTCCAATCGGCCCAACTGGAGCCGCAATGGAAAAGCCTAGGATCGCTCCCTTCAAGAGAAAATTCATCTCCATAAGTATCTATTAAAACAGAGTCATGGGAAGTCCGCAACTGGCGGGTTGAAATAAAAAGATTCTTTTGTATAGTAGTCGCTCTGCATTTTGTATTCAGACAAGCCTGTAAGGAGTAGCAATAATGAATCGACGTGGAATTTATGTAACCGGATTGTCTTGCCGATTTCCTGAATCAGATAGCCCCAATGAGTTCTTTCAAAACTTACTGAATAAACGAGATATGGTCACTGCCGATTCCAGAAGATGGAAGCAGAAAATCGATGACCTTCCAAATCGATTCGGAAAAATTAAACAAGATCTCAACGTCTTTGATTTTAAGTTTTTTAATGTCCATGGAAAACAAGCCGAGAAAATGGACCCTCAGCTGCGGCTATTGCTGGAAGTTTCTTATGAAGCATTGATCGATGCAGGAATGTCCTTGGATGAGATGAAAGGATCTAAAACGGGTGTTTATATTGGCGCATGTTCTAGCGATGCTCATAAAGGCTGGTTGCAAAACAGAGAGTCCATTTCAGGTTACGAACATACGGGCTGTGCTTCTTCCATGCTCGCAAACCGCCTTTCATTTTTTTACAATATCCATGGACCCAGCGAAACGGTCGATACCGCCTGTTCTTCCTCATTAGTCGCTTTTCACCGCGCTGTCCAAGATCTTGAAACTGGAGTTTGCGAAACGGCTATTGTAGGCGGATCTTCTATGATCCTTTGGCCTCATACAAGCTATGCTTTCCATAAATTAAAAATGCTCTCTCCCGACGGTGCATGCAAATCTTTCGATCAATCTGCAAATGGATATGCCCGTTCAGAAGGGATTGCTGTTCTCTTTTTAACTACGCAAAAAAAGAACCGATATAGGCCTTATGCAAAAATTTTAGGGTCCGGAATCAATAACGGCGGCTGGAATTCTACCGGAATCACGTTTCCCAATGGAGAGTTTCAAAAAGAATTGTATCGCACGGTTTGTAAAAAAGCCGGGTTAGAACCAAAAGAACTCGATTATATAGAGGCGCATGGCACTGGCACCGTCGCAGGCGATGGAGAAGAGCTGGGGGCTATCTATGACATATACGGCAAAGAAAATCCTCATCTGATCATTGGATCCGTAAAGTCTAATATGGGCCACTGCGAAGGCGCTTCCGGTCTAGCTGGATTGATCAAAACAATGCTTTGCATGGAGCAAGAAATTCTTGTTCCTAATCTCCATCTTGAGAAACCTCATGAAAAACTCAAGAACATGAAAGTCATGACAGATGTATTGAGTTCTTGGGGAGGATCTAGAGCTGCGATCAGTTCCTTCGGCTTCGGCGGAACGAATGCCCATGTCATCGTAGAAAAATGCAAAGAACTTGAGCCGCATCTAGAGACTTCAGGTTTAAATTTGAGTCTATTAGCTCACAGGACAAAAGAAGGGCTTTATCAATTAAAGAACAGTTTGCTTGCCCACGCTCAGACTGCCTATATCCCAAACGCAGTGAATAAGCAAAAATTGCCTTTTCGCGAGGTATTACAATTAGCAGACGATCCAGATGTGGGGAATATTTCTGACACACCAGAAAAAATCTTTATCGCATGCAGTGGTAATGGAAGCCAATGGAAAGGAATGGGAATGAAGCTTTATGCCGAATTCCCTTTATTTAAAAAAGCCATCGATCGATGCGGCAAAGCTGTTGGAAAAGATCTTTTCTCTATTCTCAAAGAGGGATGCAAAGATGCTTTGGAGGCGACTGTAGCACTCGTAGGAGTTCAAATTGGGTTGCTTGAACTCTTGAACTATTTTGGAATTCAGGAAGACAAAATCGGCGGTTTTTTAGGGCATAGCGCTGGAGAAATTGTCTGCTCATATTTAGATAAGTTGACCAATCTTGAGGAGACGATGAAAATTGCTCTTGCAAGAGGGGCAACGGCGAATCAAACTGGCGATGAGGGTCTGATGGCTTCCATCGGCCTTTCTCAAGAAAAAATGAAGGAGATGATCCGCGAGAATGGCTTTGAAAACCGCGTTGCTATTGCCTGTATCAATAGCCCAAATAACATGACGATTTCAGGATATCGAGAAAATGTTTTGACGCTTGTTGAAAAAGCTAATGAGAAGGAAATTTTTAATCGAGTTTTAGATACCTTTGGCAAGGCTTACCATTCTTTCCTATTCCTAGCAGTGCAACCAACTCTTGAGGCGATGCTCGATAAAAATATGAACGGCAAATCAGCCCGCCGTTCTGAAAAATGGTTGACCAGCATCTCGAACTATCAAACAGATCTTTTTGATTACAAATATCATGTAGAGGGCGTTTTAAGGCCTGTAGATTTTGCTCACGCTGTGAAAAATATTCCTCAAAACTCCGTTGTCCTTGAGATCGGCCCTCATTCCGTCTTAAGGTCTCTCATTAAAGAGAATAGGCCGGACCTAAAATATGCCTCTTTTATGAAGAGAGATACAAATGAATTAGAGACCCTGAAAGAGGGTCTGGGCAAACTCTGGAAGTTTGGAATCAATATTGATGTTAAAAACCCTCAAGAATCGAATGTAAAGCGGCCGCCGTTGGAAATTCGCAATCAGTTCGTCTCTTGGGATCACACAGATGAATTCCCTATTCCTAAAGAGAACGATTTTCAGAGCGGTAGCAACAGCCAAGCTAAAGTAACCTACAATCTTTCTCAGGATAAAGATCTCTATTTAGAGGGTCATGCTATTGATGGAAAGATCCTTTTGCCGGCCACTTCCTACCTGTGCGCTATGTGGGATGTCTTTAGAAAGGATCATCAACTTCAGCTCTCAGATCCTGCGACGTACTCGTTCACTGATTTTGAAATTCTTCAGGCTGTTCAAGTGGAGAAAGACTCAAATGTTGAGTTGAATATTAATCGCTTAGGAAGTCAATACGAACTTAGTTTTAAAGATGAAGTTGTTGCTAGAGCAAACATTGAACGGATCCAAAATAAGATTTGGAAAGCGATAGAACCTACTTTTAAGAGCGATGATAAATATATTGACAGTGAGAATTTTTATAGAATTGTTGCAAATATTGGGTACCAATATGGTGGAGAGTTTAAGGTAATAGATAAATTAAAATGCAACTTTTCGAATAATACAACATGCGCTTTTATAAAATGGTCTAAAGGAAATTGGATCACTTTCCTGGATGGCGTACTGCAATGCCAACTCTTGCCTCCAAAACAATTCTCAGAAGAACTCCGTGTCCCTGTGAGGATCAGATCTCTCGTAATCAATCCTCAATTTTTCTGCGAAGATGTGAGTTCTTCGGACACTCTCAAATGTGTCATTGCAGATTTTGATACTGGAATTGTGTCAGCATCTGGCATCGAAGTTTCTCATATGGAAACAAAACCTTTGTCTCGATCAAGCCATTCGGATCCCAATAAAATTGAAATCAAAAATGCAAATGGAATTCTGTTTTATGGACGAAATATTGTAGAGGATAAATTTTCTAATGATTATGGTATTTTGAATGCCAATTATGCTATTAAATTATGCGGCGATCTAATTAGGAAAAATAAATTAGAAAATGTAGGACATTATCAAAGTATTCTAAAAGCATTCCAAAAATGGGATAAATATGTTCCAGTTACGGAAAATGAGGCCGCTGCCTACCGGAATCGACCCGAATGTATTGCTCTTCGAATTTTAGAGGACTGTTATCAGAAAAATGCACAAGAATTCCTTCAAAAGCCTCTTGTTGCAACTACACAGCATTCTGAACACGACCGATTGTATTTTGAGGATCCGACAGGATCTCTTCACGATAAGAGATCTTTGCTCAAATTTTTATCTGTTGTCCGAGACAACGTAGCCCGCTCAGATTTAAATATTATGGAAATCGGAACTGGCACGGGAGGTTTCACGCGATTGATTGCTCCCTACATGATGAATGATCAATATATTGCGACAGATATTACTCAAACATCTCAAATCGCTCCTGACAAAAGAACAGAACATCTTAATTTAAATTATGAGACATTCAATTTAAATAATTACGATGAATATGGAATTTTGCAAAAATATGATGTTGA
Source organism: uncultured bacterium (assembly GCA_964644465.1). Classification (GTDB taxonomy): domain Bacteria; phylum Chlamydiota; class Chlamydiia; order Chlamydiales; family SM23-39; genus CAZXVU01. The sequence continues at coordinate 8,541 of CAZXVU010000029.1, forward strand.
TTTGATTTTGGCCTCTAATTCACTCCATACCGGAAAGAATGTCGATAAAATATTGAAGTCTATTTACAGCAATCTAAAAGAAGGTGGATTTGTCATTTTTTATGAGCACCACACACCTTTCTGTTTGGCATTATGGGGAATGGATGGCGGACTTTGGTCCTTTGAGGACGAGAGGGAATATGGACTGTGGATTTCTCAAGAGTCTTGGATTCGAAAAATAAAACAGGCAGGGCTTGAGGTCGTTAGCTATTACGGAGATCAAGATAATGTCTCTACTCTATTTTTGGTCAGAAAACCTTTAACGTTGAAATTAGAATTGATGGACGCGCCATCGGTAGATGGATTTGAAAAGTGGTCTAAGATAATCAAAGAACTCCAAACGCCCTCCTTACTGATTGCTCAGAATATTGATCAAAGCGGTGTCGCGGGACTAGTTCGAAGCTTGAATCGAGAAGTAGAGACGAATAATTTTTACTGTTTATCTACGGACCGAAAGGCAACCCCTGAAGTGATTGAACAGGTCGAGAAATATGGTCTGAAAATCAATATCTTGCGGAACGGTCGTTTGGGGGCTGCTTGCGATACTGATATCCAATATGATCGCACCGATCAAAAGAATGGATATTACCTCAAATTTTCTACATTAGGAGATTTTGGAAGCTATCAATGGCTCAGTAATCCTCCTCCTAAAAATATCGCATGCAACGTGAAATACGCCTCCTTGAATTTTAAGGATATCATGCTAGCCAGCGGCAAAGTCAGCAAGGACGCGTTCTCTGGTTTGGCAAGATATGGATATATCGGACTTGAATTCAGCGGGCACGATGCGAATGGGAATCGATTCATGGGGATTACAAATCGAGGAGTCGCTACCCAAGTTGACACAACCGATGACTTATTAATTCCCATACCTCCCGAATTGTCTTATGAAGATGCTGCAACGATTCCAGTTGTTTACGGGACTGCCTATTATGCTCTTTTTGATCGGGCTGGCATTCAGCCAGGACATAGTATCCTGATCCACGCGGGAACAGGGGGAGTAGGACAAGCGGCGATCCGCATCTGTTTGAGTTTAGGCTGCCGTATCTTTGTCACTTGCCACCAAAGTAAAAAAGGGATCTTAAAAGATCTTTTCCCTCAATTGGACGATGCTTCGATTCTAGATTCAAGATCGATCGAATTCGAAAGAGAGATCATGAAGCAGACGAATGGGGAAGGAGTGAACATTGTTTTAAATAGCCTAGCTGATGACAAGCTCCAAGCCTCATTGAGATGCTTGGCCCGGGAAGGCCATTTCTTAGAGATCGGTAAATACGATCTCATGAAACATACTCATTTGGATATGAATCTCTTATTAAAAAACACGACGATTCATGGAGTAGATCTCGATCAAATCTTTGTGCAAAAAGATAAATCGAGAAAACTCTGCCGTCAAATCAGTCAAGGGATGCAGCAAGGCGTTGTAAAGCCCCTTCCAAGACATGTGTTTGATTATACGCAAGTGGAAGATGCCTTTCGGTTTATGGCAAGCGGCAAGCATATCGGCAAAGTTCTGGTCAACATGGAAGGCGTGAATGTTCAATCTGATCCATCGCGATTCCATTCTTGTTTCCACGATTCCGATAAAGAAGATGGCTTTTATTTGATCACAGGAGGCCTCGGAGGTTTTGGACTGGCCCTTGTTAAATGGTTTTATCAACGCGGAGCAAGGAAGTTCCTCCTGACTAGCAGAAAAGGGATTGCAACTGGCGAGCAGCAAAGAATCATTGATTTATTCCGTCATCAAGGAGCTGAGATTCTTATTTCAACCAAGGATGTTGCTATCGAGAAAGAGGCGAAGGAATTAATCGATAGCGTCCAGGGGAAAATTAAAACTGTTTGTCATTTAGCGATGGTCTTGGAAGATGGACTGTTTAAGAATATGACCCAAGAAAAATGGGAAAAGACAGTTCATATCAAAGCGAAAGGAGCGATTCATTTAGATCGGCTCACTCGTGTTTCATCTATGAAGCATTTCATTGTTTTTTCTTCGGCTGTGAGCAGACATGGAAACATTGGACAAAGCAATTATGCTTTCGGAAATGCTGTGATGGAAGAAGTCTGCAGATTGAGAGCGGATCTAGGTTTTCATGCCCTCGCTATTCAGTGGGGGGTTATCGATAATGTCGGATTTGTAGCGAATAATGTTGAGCTCTGCAAGAACATCAAAGATTTTTATGAAGCTATAAATATCAACGATGCATTGAAATTTATCGAAGATGTTTTGGTGAACAAGGTCAATAGCCACAGTATTCAATACAGCGCCCACCGTTTAAAAAGAAAACAAGACAACTCCATTAAGTTGACTTTTGAAGAAGTGCTTCAGCAAATCTGTAAGGTTATTAAAATGGATTTAATGAAATGCAATGCTAATGACACACTGGAGTTCTTAGGCGTTGATTCGTTGCAAATCGTTGAAATACAAACGATTTTAATTAAAGCTTTCCAAGAAGTTCTTCCTCTGAAAAAGATCAGCTCAATGAAGATTTTTGAATTGAAGAAGTTAGTTGAAGATAAGCTTGGTCAAGAGAAAACGGCAACCGAGGTTCAGGCGGACAGTAAAGAAAACAAGACCGATTCCTCCTTATTGAGAAACCTCAATAAGATTGAGAATGATAGCGCTGTCTACTTATTCTTAGGCTATGGAATCAACGATCAAAGTCTAAAGCTTCCCAAATCAAGTAATTTTAATCTAACTCTTGTTGCATGGCATAATAGCGCTGCAATTGAGCCTATTATTGCCGCCATTGAAAATGATGTTAAAGAGAAAAAATATAAAAATGTTTCCTTTTTAACTCATAGTGCGGGCTATCATGTTGCAAAAGCTGTCATGAATCAGAATTCTCTAAAAGTAGCAAAACTCGTGTCTATTTCATTGCTCAATGAGGAGATCATCCAAAATGCGGTGAATGTAGGAAATCTTGAAAATATTCCTGATTCAGTCTTCAAAGAGGGCTATAGGAATGCTGCATTTTATGTCGAAGATCATTTGCCAATCGATAAAATCAAGCAGCAATCGATGTTGATTTCAAAGCTTTTGAAGATGAAATATATACCTCCTCATTTGGTGATCAATCCTCGCGAAGATACAATCTGCGATCGGTCCAAAGGGGGGATTGAAATCTCTGGCAATCACCAAGTGGATAGCTATGATATGAAGGAGGTCTTTGTTCATCTATGATTCGTAAACGACCTCCTATTTTCTGGATCCTTTTAGCCGTTCTCTGTCGATGGGTACTATGTTTGCGCTATCGCATCGAGGTAAGGGGAATGGAATTGGTTGCTCCTGAAAAGCTGAATTCCAAACAGGGAATTCTATTCCTTCCCAATCATCCTGCTCAAATTGAAGGTTTATTTCTCTATGTCTATTTTTGGCCAAAATTCCAAATGAGGCCATTGACTGTAGAATATACCTATCGGCTGGGATTTCTCCGTCCCTTCATTAAATTGATTCGAGCTATTCCTATTCCTGATTTCAATACTTCTGTAAATCAATTGAAAATCAAAAAAGCAAATGATGCGATGGCTACAGTCGTTGGATCATTGAAGAGCGGAGATAGCGTTCTTCTTTATCCCGCTGGGAATATGAAAACCGGAGGTAAAGAAATCATAGGAGGAGCCTCTTCCGCCCATGCTTTGATCCAGGAATGTCCTGATGTGAATCTTGTATTGATTCGAACTTCGGGTCTTTGGGGGAGTAGTTTTTCCAAAGCACTCATTGGCCAGGCTCCCGATCTGGGTCAAATGTGTTTGGAGGGAATTAAAACGGTTTTTAAAAATCTGATCTTTTTCACACCGCGTAGAAAAGTGATCATTGAACTCGAAATGAATCCGTCTGATTTTCCACGAGGTGGATCACGTGTAGAAATCAATCGATATTTAGAAAACTGGTACAACAGCTATCCGGATGAACAAGGAAATAGGGCAGAAAGCGAGCCATTGAAACTCGTTCGCTACAAGTTCTGGAGCCAGGAACTTCCTGAAGTGTTTCAGACAAAAAAGAAAATGATCGCAGGCGATGTAGAAGTTTCTGAGGAGACTCGCCAAAATATTTATCATGAAATCAGTCGGATTCTCGACACTCCGTCTCTCCGTATCGAACCAGGGATGTCTCTTTCCTACGATCTTGGCATGGACTCCCTGAATATAGCCGATCTTGGAGCCTATCTATTAAAAAATTATGAGCTGGAACAGTCGCAGATTGAACAGCTTGAAACTGTACAAGACGTATTAGATATTGCAGGCGGCGCCAAGCTGATCGATTCTTCTATCCCTCAGGTTGGAGTTTTTCATTGGCCGGACGAAAAGGGACGGCCTGAGCCCTTTTTGCCAGAAGGCAAGACATTGCCTGAAGCATTTCTCGCTACTTGTGAAAGAATGGGATCTTTTTCGTGTGCTGGAGATGATTTGTCCGGAGTCTTGAATTATCAAAAAATGAAGAGAGCTGTCTGCGTTTTAGCTGAGTATTTTCGCACAATCCCTGAGGATCATATTGCGGTGATGCTCCCTGCTTCTGTAGGAACGTTTGTTACAATTTTAGCCATCCAATTTGCGAAAAAGATTCCAGTAATGCTCAATTGGACTTTGGGACCTCGCTACCTCGAAGAAATGATGCGGATCACCGGAGCCAAAAAAGTGATTACTTCATGGCGTTTTATCGACCGATTGTCTCATGTAGACTTCGGCAGTTTGATCGATCAGATGCAGCTTCTTGAAGATATTCGGCAGGGACTCTCTTTTAAAATGAAACTTAGGGGAGCTTTTCTAGCGCGCAAAAAAGCCTCTTCCGTGCTCAAGGCCTTTAATTTGCGGGATTTAGATCGTAATAGCACGTGTGTTATCCTGTTCACAAGCGGCACTGAAGCTGCCCCGAAATGCGTACCCCTGTCTCACGAAAATCTTCTTTCTACGATTCGATTGTCATTCGATGCCTTAGAAGATTTACGTTCCAGCGACTGTGCATACATCATTTTGCCTCCATTCCACTCATTTGGACTCATTGTTACGGGCATGCTCTCTCTTCTCACTGGTGTGAAAACCGCTTTTTATCCGGATCCAACGAATAGCGCAGCATTAGCTGAAGGAATCGAGCGCTGGAAAGTCTCTCTTTTCCCGGCCCCTCCCAGTTTCTTGAAGAGGCTTTTCAATCTTGCTAAAGCTGAGCAATTGAAAGGGATTCGAATTTTTATCTCGGGAGCTGAAAAGATGCCTCAAGAGGTTCTAAATCGCATCGCATCGAGCGGGGCAAAATATCTGGAAGGATATGGAATTACTGAATGCAGCTCGACAGTCGCCCTTACCCGGCCTAGCATTCCTCAAAAAGGGGTAGGAATCCTTATTCCCCATTATGAGTTTTGTACCATTCATCTGGAAACTCGTGAGCTCCTTCCATCAGGTGCCGAAGGGGAAATCTGTCTCAGAGGACCCAGCGTATTCAAGGGTTACATAGGTTCGAACCGCTCCCCATTTATTGAAATCCAAGGAAAAAGCTGGTATCGCACAGGAGATATCGGCCGAATTGATAAAGAGGGGAACGTTTATCTTTCAGGCCGCCTAAAACGATTTACAAAAATGGGTGGTGAAATGATCAGCCTTGGGGCTGTTGAAGAAGTACTTATCAAAGAACTAATAGAGAAGGGAAAAATTTCCCCGGATATTCATTCACTGGCCGTTTGCGCCGATGAGCGCACTGAAGGCAGCTCCAAGCTCATCCTTTTAACGACGATCTCCATTGATAAAGAAACTGCAAATGAGATCCTTAGAAAAGCAGGGTTCAGCAATCTGATCAAAATTTCTGTGGTGAAGAAGGTGGATGAAATACCCATCTTGGCCACCGGAAAGATGGACTATCGAAAGTTGCAAGCCTTTTTAAATGAAAATCTCGTTGCAAATTAATGTTTTTTTTGTCACCTCTGAAATAAAATGGCATCAATGGATCCGTCTAATTCTTTTGAGTTGTTTAGTAATAGCTCTTTGTTCCGTGGGTTAAAGGAAGAAGAGCGAAAACTTCTCTTTTCCGTGAGCAAAGAAGTCTTTTTAGAACAGGGTGATTTTCTCCTTCGGGAAGGGGAAAAGGCCAATGAGCTCTTCATTGTCATTGATGGGAAATTAGAAGTATCCAAGTACGATCCTGAGATGAAACAAACTCATGTCATTAATATTGTAGAGCCTGGGGATACTTTAGGCGAGGTTTCTTTATTGGACCATGGTCTTCGCGCAGCTTCGATACAGGCAATCACGCCCTGTCGTCTTCGCAGTATCTCTTTCGAACATTTACATGCCATGGTCGAAAAAAACAAAGACCTTGCTAGCATATTTTTACGTCTCTCTGAAAATGTGGGCCAAAGGCTGCGCCACTCCAATGATATTGCTATCCAAGCTTTGAGAAAAGAGGTCCAAGAAAATAAGACCCGTTCCAGCATGGGAGCCTTCTTAATCTGTATCATCACTGCGCTGAGTTTATTTACCTTTGCTTTGGGTGGGTTAAGCGATCTGTTGAAAGTTGTGCCAAATAGCACTTATGTCACTCTTCCTTTAACTCTTGGAATGGGCATATTCATATTATTAATGATTCAGTTTTTTGAGATGCCTTTACATGAAATGGGCATAACTACTGAACATTGGAAACAATCATTGTTTGAGGGGATTGTATTTACAATTCCGGTTGCATTGATCGTTGGCAGCGTAATGAAATGGTTCTTGATGAATTATATCCCTCATTTTCAAGGCCGTCCATTTTTTGATCCTTTTGCTCTGATTCAAAATCCTGAAAACAGAACTTGGACCTACTGGCTAGAGTTGAACGCCGTCTATTGGTTGGTCATTGTGCCCGTGCAAGAATTATTATCAAGAGGAGGCCTTCAGGGGCTTCTCGAGAAGTTTTTAACAGGAAAACATAGAGTATTTTTATCGATTCTTATGTCGAATTTGATTTTCAGTTCTGTACATGTATTTTTTTCAGTAGAGATTGCGATCATTGTATTTTTTGTGGGTTGTTTTATAGGCATCCTCTTTTCACGGACACACAATTTGTTGGGATGCTGGATTTCCCACGCGATCTGTGGAACTCTGGGACTTTCGATCCTGGGCTTAGTTGGCGGACTCTTCGAATAAAAAAGCTTCTTAGATTCGACCTAACAAGACTAAGATCAAGATAATGATCAATATAAGGCCGATTCCGCCAGAAGGGCCGTAACCCCAATGTCTATTGTAGCCCCATCTAGGAATTGCGCCAATTAGTAGTAAGATCAAGAGAACTAATAGGATAGTGCCTAACATATATTGACCTTTAATTTGTCTTTAATTTTATCCTAACTATTTCAGTTTTTTTTGTATTGAAGAATTCGCTTTTTCAAATGAAGCTATTCATATATACAGAAAAAATGGGGATAAAATGATGTGTTTGGGGGAGAGTTTTCCTTGGAACTAGAGGAATTTAGAAAAAATTACGCGATTCTCATCGTCGATGACAATGAAGATAATGTCTTTACTTTGCAAAACAGATTGCAACGGGAAGGCTATGCGAACTTGGTCATTGCTCGCAATGGAGCGCAAGCCCTTGACGCTGTGAAGGAAAAACATGTCGATTTGATCCTGCTCGACATCATGATGCCCGTCATGAGCGGTTTTGAAGTGCTTGCTGCTCTGAAAGATCAGATAGCTACGCAAAGTTTACGGGTGCTTATGATCTCCAGCGCGGATAGTTTGGAGAATGTCACTGAGTGTATTAAATTAGGTGCGGACGATTTTTTACCTAAGCCCTTCAACCCGCAGATTTTAAAAGCACGCATTGGATCTTGCATCGAAAAGTCGTGGCATGCCTACCAAGAAAAAATGTTATCCGAACAGATCCAAAAAGAAAAAACTCGCTACATGGAGTTATTGTACTCCATTTTTCCGCCATCTATCGCAAAAGAATTGACAGAATCAGGGAAGATAGAGCCGAGAGGCGCATCTAATATCGCCGTTGTGTTTGCTGATATCGTTTCTTTTACAAATTTCGCGGAAAATCATGAGCCAAAAGAAGTTGTAGACCGTTTGCAGACCTTCGTCGGAATCTGCGAAACCGCTGCGAATCAATTCCATCTTGAAAAAATTAAGACAATCGGCGACTCGTTCATGGCAACTGCGGGAATGCTCGAACACGTTGATAACCCGGTTTATGCTTGTATCCAATGGGCCCATGAAATCATTTCCAAACTAAAGAGCCAATCCTCTGATGGATGGCAGGTACGCGTAGGGATTGATGAAGGCGATGTCATTTGCGGGGTCATCGGATCGAGAGAGTATCTGTTCGATGTTTGGGGCCAATGCGTCAATATGGCAGCTAGAATCGTTGTCTCAGCAAGCCCCGATACAATCTATGTTTCTGAAAACGCTTGGCGTAAAGTTTCAGACCGAGTCTGGGGCACATGCGTTGGAGGCTTTATCTTAAAAGGAAGAGAAGGCCAGTCCATGCTGTATGAAGTGGACTTAACGGAAAAAACTGGGAAATCCCCAGGTCTTTCAACACAAACTAAATAGGAGAAAACAAAATGAATGAGAAAAGTATGGAATTTTTTAAGCTGGCCAATTTTATCGCAGGTCCAGCGTTGATTATCCTTGGAATATTGGGATTTGTCCCTGCTGTGATGCCGAATGGGATGGTATTTGGGCTATTTATGGTCGATGGATTCCATAATTGCGTCCATATTACTACTGGATTTCTACTTTTAATCGCTGGATTGAAGCCGAACAAAATCACGATTTTTATAACGTTTCTGATTGGATTTGCATTTTTAGCATTATCTATTTTTGGCTTTTTCTTCCCAGCGTCCGCGGGATCGTTCAATACGCCAGACAACCTGCTTCACTTAGCGATATCCCTTTTTGCCCTATTCCAAGGCTGGATAATCACTAAAGTGTCAGAATAAGACTGGCATGGAAGAAACGAAGAAGCGGTTTCTTTTTGGTTTCACCTTCAAGATGATCACATTCGGGGTCAATGTGATCATTATCTCAGTTCTCATCAGCTCATTTATGACCTTTTATAATACCAAAAGACTGCTTACTGCTGCTTATGGCAAAGAGCAAGAGGCTGAGGCAAATAAAGAGGTAGTTAATTTATTCACACAATATGGCCTGGGCGCTGTGTTGTCGATCTTAATTACCTCTATGCTTGCTGTTTTGTATGCCAGGAGAATTTCTGTTCCGATCCATAAGCTCTCTGTGGCGGCTATTGAGATTGGAAAAGGGAATCTGGACCAAACTGTAAATATTCAAAGCAAAGATGAAATTGGTTTCTTGGCAGAACAATTTAATCGGATGGTCACTCAGTTGAAGAAATATACAACTGATCTAGAAAAAATGGTGGAGGAAAGGACTCAGGAGTTGAAAGTCATGAAGGAACGGGCTGAATCGGCCAGCCAAACTAAAAGCACGTTTCTAGCAAATATGAGCCATGAGCTGCGCACGCCACTAAATGCTATCATCGGCCTCTCAGAGATGCTCTATGAAGATGCAAAAGAAAAAAGCGATGCTGTCAATATTGATCCTCTGCAGCGCATCAATAATGCGGGAAAACACCTTCTAGACCTAATCAACTCGATTTTGGATTTGTCTAAAATTGAAGCAGGAAAAATTGAATTAACGATCGAGGAATTTGATATCAAGCAGCTGATGAATGAAATCAAGTTCATGAGCGAACCTTTGGCAGCCAAAAAGAGCAATAAGCTCGAATTCGTTGTTGACGACGCTCTTTCAAAGATGACTGCAGACAGCATGAAAGTTAAACAGATCGTGATCAATCTCATTAGCAATGCTTGTAAATTCACCGAAAAAGGAGCAGTCATCATCAATGTAAAAAAAGCTGGGGATAGCCTTCAAATTGATGTTACTGACACGGGAATTGGGATGACACCGGAACAGTTGGCCATGATTTTCCAAGCATTTACCCAAGCAGATGCGACTACGACTCGGAAATATGGGGGAACAGGACTTGGGCTAGCCATCAGCAAAAAATTGTGCGAATTGATGGGCGGCACGATCAAGGTAGTCAGTGAAATCAATAAAGGGACGACATTCTCGGTACAAATACCGCTCGTTGTGAAAAAACAGAACACGGAATCGGGAACATTGCTCTCCGGATCGGAACAAAAGAGAATTGAGCCGCAAATCCCGCAAAACAAAAGTAAATTCAATAAAATTCTCGTGATCGACAATGATACCGACTCTCGCAAAATCATCAGCGGTTTCTTAAAAGAGCAAGGCTATGAACTCATTGAAGCGAGCACAGGAGAAGAAGGGGTCCAGATGGCCCGGACGCTATCTCCTGGCATTGTCATCTTGGAAATCTCTTTAACAGGCGCCATCACTGGGTGGGATGTGATTGCATTACTGAAAGCCTCGCCCGAAACAAAAGATCTGATCATCATTGTGATCTCCATTTTAGATGAGAAAAACAAAGGTTATTCATTAGGCGCTGTCGATTATCTTGTGAAGCCTATTGATCGAAAAAGCTTGCTGGATACCGTTGAAAAATTCAGAAAGGCGGCGAGCGGATTATCGAAAGTATTGGTGGTTGACGACGATGAAAACACCCGGATATTTTTTAAAAGCGTCTTAGAGAAAAACAATTGGGTCGTCACTGAAGCTGGTAATGGACAGGAAGCGATCGAACAATTGAAAAACGTAGTTCCTGACGTGATTTTGCTCGATCTGATGATGCCAGTAATGGATGGCTTTGACTTTCTCGATTATTTTCGGAAAACCCCTCAATGGCTTTCCATCCCAGTCATCGTAGTGACTGCTAAAGTCTTGACCCCCGAAGAGAGGGAAAATTTAAGAGGAAAAGTCTTTGAGATCATAGAGAAATCGGGGCATACGAAAGAAGATATCTGTAAATCTCTGAGTTTGTTAATCAAGAGTAAAATGTAAAAGAGGCGATGCATGACAAAAATTCTCTATATCGAAGACAATGAAGATAATATCTACATGCTAAAAATGCGCCTCGAAAAAAAAGGCTTCGAAGTTGTGATCGCAAGGGATGGACAAGAAGGATTAAACGCCTTTAAGACGGTCTCTCCCGATATTGTTCTATTAGATGTAGGATTGCCGATCATGGATGGATATCAAGTTGCAAACAAGGCAAAGAGCGATCCAAAAATTTCACATATTCCCATTATCATGCTGACTGCAAATGCTTTGGCGGAAGACCGCGACAAGGCCCTGAAGGCAGGAGCGGATGAATATGAAGCCAAACCGCTCAATATGCAAAATTTGCTCGCGAAAATAGAAAAGCTCACCAAGAAGTAATCGTTTCACAAGCTTCATTGACGAAAAAAGGATTTCCAGCTTAAATTCTTTTTTTTTAATAGAGGTTTCCGTGAAAAAGTTAGCTTTGTCTTCAATTGTTCTACTCAGTGGCGTTGCCTTTGCCAATGAGCCATGCTGTATTCCTCCCGAAAAACCATTTCCTAAGATCCAAAATTGCCGAGATTACAATATCTTTGGGATCGGAGAATTTATATATTGGAGATTTTCTGCTCCCAATTTAGCTTATGCCCGTAGCGGAGCTAACAATACAGTTGCCATCACTGCACCTGGTACCACTTTTTTACCTGATTTCGACTATGACCCAGGATTTAGAGTAGGTATGGGAATCAAATTTGGCCCCAATAAAGCATTCGATATCGTTGGTTATTATACATGGCTCCATTCCAATCCAAAAGGGAGTGTTTCAGGAAGCCCTATTGGCAACGGCTTTGTTCCTAATAACTGGCTCAACAGCGCAACCCTTGCTACGAATTCCTATACTTTTGCGGGTGTAGATCTCAAACTCCATTTCAATTATGTTGAGGTCCAATCGGGATATGGTTTTGCGATAAACCGTTATTTTGCTCTTCGTCCTTACATCGCTTTGACGAGCTATATCATCGATGGAGACCTTGATGCACACTATGAATTTACAACTCCTGGAGCAGCTGTTTTTCATATCGGGAAAACACATGCAGACTGCGATACTTGGTCGATCGGTCCTAAAACCGGGATAGATTTTGTTTACCATGTCACAGAAAATTGGGGAATATTCTCAAATTTCAACATCACTCAGCAGATTACCAATGATAAGTTGAGCCTCATTGAAACAGATCAAGTTCCGGCAACTGGAGCGAACATAGTCATCCAAAATGGCAGGCTGGAACAAAATCGGAATATTGGCCTTTTTGGACTCGAAATAGGCCCAACATGGGATGAGTGGTTTTGCGACTACACGTATCACGTATACGTCCGTGCTACTTATGGAGCTAGCACTTTAACCGGTGGCGCTAACCTCTCCTTCCTCAACAATAGCGACCTTGATATTGGGGTCAATGGCGAGTTCCGCGGTTTAAACGTCCGCGCGCTTTTTGAGTTCTAACCTGATTTATGGGTTCATTTCCCTCTAAATCAAGAGAGATTTTCGATGAGATTTCATTTGGCTTTGAGGCGGCCATATGCCAATGGCTCATAGACGCCGAATGACAAAATGAAAGATCGCGAAAAGATCCTTGATGTTGAGCGGATTGAACCTAGAATTCAGGTTCTAAGGAACAAGTATATTCAGAGAACGGGGGAGTACTTCTAGATCCATTTGA
>CAZXVU010000030.1:0-20869 GCA_964644465.1 uncultured bacterium
GCTGAAGACGTTACGGAAGAAGAAATATTGATCGGCCAGCGAATATTAGGGCGAGCGGGTTTTTTTGTTGAACCTTCGGCAGCAACCTCTCTTCTCGCTGTCAAAAAGTTGTGCGAAAGCGGCAAGATCAAAAGAAATGAATCGGTTGTGCTTATGCTCACTGGATCGGGATTAAAAGATTCCGAGGTCTTCCAACATCATCCAGTCAAAGTGATCCATTCTAATGTTTCTGCTATTGAAAAAGATCTCCATAAAATTTTAGCCTAAAATGATTTCAGCATAAGAGGAAATGGTATGATTTGTGTCTTCAGGATTTTTTGCTGCTTAGTCATTTGTGGCTGGTTTATAAATATAGACGCGCTAAACACTTCGAGATCTCCTTCTTTTGAAGTGATTGATGGAATTACGTATGAATGGAAAAACTGCTTGGATAAAGAGTCATTCAAACGAATTTCTGTTGAGGCGGTATACGAATGTTATAAAGAGATTCCAGCTGAAGAATTGCGCATGGATGAATCGGTCGGGTTAAAAGAGAGCTTGGAAAGGTGGACTGATGATTTTATGCAGGAGCTTTCAAAAACTCTAGAACAACCAGAATGCTCTATTCAAATTGTAACTGCCAAGAAAGAAGAAATCTCAGTCGGATTCGCTATTTTTGAGATGAAGACTTATCCTGCTTCTGTATATCTCGCTGAACTGGTTGTAGATTCTAACTTCCAAAGACAGGGAATTGGCAAGAATCTTGTTTTCTCTGTTTTGAAACGATTTCCAGAGGTTGGGAAAATTGTTTTAGTAACCAGAAAAGCTAATTTTCAGGCATCTGCTTTTTATCCGGCTATTGGATTTATAAGTTCAGCCTACATGCATCCAGGATATGATCCTGAGATCTACGAAGGCTTTGAATTTATGAATCAGTTTGACCCAATGTGAAGTCATTTTTTTAATCTTTCGATTTAATTATAAAAATTATTTTAATTGTTAATTTTTAATATGTTTTTGTGTAAAATGTTATAAAAAATAATAGGATTTTAATTATGTCTACATATGGTACAAATGGAGCTTTTAGCCCCCGAACCTCGGAATTAGATGAGTTTTTCAGCGTCCAGCTTCCTGAATCTGAACAAGATGCGCCTATTGTTTACCACTTTTCTCCGAATACAAAGCCATTAGCTAGATTTTTGGGCTTCGAAGTTTCTCCAGATTCCGAAGAGGTTCAGGAGATCTTTCGACGAGCGGTGCCAGGACCCAGCGTGCAAACTCCGGTGCGTGGTTCATTAGCCGATGTGATGAGCAGTCCTGTTATACCATCTCCGCAGTACCGGTCCCCTTCCGATCGCAGAATTACCCTTGTTTCCCCAAATGGTGCTCAAAGAAGACTCTCTTTTATAGACCAAGACCCTTCGGTCCAAGATATATTAGACGGGATAGAGGACCTAGATCTTGGCGATGTTGAAATTCCAACAATGGATTTCAACCGACTTTCAATCATGCCTGACCGGAGGAGAGGCCCTTCTGCAGATGTTACAGATCTACTGTCGCCTCCTCGGCCGAAATCCTCTGCGCATTCAAGCGCTGCTGCTACATCTTCATTAATGGCTGGCCGTTTCTCTAGGACGTTCCCACCAGCTCCTCCTGCAAGACCGAGCTATCTATCACGAACAACTCCAGCAAGAAATCCATTAGCAGATCAATGTTTTGATATACCACGCAGTCATCTGTCTCCCTTTTCAAGCCGCGTTAGCAACACGCTTTTGGGGGTCGCCAATCCTGGTTCTTATGCGATCTATGGTCCGCAGCCTAGAAGAGCTCCTTTAGCTAGACCCGCAATTCTTTCTTCGAATCCTTATGAGGTTAGCTCTTTAGATGCCGCCTATGGCCCTGGTCAAGCAAATTACTACAACCACCTTTTGGCCGCGACTCCGGCAACAAGTGGACTAGATCGGCTGGCTGTTGTTTTGGGGTCCGATGTTCATATTAGACATAACGAAACGGGCGAAGTTGAGACTCTAGGCATGTGGGTTGGTCAAAAATTTGTTACTTTTGCGCAGAGAAAGGAAGAGCCCTCTGCCGTTGCTTTCACTCGTTATGGGGAATATCTGATTGTAGGTACCAAGAAAGGCCATGTTGAACTGTGGCATATTCCTGAAAAAGGGGAGATGGTTCTTAAAACATGGATACCCATCGCTGGATTAGGATCTGAGGTCAATGCTGTGGCCTATGCAAATGGACGGATGATCGCCGGAACCAGATCTGGGATGGTTTATGAATTCGATACTGAAACAGGAAAAACAATCGCAGAATTCAAGTTGGGAAATGAAGGTGTTTGCAGTTTATCGGTATCTCCCAATGGGAAAACCGTAGCTGTCGGAGTTGAAGAAAAAAAAGAGGATGGAAACATTATTACAAGATTGTATTTGTTGACTCCAAATGGGAACGCCAATGATGCAATATCCAGATTCAAGCTCGTACGCTCTTCTTTCGAAAGCTTGAATCATTCGTTTAAAATCGCTTTCTCTCCGGATGGAAAATACTTAGCTTTGGCAACGGGGCGTAAAAAAGGACGTTTGGTCCTCATGAAGATCGAAAATGGCTCTTGCAAAGAAATTCCTGTCCACTGTTTATCGAAGTATGAAGAGAATGTAGATAAAAAAGAGAGATTCATTTTCAAGATTTTTGAAAGAGACGAGGATGGTGAACTCCAAGGTTACCAAGCTCTGGGAATTCAGTGGGTAAAAGTTGGCGACAACGATCTCATTATGGCCATGCTGTCTTCTGGGGAAGTGGCATTTATTCCCATCGATCGAGATACCCAACAAATGGGAAATCCGTTGATCCGAAGAATTCATGATGTTTCTAATACCGACAATGGTCAACAAGACGGCAGGATTTCTTATAATGCCTATCGCGATGGGGTCCTTTATACCGCAGCACCATTGGAACCGGTTCCTGGAAATTATTCTCAATCAGGAGTGATCCGAATCACAAAAGTTTCTGAGCAAAAAAAACCTAAAAAGACCGAAAGTCTTTTAGATCAAGTTTTCCGATAGTAGAAAAAATGTAAAAATTCTAGTTCTGACATCGATTCTCAGAAAGTAATGTATTGAAAAATTCATTTTTTTGATAAACATTACTTAATATGCGAACTCATTTTCTCATTTGTTGCTTCCTTTTTGGAAGAGGATTAATAGCAAATCCCCAAGCTCCCGCTCTTGTGAGCGGAAATGCCTCTTTTGAAAATCTCTCTCCTCAAGTCTTAGAGATTATTGCTTCAGATCATTCAGTGATTGAATGGAAGGACTTTTCGATTGAGGCAGGAGAGACGACCCGTTTTATCCAGCCTCATGAAAAAGCCTCTGTTTTGAACCGCGTGATGGAAGCATTTCCAAGCCGTCTTTTGGGAAATCTAGAAGCCAATGGACAAGTTGTGCTTGTCAATCCGAATGGGATCTTGGTTGGAAAAGAAGCTGTAATCGATACGGGCTCTTTAATTGCATCGACTCTCGATATACATGAGGAGTTTCTTTTTGCTGGTCTTTCGAAAGAATCGGTTGTGAATCAAGGTGCGATCCGCGCTAGAAATGGCGATGTATTGCTGATCGGATATGCAGTGGAAAATGAGGGCCGGATCGATGTAGAAAATGGTTTAGCCGGAGCGATCGCTGCACAGCAAGTGGTGGTTAAGCCTTCTGGAACCGATCGATTGTACATTCGTCCTCTGGACCTGGCTTCATTGGAAGAAGGGGGATTTTCTTCTGCTTTTCTGCACGATTCCTCTCCCGATGCTCTACAAGTAGATCAAGGAGAGCTAAAAATCGTATCTATCGGCGGCTCCATGTCATCTAAAAATAGCGACGGAACCGGAGGAAGGGCTTATGTGCTGGGGGACAGCATTTGGGTCAAAGAAGGAGCTCGCATTGATGTTTCGAATGATTTAGGGGCTGGAGAGGTCTTGATTGGAGGCGATCTCCAAGGTAAGAATGAAAACTTCGCCAATGCAAAATTTGTTTTTTTTGATAAAGGAGCGGCGATCAACGCCAATAGCCTAAGCTCTGGAAACGGCGGCAAGGTAATCCTGTGGAGCGATCGGGATTGCAGGGCTTACGGCTCGATTTTAGCGAGAGGGGGCTTTGAGGGAGGCGATGGAGGTTTTGTTGAGATTTCGGCAAAGGGAATGCTTTCGATAGAAGGGGTGGCTATAGATCCATCTTCTCCGCTCGGAAAAGGAGGGACAATTCTCCTTGACCCATCTGATGTGACGATTGGCGGCGCACCAATGAATTTTACAAATACTGCCTGTCCAAATGCAGATTTTACCTTCACAGCCAATACTTCTACGATTGATATCCCCACTCTAACGGGTCTTCTCGGAGTTGCTGGCTGCACTGTCAATATCAATACGGGGACCAATAATTGTCCCGGAGCCTGCGGAGGAACCGGAAATATCACTGTTTCCAGTGCTGTCAACTGGGCAACAACTGCGAGCCTCAGCTTGACTGCGGATAAGGATATCATTGTTAATGCCAGTATCCAAAACTCAGATTCAGGCGATGTAACTTTGACTAGCACCGATGGGAATATTTTTATCAATAGTGCTGCAGGAGGAGTCTCGGTCTCTGTTGGATCAGTGGCAGGAACAACGACTGTCACGGCCAGTGGGAGGACTGCTCCAAATGCTTGCAGCTGCGCTGTCCCTCCCGTCTGCGGCGCTTGTGTCGATCCATTGAATCCTTGCTGCGATTGTGTATTGGCGGCTTTAAATCCTCCCTTTCCAATTCCCACACATTGCACTTGTTGCAATTTTTGCAGCCTCCCTGCTGCTAGTATGGGAACAGGCAATATTTGCATGCAGGGATCGACTGCTGGTGTGCAACGTAATGCGCAAATTGGCCGGGCCGCCGCAAGCACTCTTGAAAACTGTACAGGGAAAATCAGCGTTAGCTGCAACAACCTAAGCCTTACTTCTGGTACTGATGAATCCTCCGCGATCATCGGCCATGGAGGGCAGATCTCAAGCAAAAATTCAGGGGATATTACAGTCGATGCAGCGGGAACCATCCTTCTTTTCACTCAGGGTCCTTCTCAGAACACGGCTCCTGTGATTGGCCATGCAACCTCGAATACTTCAAGGAATCAGAGCGGCAAAATAAAAGTTACGGCAGGTCAGGATATTATTTTAACCTGCAGCGGCAATACAGTAGATGCTTGTCTCATCGGACATACGGATCTTCGAACCGATGCCGGTGGGTTTACTGTAAGCGGAGATATAGAAGTTACTGCCGGAAGAGATCTTTGGATCGATTCATCCCGAAACGGAAGCATCATAAGAATGGGGATCGGCCATTCTTTTCGTCCAGCGGTCGGTTTAACGGGCAATATCACTGTAAATGTTCTTACTGGAAATCTCAACATGATCGGCTCTCCCACAGGAGGTTTTGTTTCTACGTACATTGGGCTTGTCAATTTAGGAGCGGGAATTAGCATTACAGGGGATATTACTGTAGAGGTTTGCGGTACGATCAACATGGATCCTCGAAACACGACTCAATTCGGAATTGGAGGAGTGCCCTCTCTCACCGGAGCTCTCGATGGGGATGTAACAGTAAGAGCTGGGGCTGACATCAATATTATGCCTACTCTAGGAGGGACGGGGATCACAACCTGTATTGGATACGCTCCTACAGGCGCAACATCGAACACGACAACAACGACAGTGACTGCGAAAGGGAACATTACCATCAATAGCACCGGAGGCGGAAGCAAGTCAGTTGGGATCGGAGGCAATGGGAATGTCAATGTTTCAGCAGGAGGCAACGTAGTCCTCAATACAACGAAGGGTGGCAATTATTATATCGGCACAGATGATACTTCTGGGGCTGCTTTAACCACGACGATTCGAAGCGCCGGAAATATCACTGCAACCAATACGGGAGTCGGAACGGCTCTGTTTGGAAGAAACCCTGCCAACGCAGCAGGACCTTTTTCCTTAGACATGCGCGCAGCAGGGGATATCCAATTTGCCTCTGGATACACGGTCACAGGAGCCGCGACAATTTTTGCAGAAGCAGACACAAGTCTTGTTGCGGGCCAATTTGGAAATTTCTGCGGCGGCGCTTCGCCTCCGGCCGATTTGCTTCCAAATAATTTAGGCTCAGTAAGCGTAAACAAAAAGACAGCAGCAACTCCTGCTCTTCTCTTCCAAACGAATACGGGGAAAATCACTATCCATAGCGCCCAAAATAACAGCGCCGGCGCTCTGCAAAATTTTCTGATCGGGACTGGCGCGGCCAATGACATGCAGATTGTGACTGCAAGCGGGAATATCGAGGTCTTGGGCTTCAATAATATCACCATCAATAATGTGAACAATCCTTGGACTTCTGGAAGCATTCTGGTTGGCGCCAATAACAATCTAAATGCCACTGCGGTACCGATTGTCACTTCGGGAGCCTCTGCGCTCACTTTGATAGGAGATCTTGACTTGAATGGAACGGGAAATTTAAATATTTCCCAAAATGTCAGTTCTGCAGGAGGACCAATCCTCCTTTTAGCAGGCTTTGGGGCTGCAGCTGGAGGAACCTCCGCGATCAATCAAACTGGCGGAACAATTTTGTCAGCTGGTGGAACAATTACAGCCGAAGCTGTCTCCAATATTACTTTTTCTGGTGCTGCAACTTCAGTAAACACCGGAGGAGGCGTCCTTACAGTTAATTCTACGAATGGGACGATCGTCATTGATGAGAATATCCTTACAGGCGGGGGCAATGCAAACCTTACAGCCGGCGTAAATATCAATGTAAATCCTCTTAGCGGCACAGGCACTGGCGGAAGTGTTTCCACAGGCGCTGGCAATCTCTCGATGAATGCAAAGAATAATATCACGATCAACGGGGATACGCCTTCTCTCGCAACGACGACAGGCAATATGGCCATCATTGCTGATTCTGACAATAGCGGCGTAGGCAATCTAACAGTGCAGCAGAATATCACCTCAACAGCGGGAGGCAGCATCTGCTTAGTTGCGGGGCCTGGTACTTTTGGATGTAGTCAGAATAATTGCCATTCCGGCCTCATTTCGGGATTTCCTCTAGGCAGCTGCACGGTTAATATTTCTGGGGGCACTGTAAGTTCGACCACAGGCTCCATTACGGTCACCTCGGCAGAAAACATCATCGTCAATGGAGCCTCTCCAAGCATTTCTACAGCTGGTCCAATCGCTTTAACAGCGGGTCTTGGAGATCTTACTGTAGATCAGCAAATCGTATCTTCGGGAAGCTCGATCACTACATTTGCTGGCAATGACACTACTTTAACCCAGCCAGCAGCTCTTCTTCCTCCTCTTGCCTTGATCAGCGCTGCGAGAGAAATCAGGATGATCACCGGTCTCAATATGACCCTGAATCCCAATACCGCCATTCTGTCTTCATTGCCTGGAGACGAGGTCACTCTCATTGTGGACAACATCCATCCTTTCCAAATAGCAGTTCCATTCTCAGCCGCTGTCTCGGGAAGCTTTACTATGCTGGCTGGAAGCAGCGTCACATCAGGTTCCCCTCTCCGGATTTTCACTGCCTATTCCCAAGTATTTGGGGTAGGGGCAGGGATGAATTTTATCGATCCTACAGCGCTTTTGAATGGAGTTTCCCCATTTACTCTCGGATATCCAACAGCCCCATTTAACAATACCCCCTTTGAACAGTGGTGTGTATTCTTCGGATGCCCTGCAAACTATCCCTTCCCGAATTTGGGAGTGCCCTTCACTTTCTTTTATAAAATTTGTCTGCAGCAACTAACAAATCAGGCTAATATCATCGCCTCGCAATTCCTCATCGACCTCCATCCATTCAACGAATTCCCTGGATGGCTGGAAGAATTTTATCTGAAGTTTCGAGGAATCGTCAGCACAGATCTTGCCTCTAGCTTGAATATGTTGTCAGATGAACCCTACTATATCCGCAGAAGAGAGCTTAAATTATTCAATCTCCCTAAATACCATACGATCATCACAAACGACTCTTATCTTGAACGGAAAAAAGATGGGGATTTGAGAGTTGGACAGAACTAGAAAGACTGACAGTCTTTTAGATCTGGCCTTGCGTTAATCCTCTTGATGGAAAGGCTCTTTAGCTCTATGAGTGGCTTAAGAGAGTCACATGAGCCTAAAGGCGATCTTATCTATTCTCACATTCGTGATTTGCCTGTCTCTATCTTCAGCTCCCTCTTTAGAGGAATTCGATGCCTTTATTGAAAATGCGCGGATCCAAAAAAAGATCCCAGGAGTGGCTGTTGTCATTGTTGAAGGCAATCAGGTTATCTTTGCAAAAGGCTATGGCCTATGTCATCTGGATCGTTCTGAAAAGATCGATGAAAACACCATTTTCCAATTAGGTTCTATCTCAAAAACTTTTGCCTCGGCAGCATTGGGTGTCCAAGTGGATCGCCGAAAGCTGAAATGGGATGATGAAATCATTCGATTTTTGCCCCAGTTTGCGCTTCAAGAACCCTATTCTACACGTTACACCACGAGCCGCGATCTTTTGGCCCATCGGACTGGCCTTCCTCCTTTTGGCGGAGATCTTTTGGGCAGGATGGGCTACTCATCTGATGAAATACTCTATCGCGTCAGATTTATCAAACCGGCATCCAGTTTTCGCGATAAAGCATTTTATTCCAATGTAGGTTTTTTTGTTGCGGGAGAGCTGTTGGCAAAGCTTGCAAACAGTTCTTGCGAAGATGCGATCAAAAAAACACTGATGCGGCCCCTAAAAATGAATCGCTCTGGATTTTCTTCCAATCTCGATCTGCAGAATGTCGCCTATCCTCACGCCGAAATTGATGGGACGATTCAAGTCGTTCCCTGGGAAACATCAAAGGCTTTTCCGGCAGCCGGCGGAGTGACCTCGACAGCTAGAGATATGGCCAATTGGATGATCATGCAAATCAATGAGGGAACTTTTGAAGGAAAACACATACTTAAAGCCGAGACAGTCAAACAAATGCATCTTCCCTCGATGGTAGGAGAGGTTTCATTTACTGAGACTTTTCCGATCACAGAGACCTCTAGTTTTGCTTATGGACTCGGATGGAATAACTATCAGTACAGAGGGAAATTCATCGTGGAAAAGGGGGGAGGCTTAGATGGAGTCCGCACTCTTGTCACGTTGATTCCAGATCTAAAACTTGGGATTGCGATATTCGCCAATCTCAATCTCACATTTTTGCCGGAGCTTCTCCGCGCTAAATTTTTGGAGATGTATCTGGGCTCAGATAGCGATGATTTCGAACAACAAATCGATGAAAAAGAGCAGAAACTAGCGGATATGATCAAACTGCAAAAGGCTGAAAATCCTCTGCCAATGGCACATAATCTGGAACAATACGTTGGCAAATTTGAAAACGAGTTGTATGGAATTTTCGCGATTTCAATACGGGATGAGCAGTTAAGCTTAAAAGCTGGCACTTGGACCGGCAGCTTGACGCATTGGAGCAATGATACTTTCATATTGCAGTGGCCTTCGATCAATGCGGGACATCAATTAGTGACTTTTACCTTTGGGCCTGATGGCAATGCTGTCGAAATGGAGACAGAAACTTTAGGAACGTTTCATTTGGCAGAGTAGACTATGTGTTGCATTTGGATAGGATAAAGTGAATGGAAACAGCCCAGTTTTTTTCTTTTTTCAATATGCCTTTTCATCCTCTGAATGCGAATGTTTCAAGCCGCATTATTTCGGGAGAGAAATTGATGTTCGTAGAACATAGAGTCAAAAAAGGGCACACCGCTCTTGGCGATAGCCATGTCAATGAACAGCTCACTATGGTTTTGAGCGGCGCCGTTCGGTTTACGATTGGCAAAGAATCCTATTTGCTGAAAGAAGGGGACGCTCTTTTAATTCCCTCAAATGTTAAACACAATTGCGAAGTGTTGGAAGATAGCATGATTATCGAAGTTTTCAGCCCGCCACGTAAAGAATGGCTCCCTAAATAATAAGAAATAGTACATTCAAATTTCAAAATCATTTAAATTAAGCCCAAAAAAAATGGAATATGATGTTCAAAAAAAATGTAGACGGAAAATTTGGGACAATGGCTGGTGTCTTTATTCCAAATGTTCTCCAAATGATTGGCGTTATTTTGTTTTTACGTCTTGGATGGGTATTAGGACACGCTGGTATTGTCCAAATGAGCATTATTATAACCCTTTCTGCCCTTCTGCTTTTTATTACTGGATTGTCTCTTTCGGCGATTGTATCGAACATGAGAATGAGCGGAGGCGGGGCTTATTATCTAATTTCCAGGGCATTAGGCATCGAATTCGGCAGCGCCTTAGGAATATTAAGCTGCATTTCCCAGCTTTGCTCGATTTCACTTTGCGTAACAGGCTTTTCTCTTTCTCTCTATGAATTTTTTCCTTTTGCAGCACTGCCTTTTCTTAAGGCTGGTACTTTGACAATGCTTATACTCATTTCCTATGTCTCGACTGATTTTGCTCTAAAAACCCAGTTTTTTATTTTTATCAGTTTAGCAGTTTCGATCGGATCTATATTTTTAGGAGGAACTCCTCCTTCAGAAACTCTTGTCTCTACATCTGAAGCGGCGACTCTTACATTCTGGGGATCTTTTGCCATGTTTTTCCCGGCAATGACGGGTATCGAAAGCGGTATGTCATTGTCAGGGGATCTTAGGAACCCTTCCCGCTCTCTTCCCATTGGAACCTTGGGAGCTATTGCTGTTGTTTATACAGTCTATTTGAGCATCGCTCTATTCCTTTCCAGTTTTGTCTCTCCAGAGCTGTTAAGATCGTATCCTTTTATCCTCTATTACACTTCAAAAGTCGGCTACCTGATCATCATTGGAATTTGGGCAGCCACTTTATCCAGCGCATTAGGGGCTATCTTGGGAGGACCCAGGGTGATTCAAGCAGTAGCAAAAGATGGGATTTTACCGAATTTTTTAGCGAAAGGATTTGGACCCACCAATCAGCCGCGCATTGCCACAATCGTAGTCTTTATTTTGGGAATGATTCTGACGCTTGGAACAGATATCGATCAGATCATTCCGATGCTTACTATGTCTTGCTTAATTTCTTATGGTTTGATCAATTTCATCGCTTTTTTTGAATCGTTTATGCAGAACCCTAGCTGGAGGCCAACTCTTCGAATCCATTGGCTCATCTCTTTAACAGGAGCTATTGGGTGTTTAATCGCCATGTTTATGATCAATCCAGGAGCAGCTTTCATTGTAATTGGTCTTGTTTCAATATTTTGTATTTGGACCGCAAAACGTAAAATCAAAGGAAATTGGGACGATCTGAAACACAGTATTTTTTCATTTTTTGTTCATAAAGGGACAATCAAGCTCAGCAATTTCGAAGCAAGTGCTAAGAGCTGGAGACCTCATATTCTGACTCTCTTTGATACTCCTGCTGTGCAGAAGAATCTAGCCTTTTTCTCCCATGCGCTCAATCAGGGAAAAGGATTTCTCACTTTTGGTGCAAATGTAGCATCCAGCGAAGGAGCAAAAGAGATCTATGAGAATCTAAAAAAAGATCTGCAAGGATTTAAGATTCCGTCACATTTACATCTAAATGTATGTTCGACGCCTTCAATAGGCAGTGACCAGATGATCCGAAATTATGGATTTGGACTGCTCAGGCCAAATACAATTTTCTTGGGGGTATCCGAGCGCGCCGAAGTAAAAACGTTCGTTCGTCTTTTATTCGATATTCATGCGCAGCATAAAAACATCGTACTTTTGAAAGACGACTCCATAAAAGACTACTTGTTTTCAGACCCTACTCGGAAAGGTAAACAGATTAATCTGTGGTGGAGGGGAAAATATCCAGGAAATTTCGAGCTTTGTCTCGCATTGGCCTATCTTTTACAGCAGAGCAAATTATGGCCCCGAGCAAAAATTTGTATAAAAATGATTGCAAAGGATGAAAATCAAAAGACAAAACTTTACGAACAATTCGATAAGTTGCGATCTGAATTGAGAATTAATCATCTAGAATTTGCTCCCGTAGTAGATCCTGAAGAAAAGTTTTTCTCCAATTTCGTTGTTCAATCTCAAGTTGCAGACTTAACATTTTTAGGTCTGAAAACTCCGGAAGAAAGTGTATCTGTCGAAGAATACGCAGAATATTATGTGAATCTTCTTGAAAACACGAAAGGAGTGAATAATATCGCCTATGTTCTTTGCGGAGAGAAGATTGAATTCCGCAAAATTTTTAGAGATTGAGACCTTTTTTTTTAGTTGCTATACATCCCTAATATGAAAGAACTACGCAATTTACTCCCTGGCATCAAGGACCGCATCTATTTCAATTATGCAAGGACTGGTCCTTTGCTAGAGCCTGCAGCAAGAAAAATACAGGCCCTCGTTGAAGAGGGGATGGAGCCTTTTGAATTCCATCGCGACGCATGGATCCATCATCAAGAACATACTCGAAAAGTTATTGCTGAATTGATCGGAGCTTCGACAGATGAAATCGCCTTTACAAACAGCACCTCGAGCGGGCTATCGCTGATTGCAGGCGCTGTGAGATGGAAAGAAGGGGATAGGATCCTCTATCCTTCTGATGAATACCCATCCAACCGGTTCGTGTGGGACAACCTGGAAGAGAAAGGCGTTATCACAGAGGCGATAGAACCGGAGCGGAATGTTCCCTTTTCCAAGCAGCTGGAAGGGTTCGATCTCTCGAATGTCCGTCTTGTCGCAGTTTCCGCAGTCTCTTTTTGGGATGGAAGAAGACATGACATTGAGCGGATTGCAAAAATTTGCCATGCCAATAATGTACTGTTGTCCGTCGATGCCATCCAGGCTGTGGGCGCCATTCCGGTCGATGTAAAATCTTGGGATTGTGATTTTTTAGCTTCGGGAGGGCAGAAGTGGCTTTTTGGACCCATCGGCACCGGATTTGTCTATTTCAAAAAGAGACTTATTCCTGAACTAGCCGTTCCTCAAATGGGGTGGGGCAATGTTAAGCCTTTGCCCGATTTGCTAGCGCAAGATTACGAATTTGCCGATGGCGCAAAGCGATTTGAACCGGGCTATGTCGATCTTGCCGCATTTGTAGGGCTTGCAACAGCGATTGAAACCATGAAACATATCGGCTGGAAAAAGATCTATGAGCGGATTGCGCATCTGGTAGAAAAGGAACAAAAAGAGCTTGCCAAATTGGGATGTCCTCCTATTGCCTCAGGACGTCACGCTGGCATCATCGCTTTTGATCATCCAAATGCAGAAGCAATCCATAAGAAACTCATGGAGCGGAAAATTTACACCACGCAACGTTTAAACCGGATTCGCATTTCTCTTCACGCATCTGTAAGCGATGAGGATCTGGCCCTCTTTTTTGATGCCCTGCGTTCTCTTGTCTAATATCAAAATTTTGCTATAGTCGGGTGATGCGCAGGATTTTATTCTTTGTTTTTCTTCCTTTTCTTCTGCATGCGAATCCGTCTGGAGAATCCGTTTCTTATGGAAGCGTTTCTTTTGTGCGGCCGGAAGAGGGAATGCTCGATGTTTTGCAAACCAGTGAAAAAGCGATTGTCGAGTGGCAAGATTTTTCCATTGATGAGCAGGAACTCACACGCTTCATCCAACCCGGCAAAAATGCGGTTCTCTTAAATAAAGTCCTAGGTCCGAATCTCAGCGAAATTTATGGAAAATTGGAAGGAAATGGCCAAATCTTTTTGGTGAATCCTCATGGCGTCCTTGTAGGAGCTACTGGAGTCGTCGATTGCGCGAGTGTTTTATTCGCAGCGTTTCATTTGGACGATAAAAACTTCCTGGAAGGACACGATTTTGTTTTTAAAAATGGGGGAGACTCTTCTGTCGTGAATAAAGGGATCATCCGCTCCCACGACGGTCCTCTTTTCCTCATAGGACCTGATGTTGAAAACGAAGGGCAATTGATTGGAAGCACCAGTGAGGCTTGCATGATTTCGGGAGATGAAATTCTTCTCTCGTCTCTGGACCATCCTAAAGTAATGATTCGTCCAGCTCTCTCTTCAAAAAAAGACCTCAATCATAATGCATACGCTTTGGCGATCAATACCACTGAACGAGTTGAAGCTACAGGCGTGGAGAAAAAAAATGGAAGAGTATTCCTTGTCGGAGGCGTCAGCCGCGCAATTCCTTTTTTTAGCTTCGATCATACAGAGGATCCATTGAATGAACTCCCAAAAGTTGAAGCTGCTGTTGATGCGCTGATCCAACTTCAAAGCTTGATCCCTGAAAGAATCTGGGAGCAAGAATTTTCCATTTTGGTGGCTCGCGATGCATTTTTTCGTTCTTTGCACTGTATGAATCTAAAATGTGCGGAAAAGACGATGAGGCCCCGTTTTGGAATAGGGCATTCCCATCGCTATTTCCTGAAGTCGACGATGTCTGGCGACCCTTCGAGAATCACCGATTACTATGAAGAATTTCAATTCAGCCCCTTTTGGAGGTCTCCCGCTATGCTGAGCTGGCTGATCGAGCTAGAAACTCGGGAGATGCAGCAGTGATCCGCAAGATTCTCCTCGCGCTTTCTCTAACAGTCTCTTTTTGGGGACAAGAGCATTATGCATATCCTCTCTCCGATGTAGAATGCGGCTGTTTGATCGATGAGCTCAGAGGGATTTTGATTCATGGATGCTGGGACAATGTGCGGAATGAACCCATCGATGAGATTGATGGCATTGCTGTCCAAGGAGTCAGCCTTTTAGAAGAGAATTCTCCTTTTCTTTGCCATTTGTACAGAGATTACATCGGCAAGCCCCTGACCCAAAGATCCATTTGGGAAATCAGAGAGAAGATCGTCGAATATTATCAATCGCGCAATTACCCGTTCGTCGTTGTTACTGTGCCTCGGCAAGAGCTCACTCGCTGTGTTTTGCAGATCGTCGTCGATGAGGCGACATTGGGCGAAGTGCGCACGCTTGGCAATTGCTATTTCCCGAGCCGATGGTTATGCGAGGCGATCCGCTCAGAGCCTGGTTCTCCCATCAATACGAAACAAGTATTCGAAGATATCGCATGGCTCAATTTGAATCCCTTCCGCCGCACCGATGCTGTTTTCACACCTGGAGCTTATCCTGGAACTACCGATATTGAATTGGTTTCTACCGATCGTTGGCCCTACCGCGTTTACATGGGGGGAGATGATACAGGAACTTCTGCAACAGGCCGCACTCGATTATTCTTCGGATTTAATTTCGGCAAGTCTGTTTTAAGGGACGGTCAAATTTCCTATCAGTTTACCTTCGCGCCTAATTGGAACCGTTTTTACTCTCACACTGCTTCTGCGAGAATGCCAATGCCCTGGAGACATATCTTCGTGTTTTACGGAGGATATTCCCATATCGAACCAGACTTTGGCCCTCATTTCAAAAATAAAGGGTATGCTTGGCAAGCAGACGGAAGATACAGGATTCCTCTCTTTTTCAGTCAATCTGTCATGCAGGAATTTGTCATCGGCTACGACTTCAAAGAGACAAATAACAATCTCCTCTTTTCCAGGTCCCGTATTTTCAATGGGACAACTGATATCAGCCAATTCATGCTCGGCTACGAGCTTGGATTCCGCGATAAACGACAGAAAATGACCTTTGTAGCAGAAGTTTTCGGCAATCCTGGAAGTTTCACTCATAGCAATAGCAATGAGGCCTATCAAAAATTCCGCTTCGGCGCTGACTGCCAATATGTCTATGGAAGAGCTTCCCATTCATTTGCTCGGAATTTCAACTATTGGTGGTTGACGTACGATATTGTGGGACAATATTCGAGCGCAAATCTACTTCCCAGCGAACAATTGACAATGACTGGCTATGACGCGGTGCGCGGATTTGAAGAAAGGTCGCTCAATCTGGACAATGGCGCGGTCATCAATGTTGAGATCGAAACCAAGCATTTTAGCCCTATGAGGAATTTGAACTATTGCAAATTGACGGACGAATTGTATCTGATTGGATTCTTTGACTACGGACTAGGCCGCAATCACCAATTGGCTCCAGGGGAACATGCATTTAAGACTCTTGCTTCTGCCGGTCCCGGCATCCGCTATCAAATGGACCGTTTTTTCACCTTTCGCTTCGATTACGGCTTTCAGCTTTGGCATCGAGGCTTTATAAACCCAACTCATTCCCGATACAATCTTGGGATGATTCTAAGTTATTAGGCGGTTTCAGTGTACGTCTCATCGCTTCTTTAAGCGGGGCAAGACCAATCTCTTCTTTTGCAGAGATTTCAAAGAGATTTGAAGGATCGAATGTATAGCGGGAACGGAAAGAGGCAGCTAGTTCGGGAGCCGTTTCCTGATCGATTTTATTGAGCGCGACGAGAAACGGTTTTTCCAACATGGCAGGATTGTACGCTTCTAATTCTCGGCGCAGCATCAGGAATTCTTCATAAGGATCCCTTTCTTGATAAGCGGCTAATTCAATCAAGTAAACGAGAGCAGAGGTTCTTTCGATGTGCCGTAGAAATGCAAAGCCAAGGCCTTTGTTTGCATGCGCATTTTCGATGATCCCTGGGATGTCGGCGATCAGCATGCGTGAAAATTGATCGAATTGCACAATTCCAAGATTCGGGCGAAGCGTGGTGAACGGATAAGGGGCAATTTTCACTTTAATATAAGCGAGCTTGGAAATGAGTGTTGATTTTCCGGCATTCGGCATTCCCACCAAACCTACGTCTGCAATCAACTTCAATTCTAATTCAACTTCTTTGTCCTCGCCAGCCGTACCTTCAGTACAGACGAAAGGAGCCTGGTGCGTGGGCGTTTTAAAGCGGGCGTTACCTTTGCCGCCTTTGCCGCCGGAGCAGATTTCCCAGACTTGTCCTTTTTCCGTAAAATCGTAGAGGATCTCTTTAGTCACTGCGTCTTTGACAAGAGTTCCAAGAGGGATTTTTAAGACGAGGTCTTTCCCGTTTCTCCCAGTGCACTCATTGCGGCCGCCAGGCATGCCTGATTCCGCTTTGAGAATGCGCCGATTTCTGTAATTTTCAAGAGAAGGGACTTGGGGATCTGCTTCGAGAATGATCGAGCCGCCATTGCCGCCGTCGCCGCCTGCTGGCCCGCCTTTGGGGATGAATTTTTCACGGCGCCAAGCTATGACGCCGTTGCCGCCCTTGCCCGCCGATAAAGATAAAGTCACTGTATCGACGAACATGAATGGGCTTTACTGTGCTGGTAGGACGGAGACGTAGGTCTTCGCACCTTTTCGGAATGAAACTACGCCATCAATGAGGGCGTACAGGGTGAAGTCTTTTCCAACTCCAACGTTTTTGGCAGGATGCCACTTTGTGCCGCATTGTCTTACGAGAATGCTGCCAGTTGTGACAAATTGTCCCATAGTCGCCTTGATGCCAAGCCTTTGTGATTTGGAATCACGACCATTACGAGTCGAACCTTGTCCCTTCTTATGTGCCATGACAGATCTCCAATTTATGCAGCTGAAATTTTCGTAATTTTCACTCGGGAATACTTTTGGCGGTGGCCAACAGTGCGTCTGTAATTCTTACATTTCTTATATTTGAAGGCGATGACCTTAGGTCCTTTGGTCTGCCCGATGACTTCAGCGTGAACAGCGCATTTCTCTAAATGAGGAGCGCCAATTTTTGCAGCTTTGCCGTCGTGGACTAATAGGATTTTATCGAATTTCACCGATCCTTCAGAACCTAAGAGCTCAACGTCGAGTTCGTCACCTTCTTCGACCCGGTACTGTTTTCCACCGGTCTCAATAATAGCGTACATGATTCCTCCAGAATAATTGCCAAAAATATTAATGCAAAAGGGGGGCGATTGTCAATAGTTAATAAGAAGATAGGTTCAGGATCTTCTAAAACGAAAAAATTTCTTTTTTAGAGGGAGCGAAAGAAGATAGGCTGCGGCAGCAGAAAGTGCGATTGTGGCTCCCGGGGGCCAATTTAAAGAATAAGCTGTGCTGAGTCCGAAGAAGCAGAAAAGGGCGCAAAATACAACAGCCGTCCCCATCATTACATGGAGTTGGCGGGTAAAAAGGCCTGCCATCGTGGCTGGGATCGTCAGCAAAGCGATCACAAGGACTGTACCGATGATCTGGATCAAAAGGACGATGGAGATCGCTACAAGGCTTAAAAGAAGAAGATATAGGCGGCGGACAGCCACGCCTTGAAGCAAAGCTTGCTCTTCATCAAAACAAATGGCCAGAAAGCGGCGGTAATAGAGGGCGACGGTCGCAAGGATGGCGATATCGAGGGCTGCCAACATCAGAAGATCTTTGGAGTTCACCCATAAAATATTGCCAAATAAAAAATTCAGTAGTTCGACGTTTGTTCCTGGTGTCAGGGACAAGAAAATAACGCCTATAGCCATCCCTGTCGACCAAATGGCCGCGATCACTGCGTCTTCCCGCTGCCGATAGTTGAGATGGATCCAGCCGATCAATAAAGCGGATAAAATAGCTCCGGCAAAAGCGCCTAAGATAGGATCGAGCCATGAAATGTTGTAAGTGCGTTGGAGAAAAAGGCAAAGCCCCATTCCGCCGAGGACTGAGTGGGAAATGCTGCCCGCTATAAATGCGATCCTTTTGACAACGACAAAGGATCCGATGACGCCGCTTGCTACGGACACCAGAAGTCCAGCCCAAAGGGCCATCTGCAAAAAACTATTGTCAATGAACAAGCTGAAGGACATCGGCACCTATTTTAGGGGAAAGTAGCGGAGTATGATAGAGGCCCATCGCAAAATGCTCGCATACATCTTTGGGCAAATAAGAGTTTACCTGTCCCTGAAAACAGAGGACGCGGTCGACCCGTTCAATGGTTGTGCGAAGATCATGTGTGACAATAAGGATTGTTTTTTCCCCTTTTAATTCCTGGAGGAGATCAAAAAGAATCGTGCTGGACGCAGGGTCGATATTGGCAGTAGGCTCATCCAAAAGAAGAAGGTCGGGGTCGGAGAGAAGAGCGCGGGCAAGCAATGCGCGTTGGGCGAGTCCGCCGGAAAGAGATCCAAAAAGCTTGTGCTTATGAGAAGTCAGACCTAGCAAATCAATGAAATAGAGCGCTTTTTCTTTCATTGCAGGAGGGATTGTGCCGAAGAAAGAGCTTTGTGAAAGAGCGCCTAAAAGAACGAGTTCTAAAAGAGTGATCGGAAAATCACGGTCTGTGCGGAAAACTTGAGGAACGTATCCAATTTTCGTCCTGATCTGAGAAGGCTTTTTCCCAAAAATCGTAACTTTTCCCTTCGTGGGAGAAAGGAAGCCCATCAAGAGTTTTAAGAAGGTGGTTTTCCCTCCGCCGTTGGGTCCCATGATGCCGATGAATTCATCCCGAAAAATTTGCAAGTCGATCCTTTGTAAAACAGGTACGCTTTCGTACCCGAAAGAGACTTGGTTTAATTCAATGGCTAAATTTTTCTGCATTCATTTGACCGGGCTTTCGTAAGGATCTGCAATCAGGTTTGCTAATTTGCGCAGGGTCTCAAAATAGTCAGGAGAATAAGGGTCGATTAAATGTACGGGGACATGAAGTTTTTCGGCAATGAGCTGAGCGCCTTTGTTATTGTATTGCGGCAAAGCAAGAGCGAGTTCTGCACCGTGGGATATCGCTTTTTGTAACACTTGTTCCAGATGCTTAGGTCTGGGGTCTTTTCCTTCATATTCGACAGAGAGTTGTTCGAAATCATAGTCTTTGCAAAAGTATCCAAATGCGGGATGGGAGACCAAAATCACACGCTCTTTGACCGATTCTAAAAGGGCTGCAATTTCCACGTCTAAACCTGATAGCTCTGTCTGAAGTTCTTTTAGATTTGCTGTAAAAAAATCCTTTTGTTCAGGAAATTTTTCACCGAGCACTCTAGCGATCCCTTCAGCCTGTATGGAAGCCAATTTTGGGCTAAGCCATATATGCCGGTCGAAATGGTCCATGCTGCAATGGGAGCAGGCAAGGGCATGCCCTTCCTCGATCAATGAAATCCCTTCTCTCAGGTCTTGCGCTACAAAATTCTTATTTCTTCCTTGAATGATTGGAAGGATTTTTTCTTCGAAGGGCTCTCCAATCCGGAACCACAATTGCCCACGGGCCATTTCAGTGACTTGTAACGAAGTGGGCTCGAATGCATGCGGGTTGGCTCCCGGAGGAACCACTGTTTTGACATCCACGGCGCCTCCCGCAATCCTATCTACCAAAAATTGATAAGGAGCGATGCTCACCAAAACTAGGGGTTTTCGCTCGCCTTCTGGGATTGTGGGGCTTTTGCCGCAGCTGAAGCACAAAAGAAGTGCTGAAAGGATAAATATTTTTTTAATCATAATCTTTCGGTAAAACTATCGTCGTTTCTCCTATATAATGCAAGATGTGTAAAATTTTAGAATAAAGCTCGAGATTGCGGCTAAACAGGGAATTGAGTATTCTTTACGAGTTTTTTTGCGGAGAGATGTCCGAGTGGCTTAAGGAGCACGCTTGGAAAGCGTGTAAACGTGAAAGCGTTTCGTGGGTTCGAATCCCACTCTCTCCGAATTTTTCTCCGAAAAATTCCGGAGAGGAGCAAAGCCAAAAGTTTGGCTTTGCGTAGAGGGATTCGAATGAAGCCCGATGTTTTTGCTTTGCAAAAACCGGGCGAATCGCCGGCCCGGTAGGACAAAATTGCGAAAGCAATTTTGCCGAGAGGGCATCCCATGCGCTTAGCGCATGCAGGATGGGGGGCGTTTCTTCTTCTCTTACTTCTAACCAATCTTTTTAATTTCTCAATCGTTTTATTTTAAGCATCTTCTGTGTTTGCATTAACATAACAAAAATTTACTATATCTATACTTTTTAGTTCGTTTTGTTAATTACGTTGTTATCTGTTATAAATAAGGCGAAATAAATATTTCATGGAGGTAAATATGTTTGTTCAAGA